>NZ_SMKK01000050.1 GCF_004348425.1 Actinomadura sp. 7K507
CCGTGGTCACGGCCGCCGCCCGCCCGACCCCGCGCGCCGACGCCTACACCAGCGCCAGCACGGGCGCCCACACGGGCTCCCACACGGGCGCCCGCACGATCCCCAGCGCGCCGCTCGGCCCCGACACGCTGCTGTGGCGCCACGCCGCCGACATGCGCTCCCTCCTCCCCGGCGCCGCCGCCGGGCTGATGCAGCTCATGCACCCCGGCATCGGCGCGGGCGTCAACGAGCACTCCGCCTTCTTCGACGCGCCGTTCGACCGGATCCACCGCTCCATCCCGCAGATCTGGGCGACAATCCTCACCCCGGACGGCGACTCCCGCGCCCGCACCATCCGCGACCTGCACCGCGCCATCGGCGGCGTCGACGAGCACGCGCGCCGCTATCACGCCCTGGAACCCGAGACGTTCTGGTGGGCGCACGCCACGTTCACCTGGGAGATCTTCAAAGCGGCCGAGACGTTCCACCCCGGCACCCTCACCGCCGAGGACCACGAGCAGATGTACGCCGAAACCGTCACCTGGTACTCCCGCTACGGCGTCAGCATGCGTCCCGTCCCCGCCGACTACGCGTCCTTCCAGTCCAAGTTCTGGCACGTCTGCACCAAGCAGCTCGAACTGACCCCGGCCGCCGCCCGCGCCCTGGAGATCGCCAAGCACGGCTCGGACACCATCGCCGTCCTGCCCGTCGGCGGCCCGCGCCTCGACCGCGCCGGACGCCTCGTCATCGAACGTCCCCTGCGCCTGCTCACCTTCGGCTGCCTGCCCACGATCGTCCGGCAGCGCTTCGACATCCCCTGGACGCCGCTCGACCAGGCCCAGTTCGCCGCCCTCGCCATGGCCAACCGGCAGGGCTACCGCATGATGCCGACCGGCATCAACCACTGGGCCCTGCGCAGCATGCTCCGCTACATCGGCGCCCACACCCGCCGCGAGAGGTACCAGCCCGCGGCCTGAGCACCGGCCGTCAGCCCGCCGGAGCGGCCGCCTGCTCGGCCAGCCGGGGGCGCAGGGCCCGGCAGGCGGCGAGGACCCGGTTCACGTCGTCGTCGCTCAACCCCGCGTGGGCGGAGAGACGGACGAGAGTGCGTCCCACCGAGGCGGTGGGCGGGAACAGCGCCGCGCTGAAGATGTCGCGGACCGCCAGGGCGTCGCGCATGAGCGTCGCGTCGGCCTCCGAGCCCGCCTCCAGCGCGATGATCTGCGAGTCGGACTCCACGAGCCGGTAGCCCAGCTCGGCCAGGCCGTCGCGCAGGCGCCGCGTGACGACGCGCAGCCGCTCGCGGCGGCGGCCGCCCTCCCGCACGACCCTCAGCGCCGCGGCGAGGCCCGCGACGTCGTGCGGCAGCAGCGTGGAGCTGAACACGGCCGGGAGCGCGGTATGGACGAAGTAGTCCGCGAAGCCGGGACGGTCGCAGGCGATCAGGCCCGCGCGTCCGGGCAGGGCCTTGGCGAGGCTCGCGGTGCGGAAGTCGACACGGCCGGTGAGCCCGAGTTCGGCGACGAGGCCGTCCCCGTGGGCGCCGTGCGTGCCGAGCGAGTGCGACTCGTCCACCACCAGGAGGCAGTCGTACGCCTTGGCCACCTCCACCAGTCCGGGCAGCGGGCACACCGTGCCGTCGGTGCTGTAGACGGCGTCCACGGCGATCACTCCGGAGCCGCCCACCTCGATGCGGCGGCGCAGGTGGCCGAGGTCGTTGTGGCGGAAGTAGGCGAGCTCCGCGCCGGCCGTCCGCGCCCCCTCCCACAGCGACATGTGGGCGAGGGCGTCCAGGTAGACCGGGACGTCCGGCCCGGCGACCACCTGCATGAGCCCGGTGTTGGCCGCCCAGCCCGACGGGCACAGCACGCCGGCCCGCGCGCCCATGTGCCGGGCGAACTCCGCGCCGAGGGCGATCTGCGGGTGGTCGTCGGGCAGGCACGGGCCCGGGACCGGCACCGCGCCGTCCCCCGCCCGCAGGCTGGCGATCATGGCGTCGGCGATGGCCGGATGCTCGGCGAGGGCGAGATAGTCGCTACACGTCAGTAGGATCGTCCGGTTGCCCAGGGTCTTGGCGGTCGGCGGACGGCGTCCGCCCCTGGTGCCCCGGAAGCGGCTGATGCGTTCGCCCAGCCGCTGGTGAGCGCTGGTCATGGCCGTCACTCTCCCCCATCATGCGATCGTCACACGGTGTAGCGGATCCCAATCATAGTGTGAAAAGAATCTAAGGTGTCAGTCAAAGACCGCGCTCCGCGCAAGAAAATTTCCTGCTCCGGAATGAACCATTCCGTTCCTGTGATGATCGCCGGGGGCCGGCGCGCGGGTGATCGCGGCGGCGAAGGTACCACCGGCGTTCGCGGAGATCAGGCCTGCCGGTCGCATACTCTTCAGCCAGGTAGCCGAACAATGAGGTGTGAACACGATCGCCGCCGGCGCTGAATCCGCGGCGCCCGCCAAGCTCCCCGATCTTGGCGGACGCGCCGGGCCCCTGCCCCGCATCCCGCGGGTCCGCCGGGCCCGCTGGGCCGTGGCCGGGATCCTGCTGGCCTGCGGTGTCACCGCGGCGCTGGTGACGGCCGGGCCGCTGCGCCCGGCCCTGTCGGCGTTCGGCCAGATGCGCTGGGCGTTCCTGCCCGTCCTCCTCCTGCTCTGCGTGCTGCACTTCGTCAGCTCCGCGGTGGCGCTGCGCGCCGCGTCCGGTCGGCCGATCCCGCTGTACCAGACGACGCTGACGCAGTTCACCGCCTCGGCCGCCAACCGCGTCACCCCGGGCGGTCTCGGCGCCGTGGCGGTCAACACCCGCTATCTCGTCTGCCGCGGGCTCCCGCTCCCCCAGGCCGCGGTCACCGTCGCCGCCGTGCAGGTGGCGGGCGTGCCCGCGGACCTGCTGCTGCTGGGGGCGGTCATCGGCCTCGGCGGCGGCAACGGCCAGTTGCTGGACGCGCTGGGCCGGCACGCCGCTCACGCCGCCGGCCTCGTCCCGCCCGTCCCGCTGCTCATCGGCGCCGGGGTGCTGCTCCTGGCCGCCCTGCTGTGGGGGCGCCGCGTGCTGCGCTCCGAGGCGGTCGGACGGGCCGTCGCCGGGATCGCCGACCTGTGCCGCCGCCCGCGCGACCTCGGGGTGGTCCTCGCCGGATCCGCCGCGACCACGCTCGTGCTCGGCCTGGCGTTCGCGCTCAGCGCCTTCGCGGTGCCCGGGACGGGCGTGGGGCCGGGCGACGTCCTCGCGCTCGTGGCCGCCTACCTGGTGGGGGCGGCGGCGGGCTCGGCGGTGCCGTCCCCGGGCGGCGTCGGTTCCACCGAGGCCGCCCTCGTCGGAGCGCTCGTCGCCCTGGGCATCGCCGCCGGCCCGGCCCTGCACGCCGTCCTGCTGTTCCGGGCCGTCACCTTCTGGGCACCCGTCCCGGTGGGGTTGCTCGCCTGCCGGACGCTGCGCCGGTGAGCGCCTTTACGTTGTAGATCATTAGATGTGGAAGACGTCCTTGGCGTTGCCCGACAGGAACGCCTCCCTCGCCCCGTCGGGGAGCTCCAGATCGTCCAGGCCCTTGAGGGCCCGCTCCGCCGTCATCATCGGGAAGTTCGTGCCGAACAGGACCTTGTGCTGCCTGTCCTGAACCATGTACCGGACGAGCTCAGGCGGATACCTCCGCACCGTGTAGGCGGACGTGTCGATGTAGACGTTCGGGTGCTTGCGGCACACCGCGACCATCTCCTCCGTCCACGGATAGCCGATGTGCCCGCCGACGATGACGAGTTCCGGGAAGTCGAGCGCGACCTGGTCGATGTAGGGGATCGGCCGTCCCGTCTCACTCGGACGCAGCGGGCCCGTGTGGCCGACCTGCGTGCAGAAGGGGATGCCCAGCTCCACGCATTCGGCGAACAACGGGTAGTAGCGCCTGTCGGTGGGCGGCAGCTCCCACAGCCACGGCACCACTCGCAGACCCTTGAACCCCAGTTCGCGCACGCACCGCCTCAGTTCCCGGACGGCGTCCATGGGCTTGCGCAGGTCCACTGACGCGACGCCCTCCAGGCGCCCCGGCGGGGCCTGTCCGACGAACGAGGCGACCTCGTCGTTGCTCACCAGGGCACCCTCGGGGCCGTACCAAGCGCTGATGAGCCCGACGTCCACTCCCCCGGCGTCCATGGCGCCGACCGTCATCTCGACCGGCACCTCCTCCTCCGGAGGCTTCTGCCCGGTCCACCGCCACAGCGAATCCAGCATCTCGTGCTGGAGGAACCGCACCGTCCCGTGCTGCATCCACGCGTCAATCACCATGATTACCTCCCACCGACCGCCATGCGGCCTCGCTAAGCGACGCGACCTGGACGTCGTCCGGCTCTGGGCTCTGGCCGTTCAGCCACAGCCGGCTCAGCTCCTGCGCGGGCCCGAGCCACAGCACGAACGCCGTCACGACGTCCACGTCGATCAACGCCCCGTGCCGTACCTGGACGCGCCACCAGCTGCGGACCTCACGGAAGAACGACCGGTTGCGATCGGCCAGCCCGGCGCTTCCGGACGGACGTTCCGTGAACATGAACCTCGCCCGCTCGGGATGCTCCCTGCACCACCGCACATGAAACGCCACCACCCCTGGCACCGCCCCGCGCGCGCTGTCATGCGCCCGAAGCTCTTCCAGGAAGGCGTCCTGATACATCGCGAGGCACTCGATGAACAGCGCCTCGGCGACCTGCTCCTTGCCCGCGAAGTGGTGGTAGAAGCTGCCCACGCTCACGCCGCTCGCCGCCCGGAGGCTGCTGAGGGTCGTCCCGGCGACCCCGCCGCGCCCGAACAGCTCCAGCGCCGCGCGCAGCACCTTGTCCCGACCGACCTCGTTCACGGAACATTATTTTGGCACCCTAGAACAATGTTCTGTCAACCCGGCCATGGCCGACTGCTAGCCTGATGCCCATGTCCAGCCCCGAGTCGGATAGACGCTGACTCCCGGGCGACCCCCGATCGAGCGGGTCGCCTGACGCGGGCTGTCTCGCCTTTGACCCGATCCCCCACGCGATCACGCGTGCGGATCGTCGTCTCCGCCGTTCCGTGACGACGCCGGACGGCCGTACAGGCACAGCCCCCGACCGATCAGACGACCTGTTCGCCGACTCGGGAGTCCCCCATGCCTTTCGCCGTCTACGTCCTCGCCCTGGCCGTGTTCGCCCAGGGCACCTCGGAGTTCATGCTGGCCGGCCTGGTGCCGGGCATCGCCGCCGACCTGCACGTGTCCATCCCCGCGGCCGGGATGCTCACCTCCGCGTTCGCCGTCGGCATGGTGGTCGGCGCGCCCGCGATGGCGCTCCTGACCCGCCGATGGCCGCGCCGCCGCGCCCTCCTGGTGTTCCTGGGCGCCTTCATCGCCGTCCACGTCATCGGCGCGCTCGCCACGAACTACGCGCTGCTGCTCGCGACCCGCGTGGCCGCCGCCCTCGCCAACGCCGGATTCTGGGCCGTGGCCCTGGCCACCGCGGCCGCGCTGGCCGCCCCCGCCGCCCGCGCCCGCGCCATGTCCGTCGTCGTCGGCGGCGTCACTGTCGCATGCGTCGCCGGTGTCCCGGCGGGCGCGCTCCTCGGCGGACACTGGGGATGGAGGGCCTCGTTCTGGGCCGTCGCCATCGTCTCGGTGCCCGCGCTCATCGCGATCGCCAGGACGATCCCGGAGGAACAGCCGTCCGCCGCGAGCGCGCTCGGGGAACTGCGCGCCCTGGCCGACGGGCGCCTCGTCCTCACCCTCACCGTGAACGCGCTCTTCCAGGGAGCGACGTTCTGCACCTTCATCTACCTCGCGCCGCTGGCCACGAACGTCGCCGGCATCGGCTCCGCCTGGGTGCCGGCCTTGCTCGCGCTCTTCGGCGCGGGGTCCTTCGCGGGCGTCACCATCGGCGGGCGGATCGCCGACGCGCATCCGGCCGCGCTCATCACGACCGGCATGACGGCGCTCGCCGCCGGGTGGGCCGTCCTCGCGCTGACGGCCGGGAACCCGGCGGCGGTGATCGTGCTCGTGTTCGTCCAGGGCATGGTCGCGTTCGGCACCGGGCCCGCGCTGATCGCGCGCGTGCTGGACCGGGGCGCCGCGGCGCCGACGCTGGCCGGAGGCTTCGCGACCGCCGCGTTCAACGTGGGCGCCGCGGCCGGCCCGTGGCTCGGCGGCATCGCGATCGGCGCGGGCCTCGGCTACCGCTCGCCCGTCTGGGTGAGCGCGGCGCTCATGGCCCTCGCGCTCGCCGTCACGCGTCTGCCCGCAGGCCGGTCCGGGCGGGGTTCTTCACGGCGGTCTTGGCGGAGGCGGTCATCGCGGGCAGGTAGCCGAGGCGGTGGCCGCGCGCGGTCGGGTGGTAGGACGACTCGATCGGGATCGTCACCGCGTTGAGCCAGTCGTCACCGGAGCACAGCTCGTGCCCGGAGAACTCGTCCCGCACATCGGACCAGGTGAACCCGGCGCGGCCCGCGGCCTGGCGGGTCACCCCGGCCAGCGTGTCGGCGGCCCCGTTGAGGGCCGTGCGCTTGGCGTTGCTCAGCCCCACGCACCAGTCGACGATCGTGTACAGGCGCGGGTAGCCGAGCACCACCACGCGCGCGGACGGCGCCCTGGACCGGATCTTCGAGTACAGCGAGTCGAGGCGGCCCGGCAGGGTGTCCCTCATGTAGCCCTCGGCCTGCGCCACCCTGTTCTGGCACGTCGAGGTCGAGTTCAGCACGCACGTCTGCATGACGTCGCTGAAGCCGGCGTCGTTGCCGCCGGCCGTGACGCTCACGAGCGTCGTGGAGGACCCGAGCGCGCCGAGCTGCCCGCTGGCGACGCTCGTGGTCGTCGCCCCCGAGCAGGCGACGAACTTGAACGACTCCGTGGCGTTCGCCGACGCCCACAGGTTCGCGTAGGCGTTGGCGCTGCGCTTGCACGCCCCGCTGTCCGGGTCGTAGCTTCCGGCCCCCGTGCCGGACGAGTAGGAATCCCCGAGTGCGACATAGTGGGGCCCGGCCGCGTAGGCGGCCCCGGACCACACCATTGAACCGGCGGCGAGAGTCACCGCACCGAAAGCGGACAGAAGGGGGCGAGATAGACGCATCTGCACTCCGGAGCGACGTATCGAATTGTGACGCCCGCCTTATACCCGCCCCACCATTCCCTCAAGCCCCTGATCTGATCAACAACATTTGTCATGATTTGCGACCAAAATCCACGACTCTCACCAATCAAGTCCTGTCAAGACCCAAAATAGCCAACCATTAATTCTTGAACCCCAACAGCCCCAGAAACCCCACAAGCCTCTTCTTATATGGCGTTCTTCGCACTCCAGGCGCCGGTGACGGCCGTGCGTTCTCCGCGGACCCGGAGAGTCTCGCCGAACCTGCGCTGACGCTTGGGAAGGCCGTGAACCAGCATGATCTCCCGGGCCGCCACCTCCTCGGCGATATCGAGAAGGCCCCGCCGGTCGGCGTGGGCCGAAAGCCGCATCGTCTCGACCCGTGCGTGGACGGGGACGGTGACCGCGCCGTCGTGATCGGGCAGCGTGAAAGTACCGCCCGTTGCGGCGAGGTCGAGCAGCGCCCGGCCCGGCGATTCCTCGTCCTGGTAGCCGGATATGAACAGCGCGCCACCCGGCTCGGGCAGGATCCTGCGAGCCCACTGGACGGCGGGGCCGCCGTTCAGCATGCCCGAGGTGGAAATGACGACCCCGGTCCGGAAGGAGTCGAGTTCGGCGGGTCGGTCGGCGACGGCGGTGGCGCCCTCGAAGATCCGCAGGCGCGGGTTCAGCGTCTCGAACACGCGGGCCAGCTCGGCGGCCATGCCGTCCACGCGGACCGGAACCTCGGGCAGCAGCCGCCGCAGGATCAGCGCGATCTCCTGGGCGCGCCCGAGTGCGAACGCGGGGATCAGCACCCGGCCGCCGCCCTGGTGGATCTCGGCGACGGCGCGCACCAGCCGGTCCACGCCCGCGTCGCGCCGGTCGTGGTCATCGGTACAGCAGGTGGACTCCATGACCAGGAGGTCGGCGGCGCGAGCGGCCTCCGGGACGGCGTAACCGCCGACGGTCTCCTGCCGGAAGCCGGAGATGTCGCCGGTGACGACGGCACGGCGGTCCCCGGCTCGGACCACCACCGCCGGCCGCGCCGAGGATGTGCCCGGACGGGAACAGCTCGACGGTCAGCGCGCCGATCCGGCGGGGGACGCCGAACGCCAGTTCCTCGCAGCGACCGGCCGCGGCCTCGGCGTCCCGCCGGCCGTAGAGGACCTCGGCGCCGGCGCCCCAGCGGGCCAGGCGGCGTTCCCCGGCCGCCGCCACCTTGGCCGTGTCCGTCCACATCACCGGCATGAGCGCCACGGTCTCCGGCGTGCCGAGCACGCGCAGGTCCGGGCGCCGGGCGACGAGGGCGGGGACGTAGCCGCAGTGATCGTTGTGGGCGTGGGTGACGACCACCGCGTCCAGCCGCCCGTCCAGGGCCTGATCGATACCGCGGGGCGGCTCGGCGCGGTCGCCGGGCCTGAGCCCGGCGTCGATCAGGATCCGGGTGCCGCCGGCCTCGACGAGGACGCAGGACCCGCCGATGTGGGTGTCGCCGCCGAGCGGGACGACCCGCAGGCCGAGTTCCGCGGTCACCGAGACCGGCGGCGGGGCTGGGTCCACGATGGCGCGCAGCACCGAAAGGATCTCACCGGGGTCACGGCGGGCGGCCCGGGCCGCGGCGGCCAGGTGCGCGCTGCGGTGCTCAGCGGGCGGTGCCGGACCGGAACCGGCGTTACTGCGTGGATCGCGGGCCTCGGCGTCCTCGGCCGGGCGCGGCGGCGGTTGCTCGAGCGCGCCGAGGAGCGCGGCGGCCAGGCCGCGCGGCTCGCTCCAGCTCCGCCGCTCGATCCCGAGCCGCCGGGTCAGGTCCTCTGCGCGTTCCTCCTGTTCGGCGAGCGCCTCGCGGGTGTCGTCGAGCAGCCGCCTGACCTCGCGCACGTCGCGCTGCGCGTATTCCAAGCGCCCCTGCGAGGTCCTGAGCCGTTTCCGCAGGTCGTCGATCTTGCGGGCGGCGCGGCCGGCCTCCCGGCTCGCGCGGTCCGCGGCCCGGTCGCGGCGTTCGATCCACGTCAGCCCGGCCTCGACGACCGCGCCGTCGGGATGGAGCAGGACGACGGCCAGCGCACGGGCCTCGTCCCCGGCGCCCGCCTCCGTCAGCCGTGCGGCCGCCCGGCGGCGCAGCGCAGGGGACCGCGCGAGCGCCGACAGCAGCATCGGGGTGTGCTCCTCGACCAGGAGACCGGGGTCGGGCCGGAGGCGGACGGCGGGCGGACGGTCGAGCACCGCGAGCGCGACAGCGCGCAGGACGGGACCGAGCGCCTCCTCGGCGACGGCGGGCTCGGTGAGGGTCACGTGCCCTCCGCCCAGCGAGTCACCTCGGCGAGGACCGGCTCGCACGCCAGCGCCCCGTCCCCCGGCTCCAGCGCGCCGAGTACCAGCAGCGCCTCCACCAGGTCGTGCGCGCTGTCGTAGCCGTGATCGCGCAGGTCGCCGGGCATGAGCCCCGCCGTCCCCTCCTCGCCGTAGAGGGTGAGGAGGGTGGCGAGGTCCTCGGGGGTGTCGCGGGCGTCGTCGCCGACCAGGGTCAGCCAAGCGGCGGCCAGGCACGGGTCGGCCCGCACTCCGGTATCGCTGAGGAACATCTCAGGTTTGCCACGCACCTGCCGCAGCACGTTCTCCAGCACGTGGTCACGGTCGCCGCCGTGCTCGGCGAACGCGGTGACGACCCGTCCGACCAGCGCGGGCCAGCCGCCCGTGCGCCGGACCAGCTCGCGCTGCCCGGCGTCGTCGGGGAACCCGAGGGAGTCCTCCAGCATCCACTGCCGGATCGCCGGCGGGTCGAAACGCCGCAGTGGCACCAGCTCGACGTCGTCGTCGCCCGCGTACCGGAGCCACGCCGCGGACGACGCGGGCCCGGCGACGAGCACGACGGCGAGCGTCCCCTCGCCCGACCGGTCGGCGACCGCCTCGCGCGCCTCCGCGAACCGCCGTTCGAACTGGTCGCCGTCGCGCACCGCGTGCAGGTCGGCGACGATCACGTCGTGGCCGGGGTGGCGGCGGGCGCGCAGCACCCGGCTCGCGAACGTCCCCTCCCCCGGCCGGACGACCCCGATGCGCAGGTCGGACCGGTCGGACGGCATCGCCTCCAGCGACGCGACGACCCGCTCGGCGTGCAGGGCCGACGAACCCGCCACCAGGTGGACGAGACGGCCGGGACGCAGCAGCCCGGTGATCTGCCCGATGCTGAGGGGCGCGCGGTCAGGGCCTTCCTTGTGCGCCATCCGGTAGGAGTGCGCGTCGAAGTGGTCGGGCTCGTCGAAGTCGCCCGCGTTCTCCAGCGCGTTCTCGACCTCGCGGGCGCCGCCGAGCAGCCGCAGGACGTGCGGGGTGCGCAACCGGTACCTGTCCTCGTCCACGCCGAGCACGCCCAGGTTGACGCATTCGGCGAGCAGGCTGCGGAAGTCGTCGCCGCTGCAGTCCTTGAAGCCCTTCGCCCACCAGTAGCGGCACTCCTCGCGAAGCTCCTTCACGCTGAGGGACGCGTCGGCGCCGTCGCCGAGCGCGTGCAGCGCGACGGTGTAGGCGATGACCTTGTACCGCTTGTCCAGGTTCAGCGTCCATTCGAACCGGTCCTGGAAGCCGCGGACGAGCTTCTGGTCGCGCCACACCTCCGCCACGTCCTCGCCGGTGATCCCGTACGGGAGCGGCCGCGGCGTCTCCCGCAGGCGGGCGAGCAGTTTCTCGGCGAACAGCTGGACCAGGGCGGGGGCGTTGTTCGCCTCGGCGATCACGCGGGCGGCGAGCGTCTCGGGGAACACGAACCCGAGCGTGGCGAGCGGCCGGACGAGCAGGTCGAAAGCGTCCTGCGGCTCCAGTGGGCCGATCGCGATGGGCTCGCCCAGCTGCGCCAGAGGCTGGTTGGGCAGGCTGTGGAACCGGGCGGTCTGGTGCAGTCCCGCCCATACCACCTTGACGCGGCGGCCCGTGTCCTCCATGAGGGTGCGCAGCGCGGTGACGTCCTCGAAGCGGCCGCGCTCGGCGTCCTGATTGAGGAAGCTGTCGGCCTCGTCCAGCAGGATCAGGAGCTGCCGGTTCCCGTCGGCGTCGGCCCAGGCGCGCACCGCCTCGACCACCTGGTCGCGGCTCGCCAGCCCCGAACGCATCACGCCCGCCTTCGCGAGCCGGTCGCCGAGCTTCGGCCACAGCGACATCGACCGGACCTTCCCGACCGTCTGGATGTTCTCCAGGATCACCGTGCGGTTCGGGTCGGAGTCCAGGTCGCGTTCGGCCTTGCGCAGCAGCGCCGACTTGCCGAGCTGCCGCCCGCCGAACACGAACGACGGCCCCATCCGGTCGGTCACCTTGCGGACCTGCTCGGATCGTCCGTAGAACATCTCCTCCGGCACGTCCCCGGCCGGCGTGTAGGGGTTGGTGGCCGTGAACGGCGCCAGCAGCGCGACCGAGACCGACCAGTCCTGCGGCCGGCACGCCAGGTAGGCGATGGCCGCGTCGTCCAGGACGCCGGCGACCGGCGCGGGACGGCCGCGAGCGGCACGGCCAAGCTCTTCCCGGTCGCCCGCGGACAGGACGCCGAAGTAGAACACGAGTACCGTCTCGCCCTCCGGCTGGCCACTGAGGAGGTCGACTAGCTGCTGCGGCGCGGGGCGTCCCCAGAGCAGCAGCAGGCGCAGCCGCTCACCCGACGGGCTCTTCTGCGAGCCGAACGCGGGAAGCAGTGCCCCGCCCACCGAGCCGACGTGCCGGACATCGTCGATCCCGATCCACATCCGCTCGGGGGCCTGGTCGGCGTCGGTCTGCGTCCCCTCCAGCCCGATCATCTTGAGGACCGCTCCGATCAGCGACCGCATGTTCCCGGCCGTCTTCGCCTGGCCGTCCCGGAGGTTGAGCCACTTGCGCAACCCCTCCCCCGCGACCCGGCGGGACGCCTCACGCATCGCGGCGATGTCGATGCCGGCACCGCTGAGCAGGTCGTCCAGGCCCGGGTCGGCGACGCCCTGGCCGGCGATCAAGGCGTTCTTCAGCTCGTCGATGTACCCGCTGCTCTCCTGCTTGCGGGCGCGTTTCCCGGTCACCACCGACCGGCGGTGGAACACGTCCGGGAATGCCGGGTAGAAGCGCCCGAAATCAGTCTCTTCCGACTTTTCGGGAAGGTGCTTGCCGGCCTTCAGCTGGGCGAGGAACTCCCGCGCGGTCGTCAGGTCACCGGCCTCGATGTGCCACTCGATGCGCTGGACGTCCGCAGCGCGGAGGCCGCCCGCCTGCTCGGTGAGGACGGCGCGCTGGTCGGCGACGGCGGCCTCGCTCTGCGACCTCAACCGCGCGGCGAGTGCGTCGAGCTCCCCGCCGATCCGGTCGTAGTCGTGCCGATCGGCACTGCGAAGCCGCCGCACCGTCTCCTCGGCCTCGCGCTCCTGGCCTTCTGTGAGCAGCCCGTCCCGCCTGGACGTCGCGATCATGTCGCGGATGCTCTCGACGCGCCCGTCCCTTTCCGCCCGGGCGTCCCGGACGAGGTCGTCCCGGCGTGCCCGCAGCCGCGCCGCGGTCACGGGGTCGGGCGCCTGGAGGACGGAGATGACCGCCTGCGTGCCCCGGTGGTCGAGCCGTGCGGCACGTGCCTCGAACACGGCCGCCCAGTCGGGCGGCCCGGCGATCGCCACGGACACCAGTCCCTCCAGGCCGACCTCGCCGTCCAGTTTCAGCGTGTGCGGGTCGAGCGATACGCCGGCGGGCAGCAGGTCCCGGTTGAGGACGCGGGCCGGCGGCGGCTCGGCCCCGGGCAGCTCCCGGCCGTCCAACAGAGTGAACACGCTCGCCAGCAGGGACCGTGCGGCCTGCGCGGCCGCCTCCCCCGCGGTCTCCGCCGTCGCGGCGAGCGCCACGTCGATCTCCTGGCGCCGCCCGCTGACCGCCTCCCGCAGCTGACGCAGCGGCCCCGCCCGCCAGTCACGCTCCCCGGCCCCGGTGTCGCCGCCCTCCTTGACCGCGGCCGCCCACCGCCCGGCGGTGTCGAGCGCCTCGTCGATCCACTCGTGCAGCCTGGCCCGCGCCTTCGCGATGATCGGCTTGCCCTTCTTTGGACCGTTGACCCGTTTGTCGGTCGCGTCGATCAGCCGGTCGACGCGGTCGCCGCCACGCAGCCGGACGACCTCCGCCGCGACGTCCCCTGCCCGTGCCGGATCGTCCTGCGCGGCCGGCTTCAGCAGGTCGTGGATTTCCCTGCCGTCCTGGAGCAGCGCCTTCCACACCTCGGTCGCACGGGCCAGTTTGTTGGTGCGATGCGGCGCCTGGTCCAGCAGCCGCTCCGCCTCCCTCGACGCCGCCCGCCGCGCCTCGGCGACTCTCGCGGCGCCCCGGATCCAGCCGTCGGTTCCGGGACCGAGATACAGCCCCGCGCGCGCAGCCCGCGCGAAGGCCTCCCCGCACTCCTTCAGTACGTCATGGCCGGACACGACGACGTTGAGGCTCTCGGTGAGGCGCGCCGCCTCCGGATACACCAGCCCGGCCCTGATCGCCGAGGCCCACGCCAGAAGCCCGCCGGCCGGATCGTGCGCCAGCGCCTTGGCGTCCAGCTCACCGGACTTGATCGCGAACTCGGCCGACAGCGGCCCGGCGAACACCGCCATCTCCGTCGCGAGCGCCGCGCACCAACGCGCGTTCACCTCCGCGTCGCCTCGTCCCGCGGCCTTCCTGAGCCACCCGGCGAGGCCGAGCCGCCCGTCCCGCAGCGCGGCGGCCTCCGCCTCCACCGACACGGGCGGCTCGCTCTCCCCGGACTCACCGTCACGGCCGGCATGCTCCGGAGGCGTCCGCGGCTCCTCCCCGGCGGGTTCGGCGGACGGGCTCGGCATCGTGGCGTCCGGCTCGTTGCCGCCCGGCTCGTCGTCATCCGGGAGCGCCCGTTCAAGAAAGGCGTCGAGGGAGGACAGGTCGACCTCGTCGGCAAGCGCCTCGTCCTCGTTCCGAGGTCCGCGCTCCGGGACGGCGGCCGCAACGGCTTCAGCCTCCGGGGCCTTCCGGGGGACGGGGACGTCCACGACATCGGGGACCTCCTCCTGCACGGTCGGCCCGCCCACCAAGGGCGGGGCCACGACCTCGCCCGTGACGTCCGCGACCGAGAGCCGGCCCATCAACGCGACATCGATCAGGCCATGCCAGCCGGCCGGCAGTTCGGCGCGCGCCCGTTCGGCCAGGGCCGGGCCGCGTGCCTGCTCTCCCTTGTCGGCCATCACGTCGATGAGTTCGGCCAGGACCGCGAGCCCGAGGCCGCCGTCGTCGCCGGGCGCCGCCCGCCGCACCTCCTCCAGCAGCCCGGCCACGAACTCCGGTCCTTCGATGCCACGCAACGCGAGGGCCCGCCCCCTCCGCCGCCCGGTCTCCACGGCGGCCGCGAGCGCGGACAGTTCCGCGACGTGATCCCCCGGAAGCGCGGCATCGATCCGTGCCCTGATTCCGTCGAAATCCGCCACCACCCCCTGGATGAGGGCGAGGTCGCCGTCATCCGGGCGGCGCCCCTCCCGCAGGCTCCCTGCGGTGCTCTCTGCCGCGTCGGCCGCGTCCGGGAACCGGCCGCGCAGCTCGTCCAGCGCGGTCGCCAGTTCCTCGGGCCGAGAGGCGGTGACGGTCCCTACCGGGCCTCGCTGCGCCACTTCCCGCAACTCCAGAAAAGTGACGGGGCGTTCGGGCAACTCCGGATACTCCTCCTGGCACGCCGCCCACATGGCCCGCGCGCCGGGCATCCGCCCGGCGGGCTCCGCCGCCAGCAGGCCGAGCGCGACCACGGCGAGCGGGCGGCCCTCCCTGACCACCCGGACCAGGCCCCAGCGCGCGACCGTCTCGGGGGCCTCCCAGGCCAGCAGTGTCCGCAGACGGGGCGCCCGTGCGAGGACGTCAGCGGCGGTGCCCGCGTCGAGAAGCGCCACGCAATCGTCCGCGTCGAGCCCGTCGGCGTTCACGAAGCCGTGGCCAAAGACGCCGCCGATGAGGGACCGCAAATTGGTCCGCTGCCTCGTCGTCCCGTGACGCATGCTGCGCAGCACCTGTTCGGGCCCGCCTGGTGGGATCTTCTTCGCACCTCCGAGGCGTACGGCCTCCAGAACCGCGCGAACCAGTTCCTGCGGGCTCATCCGCAGGAGGTCCCGCATGTCCGCGGCGGATACCGCCGCCAGCGCCACTTCCTCAAGCTCGGCCAGCCCGGCGCCACATTCCACGAGAGGCCCGAAAGGCGCCGCCCCCTCATGGCACCCTTCAGACCGAGAACCTTGCCCCATCCTGGATCGCCCGCTCTCTCTCACCACCACCACACCCCTGTGCAGCCGGTGACGCGAGCGTAACCCAGAACATAGGATTTCTTCCATCAATGTGCAAAGTTTGTGTTGATCAAATTAACAACCATAGTCGTTGATCGTGTGTAAACCTGTGTGCGGCTCTGGACGTCCCATGCACCAGGCGCGTCGGCTCCCCCGCGCATCCGCTGCCACCGCGACGACGAAGGGCGGGCCCTCCGCGTGCACGTTCCACCAGCGCACCGCCATGGCGGACGGGCATGACGACGAGCAAGCCACTGACCTCGCGCGACCCCGAAAGGCTCGGTGGCTACCGGCTGCTGGGACGGCTGGGCGAGGGTGGCCAGGGTGTCGTCTACCTCGCCGAGAACGACGGCGGCCGTCGAGTCGCCCTGAAGGTCCTGCACGACCGCGGCGGCTCCCGTGACGCGTTCCTCAAGGAGATCTCGGCCGCCCGCAAGGTCGCGTCCTTCTGCACAGCCGAGATCCTCCAGGTCGGCGAGGACGACGGCCTGCAGTACGTGGTCACCGAGTTCATCGACGGCCCATCCCTCCGCGAACTCGTCCAGGAGGACGGCACGCAAGGCGGCCCCTCGCTCTACCGCCTCGCGATCGGCACGGCGACCGCGCTCGCCGCGATCCACCAGTCGGGCGTAGTGCACCGCGACTTCAAGCCGGGCAACGTCCTGGTCGGCCCGGACGGCCCCCGAGTCATCGACTTCGGCGTGGCCCGCTCCCTGGACGCCACCGTGACCGCGACGAGCTCCGTGATAGGCACACCCTCCTACATGGCCCCGGAACAACTCGCGGGCGACACGGTGGGGCCCGCCGCCGACGTATTCGCCTGGGGCGCGACCATCGCCTACGCCGCGAACGGCCGCCCGCCCTACGGCCAGGACACGATCCCCGCCGTCATGAACCGCATCATGAAGGGCAAGCCAGACCTCGGCGGCCTCGCCGGCCCGCTCCGCGACCTCGTCACCCAGGCTCTGCACAAGGACGCCGCCAAGCGCCCCCGCAGCCGCGATATCCTTCTCCACCTCCTGGAACGCGCGCAAAGCCCCATCGCCGCTCCGGAGGCCCTCGCCCAAGGCCGCGCCCTGGCGATGGCGGACGACGATGCCCTCACTATCCGGTTCGCCACGCTCAGGCTCCCAACCGAACCGACACGCCGTCCCACAACTCGCCGCAGGCTCATCCTGGTCAGCATGGCGGCAGCGGTCATGCTCATCGTCGTCGCAGCGGCGCTGGCAGTCAGATCCCATCTCGGCGCCGGTACGTCATCGACCGCCAAGCCAAGGCCCGAGGAATCACGGGCAGCCGCAGCGCCTGGGACGGCGAGTCCGCCTCCATCTGCGCCCCCCCACCACCTCCACCACGGTGGAAGCCGCCGTCAATCAGGCGATCGCCTCCCACAAGACCGCCGCGTTCTCCGCAACTGGCGCGATAGCCCAAGGAGACGATTCCTTCGTCGCCCGTGGTTGGCTGGACTATCAATCAGAGCAGACCACCAATTACGACCTGACCGTGCGCAGCCGCGACGGAGACGGCGTTACCGGCGTCTCCGCACCCGCACAGGTATTCCTCATCGGGAGATGCATCTATCTCGGGAAAACTCCGCAGCACTGCCAGCTCGAGCCGGGCGTCAATGAGAGACGTGACCTCGACCCTCACATATGGCTGGCCAGGGAGGCCCGCTGGGTCAGTTCCCCAGGCAATATCTTCGCACTCCTGCGCCACTCGACGTCACTCGAACGGAAGGCAGAGGCGAAGACGGTGACCTATCGAGGCGTAGCACGCCTCGAGCCCCTCGCCGCGGGACCGGGAGCCCCCTTCTACAGCCAGTATTCGGCCGACGGCACCAAGCTGACCTACACCTTGGTGACCAGCCTGGACCATCTGCCCCAGCGCCTCGACATCGAACTCGCGGTCGAACTCGAGCCGGCCAGCATCGTGCGCTCGCTCTATTCCGTCACATACCGATCATGGGGAGAGGGAACCCGGATCGATGCCCCCACACTGACCCGGCGATAATGCGAGGCTGCCTGGGGCAAGAGCGGAACCATCACCCGCCTCTACTGACGCACATCCACGCTATAACTGACAACGGAAGGTCTGTAATGCAGGCTCACGAGGTCGCCTTCTTCAAGCTCATCGAGGGTGAGAAGCAGTTTCAGATCCCGTTGTACCAGCGCACCTACAGCTGGGGGCACCGGGAATGGGCGCGGCTGTGGGCGGACGTGCTCGAACACGCGGAGATCATCGCGGCCGGAGAGGACCGCACACCGCACTTCATCGGCTCGGTCGTCCTGGCGCCGGGCGTGATGTCGGCTGGAGACATCCAGCGGTGGCTGGTCGTCGACGGACAGCAGCGCCTGACGACGCTGATGCTGGCGAGTTGCGCACTGCGCGACCGGTTCCGCGAGATCGCGCCCCGTGAAGCCGACCGGATTCACAAGCAGTACCTGGTCAACGAGTACCGCGAGGGCCTCGACCACTTCCGGCTCCTGCCCACCCAGGCCGACCGGGAGGCCTTCACCGCGTGCATGGAGAGCGGGGCGACGGCCGGAGGCAGGGACGGCATCGGCGCCGCGTACCGCTTCTTCAAGCAGGCCCTGATCGACTACGACCCCGAGGGTGACGTGGCGGCGCTCAAGCGGCTGGAGACCGTCCTGCGCGGCCGACTGTCCGTCGTGGAGATCACCGCCGAGCAGGGCGACAACGTCTACCGGATCTTCGAGTCGCTCAACAACACCGGCGTCAAGCTCAGCCAGACCGACCTGCTCCGCAACTACGTCTTCATGCTGCTGCCGACGATCGGCGAACGCGTCTACACCAAGATCTGGCTGCCCATGCAGGAGGAGCTGGGCGCCGGCAACCTCGAACTGCTCGCCTGGCTCGACCTCGTGATCCGCGGCGACTACCGCGCCAAGCAGAGCGAGGTCTACCGCGCCCAGCAGCGCCGCCTCGGCGAGATCGTCGAGCGGGGCGGCGAGTCGGCCCTCGAAGGGGAGATCGCCGAGCTGTACCGGCGCGGCCGGCTGCTCATGCGGATGGTCGAACCGGCGCGGGAGCCGGACGCGCACCTCCGTGCCGCCCTGACGCGCCTGCAGGAGTGGGGCGGTCAGATCACCTTCCCCATCGCCCTGCACATGCTCGACCTGCTCGACCATGAGCGGGCCACGGCGGCCGAGGTCACCCGCGGGCTGTCCCACGTCGAGAGCTTCCTGGTCCGCCGGATGATCGCCGGCATGCCGACGAACAACCTCAACCGGATCCTCAACAGCGCCCCGAAGGAACTGGAGACGGACCGGCCGATCGACGATGCCGTGCACCGCTACCTGTCGGGGGAGCGTCGCTACTGGCCGTCCGACGAGCAGCTCCGCACCGCCATCAGGACGAGGCCGTTCTACTGGTCCGGCCGCCCGAACCAGCGTTTCTTCGTGCTCAAGCGGCTGGAGCAAAGCCACGGATCAAGCGAGCCGGTCGATTTCGCGGCGGCCAAGCTCACGATCGAGCACGTGATGCCGCAGACCGTCACGCAGGAATGGATGGACCTCCTGTCCGCTGAAGTGACCGACGAGGACGGTCCCGCAGAGCTCCATGCGGAGCTGCTGCACACACTCGGCAACCTCACATTGACGGCGGACAACTCCAAGCTCTCCAACAGCCCGTTCCACCGCAAGCAGGAGATCTTCGACGCCAGCGCGCTGCGCATGAACCGCGAGATCGCCGACGCGCCGGGCTGGGGCAAGGCGATGATCCTGGAACGCGCGGAGAGCCTGACCGGACGCTGCGTGTCCCTGTGGCCGGCGCCGCTGCCCGGCGGGTCCGACCTCGAGGACGAGCGCCGCACCTGGGTGCTGCTCCGGCGCCTGCTCGCCGAACTCCCCTCCGGCTCCTGGACGACCTTCGGCGACCTGGCCGCGGTCATCGGCTCGAACCCGGCCGGCGTCGGAACGTACATGGCCTCCCGGCCCGGCCTGGAGCACGCCCACCGCGTCCTCACCTCCGAGGGGACGGTGTCATCGTCGTTCCGCTGGCCCGACGATCGCGCCGCGACACCCCGCGACGTCCTCGAAACCGAGGGCGTGGCCTTCTCCGGTGGCGCCGCCGCCCCCCCCAGCGGCTCACCGCCAAGGACCTCGCCAGGCTCGTCGGCATGGACGCGCCCGAAGATCCCGACGACGACCGTGACAGCCCCGAGGACCGCTTCGCGGACCGGCTCTCCGCCCTCGGCGACGATATCTCCGGCCTCGTCGGCCAAGCCCTGCGGCACTGGATCGGCCGGGGCGGCGAACTCGACTTCGGAACGGCGGAGACGAGCTGCATCCCCGGGCTCGACCGCCCCGATGCCCACGGCTGGATCTGGCCCGTCGTCTTCTACCCGCGCAGCGCGAAGATCGAGGTGGTCTTCCAGCACCTCGCGAAGCGCCCTCCATTCGACGACGACGCCGTGCGCGAGGAGTTCCGCCGCCGCCTGAACCGCATCGACGGTGTCGACATCTCTGAGGACCGCCTCACCAAGCGTCCCAACATCCCCATCGCCGTGCTCTCCGGCGGCGGCCTCAAGCCATTCCTGGAAGCACTCGACTGGTTCATCGACCAGGTGAGCGCCGCCCTCCCCCGGGACGAAGAACCAGAGGACACCGAAACGGCCCACGCGGATCTCGGCGCCGAATTCCACAGCGCGATGCTGCTCCTTTACGCCCGCACCAAGACCGAAGCCGAATACAACGCCTCCGCGTTCCTGAGCATGGTCACCGAGCACGGCGGCGTAGGCGCCGCCAAACGCCTCCTGACCTCCCCGGCCGTCTCGGACGCCTTCACCGCCCTTCACGCACGCGACCGCCTGGACCTCACCGTGGAAGCCCACGCCCTCGACCCGCGATTCGCCCTTCTCTTCACCGAAGACGAACGGACCAATGCCCGCAGCCGCCTGGCCGAGGCCGGCTACCAACCGTGAGAAGGACGCGGGCAGACGGCGGTGCCCGGGCGGCGCTACCGCGCGCTAAGGAGCGCGGTTTCGCGCCGTTTTCGTTCTGATCCAGTGCCAGGCGCTGCGGGCGTAGGTGTTCAGGCGCTGGCTGAGGCGGCGGGCCCGGGGGAACTCGGTGCCGAGCAGTCCGAGTCCGGCGAGGATCGACACGATCCCGGGCCCCGGCAGTACCAGCATCGCGACGCCGGCCACCATCAGACCGACCCCGACGATCGTGACCGCGATCTTCCGCAGCAGCCGGACGGGCGCAGGGCCCGCCGGCGCGGGTGCCGCCTCCGCGTCCGACTCGGCTCGCTCCGACCCGGTCATGGTCACATCGCCCCCCGGGCTCGTTCGGCCTTTCCCTTTGGGACGACTCGGAACGTCGCCAAAGATCCCGATCAGGCCCCGGTGTGGCCAGCGCCACACCGATCGGGGACGGCTAGCATTTCGGCAATGAGGATCCGGTCTGCCGCGCTCCGGCCGCGCGGGCGCCCCGGGACGCTGGTTCACCGGATGGCCGAACGGCTGTGGAAGCGGCTCGGCGGGCGGGCGCAATGGCGGCTCGCCCGGCTGCGGCACCAGACGTTCCTGGTGTACGCGGGCGGGATCGTCCGGGACGATCAGGGCCGGGTCCTGCTGCTGCGGCACCGGCTCTGGCCCGCGTATCGCGCGTGGGGACTGCCCGGCGGATACATCAACGCCGGTGAACGGCTGGAGGACGGCGTCGCCCGCGAGATCCGCGAGGAGACGTCACTGGAGGTGGAGGTCACCGGGCGTCCCGTCGGCGTCGCCAGCGGGTTCCAGCACCGGGTGGAGGCGTACTACGAGGCCCGGGTGACGGGCGGGCGACTCGAACTCGACACCGCCGAGATCCTTGAGGCCCGCTGGTACGCCTTCGACGACCTGCCGGACGAGATGTCTCCGCGCCTCCAGAGGGTTCTCACATCTCTCTATGGCTGACCCTTTTCCTGGGCTCCCCCTCCGGTGGCCACGGTCTGCGAGACCGTGCGCTTGGTCATGCCGCTGGCGGCTGAATCGATGCCCCAAGTGAAGACTCTTTTCGGGTGGATGCGGATGAGTGCGCCGGTGTAGTGGGAGTCCTGCGGGGCGTCCTCGACGACGGTTTCGGCGCGTCCGCGGATCTCGATGCCGCGGACGCGCCACGGCTTGACCGAGGCCAGGTCGTCCACGACGAAGGCGACCTGGTCGTTGTGGCGGAGGTTGCGGAACTTGCGGGTCTTGGCGAGGTCGTAGCCGCGGATGTCGATGGTGCCGTTCTCAGCGTTGTAGGTGAATCCGACGGGATTGTTCTGGGGGTCGCCCCCAGGGCCGACGGTGGCCAAGCGGCCGAGGCGCTGGGTGCCGAGGTATTCGCGTTCGCTGTCTGTAAGGCTCATGACCCAAGCATGGGATCCCAAGCGCGGTTGAGGTCAAGCGCCCCCGCCGGCAGGCCATGGTCCACGCGCCCGCGCGCAGTGATGGCACCGTTGGCCACGGCCCACTGGCTGGTCCCGGGCCCGCCCGGTGTAGGCCGGGGCGGCGGGATCCCGAAGTATCTGATCTTTTTCTGTTATCGCCCGTCCTGTCGGGGGTCTGCAACGTATTCACAGGCACCCGACGAGAGGACGTGGCAGCACCATGGGCAACCCCAATCCCCCCAGGAGCGGAGGGCCGGGCCCGAAGCGGCGGCAGCGGACGGTGTCCGGGCGCGCGGCGGCGTGGACGGCCGCCGGCGCGGCGGGGCTGCTGGTGATCGGCGGGGTCGCCGGTACCGCGAGCGGCGCGTTCGGGGGCGGTTCCGGCGCCGCCCCGGCCGCGAGCGGCTCCTCGGCGTCGCCCGCCGCCTCCCCGCCGGCCGTCCCGGACGCCGCGGCGCCGACGCCCACCGCGACGGCCAGTCCCAAGCGCACCCGCGAACGGCCCCGGAAGACCGCGAAGCCGCGCACGCGGGCTCCTCGCACGACCCGTCCGGCCAAGCCCGCCAAGCCCCGGCCCGCCCGGTCCAAGGCACCGGCCGCGCCGGCGGGCGGAGGCGCCGCCGCGCAGGTCATCGCGCTGGTGAACAAGGAGCGCGCCAAGCAGGGATGCCGTGCCGTGACCTCCGACGCCAAGCTGGCGAAGGCGGCGCGGGGCCACTCCGCCGACATGGCGAGGCGGGGGTTCTTCAGCCACACCAACCCCGACGGCAAGGACCCCGGCGCCCGGGTCACCGCCACCGGTTACCGCTGGTCCACCTACGGCGAGAACATCGCCAAGGGGCAGCCGACCCCCGCGAGCGTGATGAAGTCCTGGATGAACAGCTCCGGGCACCGGGCCAACATCCTGAACTGCGCCTTCGCCGAGATCGGCATCGGTGTGGTGAAGTCGGGCGGCCCGTACTGGACGCAGGTCTTCGGCACGGCCCGCTGATCACCGGGGCGTCGCGAACACCTGCGTCCACCAAGGCCCCCCGGCGCCGCGGACGACCCCGATCCCGACCATCGTGAACCGGCAGTTCAGGATGTTGGCGCGGTGCCCGGAGCTGTTCATCCAGCCGTCCACGACGGCGGGCGGGGCGGTCTGGCCCTGGGCGATGTTCTCCGCCCACCCGCTCCAGCGGAATCCGGCGGCGGTGATCCGGTCCCCCGGGCCGCTGCCGCCGGAACCGCGGTGGTCGAGGGCGCGGCGCGCCGCCATGTCGGCGGAGTGGCGCTGCGCCGCCCGGTGCAGGGCCGGCGACACGCGCAGCGGACGGCACCCCGCCCTGGCCCGCTCGGCGTTGACCAGCCTGACGACCTGCTGCTCGGTCGTCGGCGCGGCCGCGCGAGTGGGACGTTCGACCCGGTCCTTGTCCGCCTTGTCGGGCGGGGGCGTGTGCGGCGGCGTCCGCTGGACGGGCGCCACGGGGTCGCGGACGGGAGGCGCCGCGTCCGGCGGCGCGTCCCGCACCCCCCAGAAGATCGCGGCGGCGGCGACGCCCACCGCCGCCGTCCCCGCCACCCAGGGGGCCGCGCCGGACAGCCCGCCGCCCTTACCTCCGGACAGCGCGCCCGCCTGACCGGCACCTCCGGACAGCCCGAGCCCCTGGCCCGCGCTCACCGCGGCGTCCGCGCCGGTCAGCGCGGCGTGGAGCGGATGCTCGGCGGGGAACGGCACCATCACCAGCCCCGCCAGCAGCGCCTCGGGCGGCGCCAGGTCCCGCTGGCGGGCGGCGCAGGGCCGGCACGACCGGATGTGCTTGGCGATCCGCTTGCGCCACAGCGGCGACGGGCGTGCGTCCCAGCCGACGAGCACCGCGTCGAGCGCGTCGCATCGCCGGCCGCTCACCACGCGGACGACGCCCCGGCACGTCGCCAGCTGCTTCTTCATCCGCTGCACGCGGACGGCCGCGTGCGGGGCCGACAGCCCCAGCCCGTCCGCCAGCTCCTTGCGGGTGAGATGCCCGGACGCCTCCAGCCACCACAGCCCGAGCAGTTCACGCTCGTCCGGGTCGAGCCACCGCGTCGCCTCGGCGATCTCCCGGCGCTGCTCCGACAGTTCCAGCCGCAGGACGGCCGTCTCGGCGAAGTCGGCCTCGGCGCCCGCGACCCGGGCCAGGTCCTCCGGGTCCATCGGGGTCCTGCCGCGCTGCGACCTCCAGCGGCGGCGCACCTGGTTCATGGCGATCGAGATGAGCCAGGACCGGAACCGCGCCGGCTCCCGCAGCCCGCTCAGCCCGCCGAGCGCCCGCAGCACCGACTCCTGGACGACGTCGTCCACGTCGGCGTGGCCGCCGAGCGCCCAGCCGACCACGTTGTAGAGCAGCGGCAGATGCTCGGCGACCAGCTGCTCGCGGGCGTCGTCGTCCCCCTCCTGAGCCGCCCGGACCAGCCGGTCCACATCCGTGCCCACACGCATTCCTCGTCCTCCAGAGACTCACCGCTGATCCTTCTGGAGACGTCCCAGAACACCGCAGATAACAAGAACCCGGCCAATTCTCCTCGGATCCCGGCCCTCCCGTCCGCCCCGCGGTGCGCGCAGGATCATCGTATGGGCGTGCGAGAGTGGGCCTCATACCGGTCAAAGCGCCACCGAGTACAGCCGCCTGGCGGCACCTGGCAGCACGGGACGGCTTCGAGGTCGCCTATTTTCAGCCCGGCGACGACGGCCATCGCATCGAGGGCGGCACCACCGCCGTCGAGGAGGGCCAGAGCTGGATCGTCACGTATCTCATCACCCTGGACGCCGCCTGGACCACGCGCAACGTCCAGATCACCGGCCGCGCCGCCGCCGGCTCCCACCGGCTCGTGCTGGAGGCCGACGGCGCCGGACACTGGCGCGTCGACGGCGAGGACAGCCGCCGGCGCTAGGACTATGTCTCGCCCGCTTTCGACTTCTCGTGCCGCCTGGTCTTCGACGAATCCGGACTCGTCCTCGACTACCCGGGCATCGCCGTCCGCACCGCTTGAGGTCGCCGGGACCCGGCAACGCCAGCCCGATCTCCTCACCGTCTTCTTCGGATTCGGAATCTTCAGCACCGACGCCGCCCTCGGATTCGGGGAGGGCGCGCGCGGCTTCTCCGCCCAGCCCCTCGGCTATCTGGACGAACGCACGCTCAACGCCGCTCGCAACGACGGCTATTCACGGGTCGGCTATCTCACCGAACCCGAGTTCGCCTCCGCAATGGCCTGCTAAGCCTGACTGCGGCGGGAAACAGAGCCCACTCGCTGCCACGTTCGGACGGGTACGGCGCCAGGTGGCCGACGACGCGCCGGCCAGGTCGGCCTTTCCGATGCCGGACGGCCATGGCCGCCGAGCCGGCTTCGTGCCGGTTCATCCGCCGACGTGACATGCCGGGGCGCATCCGACCGCGGCATCCACTCGAAATTGGGCCTCAAGTGGCGTGGACATCATCTGGGACAAGATCTATCCTCCGAACTCGAAAGCATTTCTCACGGAAAGGACGAGCCCGCCGCCCCCGGACTCAAACCGCATGCCATGTCACATTAAAGCATCGGTTTCATTATCTCATCGCGCCGCAAAGCTCCCTGTTCATGCCGTAAGAAAGGCCTGGTTATGGCGGAACCCCCGACCGGTGGTACCGAATCCGGAGGCGACCTGAAAGACACCGCCCCGTCGCATGCGAGGGGAGGCCCGCTCGACGGGGCGGCCCGCAAGCTCGGCCTGCGGACGGACCCCACCATCTTCTTCACCTCGGCCGGGCTGATGGTGCTGTTCCTGCTCCTGATGCTGCTGCTGCCCAGCCAGATCAACGACGTCTTCACGGCCGGCCGGGACTGGATCGTCACCAACCTGGGCTGGTTCTTCATCCTCGGCGTGACCACCTGGCTGGTCTTCCTCGCATGGGTGGCGTTCAGCCGGTACGGCAACCTCCGGCTCGGCGGTGACGACGCCCGTCCCGCGTACGGGAACCTCTCCTGGTTCGCGATGCTCTTCGCCGGCGGTATCGGCACCGTCCTCATGTTCTGGGGCGTCGCCGAGCCGATCACGCACTTCGCCAACCCGCCGATCGCCGGGGTGGAGCCGCACTCGGTCGAGGCCTCCAAGGAGGCCATGAACTTCTCCCTCTACCATCTGAGCCTGCACACCTGGGCGATCTTCACCCTGCCCGGTCTCGCGTTCGGCTTCTTCATCTACCGGTACAACCTGCCCATGCGGGTCAGTTCGGTGTTCTACCCGATACTGAAGGAGCGCATCCACGGCCCGATCGGGAAGACGATCGACATCTTCGCCGTCCTGGGCACCCTGTTCGGCCTGGCGGTATCGCTGGGGCTGGGCACATCGCAGGTCGCGGCGGGTCTCGAGGCTCTGACGCCGCTGCCGGACAGCGTCGGAACCCGGGTGCTGGTGATCACCGTGCTGACCGTCGTCGCGGTCAGCTCCATCGTCGTCGGCCTCGACAAGGGCGTGAAGCGGCTGTCGAACCTCAACATCCTGATGGCCGTCGGACTGATGCTCTTCGTCCTCTTCACCGGCGGTGAGCTGGTCTTCCTGTTCCGGCAGATCTTCGAGAGCACGGGACGGTACCTGGAGAGCATCGTCGGGATGTCCCTGTGGAACGACTCGCTGGCCGGTTACACCAAGGACGGCGGCTGGGGCTGGCAGGGCGACTGGACCGTCTTCTACTGGGCCTGGACGGTCACCTGGGCGCCGTTCATGGGAGTGTTCCTGGCGCGCATCTCCAAGGGCCGCACGATCCGCCAGTTCGTCGGGGGCGTCCTGGTCGCGCCGTCGCTGTTCACCCTGGTCTGGTTCGTCATCTTCGGCTGGTCGGCCATGCAGATCGACGGTATCGGCGGTGGCGGCGGTGAGCTGACCCGTGAGGTCGTCACCGAGGAGCAGATCCCGCTGGCGATGTTCGAGTTCTTCTCGAACTACCCGGCGGTGACCCTGATCCAGGGCCTTGCGGTCGTTGTGGTGGCGCTGTTCTTCGCGACGTCCTCGGACTCGGCGTCGCTGGTCGTGGACATGCTCTGCGTCGGCAAGGGGGACGCCGGGCCGGTTCGGCAGCGGGTCTTCTGGGGGGTGTCCGAGGGCGCCCTGGCCGCCTCGCTGATCGTGCTCGGCGGCGACGAGGCCCTGAACGCCTTGCAACAGGTCATCACGGTGATCGGACTTCCGATCTTCATCATGTCGTTCCTCATGATGTTCAGCCTCGCCATCGGGCTGAAACGGGAGTCGCACGCCGCGTACGCCGCACAGCTCGCAAAGATGCGGCAGCGGTCCGAGCCGCCGGCCGAATCGAAGCCGCCTCCAGAGGAGCTGACCAGCCGGTGACGCCGCTCCCGGGACGTCCGGTGTAGGCGGCGAGGACGTCGGCGACACCGTGAAGGGTGCGGCAGCCGGGCGTCCCGCAGCCGCGGCGGACCTCTGCCGCCGCGCGCCGCCGTCCACCTGCGCGGGCCAGGTGGACGGCGGCTCGCCGGTGCCTCGCGAGCCACGCCCGGCCCGGACGCTCCCGGCCATTCCGGTACCCCGGACGTCCGGCCGTCCGCCCACGGGACAAGGCCGGATCGGGATAGCATGCGGTGAAACGGAGGATATCTCCGGGGATGCGTATTGAATTGGGGTTCTAGTGGTGGAGGACGCTTCCGGTTCGGAGTGGCCGGGCGACCACGCGCCGTCCGTGGACCTGCGAACCGATGTGCCGCATTCGGCGCGCATGTACGACTTCTACCTCGGCGGCAAGGACAACTTCGCGGCCGACCGTGAAGCCGCCGCCAAGGTACTGGAGATCTTCCCCGACGTGGCCCCGGGCGCCCGCGCCAACCGTCGTTTCCTGGGGCGGGCGGTACGGTTCGCGGCCGGGCTCGGCATCCGCCAGTACGTCGACATCGGCACGGGCATCCCGGCGGCCGGCAACACCCACGAGGCCGCCCAGTCGGTGGCCCCCGAATCCCGCATCGTCTACGTCGACAACGATCCCATCGTCCTGACGCACGCGCGGGCCCTGCTCAGCAGCACGCCCGAAGGCCGCACCGCCTACCTGGACGCCGATTTCCGCGACCACGGCCGGATCCTGTCCGCGCCCGAGACGGCCGAGCTCATCGACTTCACGCAGCCGGTGGCGCTGCTCACCGTCGCGCTGCTGCATTTCGTCCCCGACGGGGACGACCCGGGCGGCGTCCTGGAGCGCTACAAGGCGGTCATGCCGCCGCGCAGCGTGATGATCTTCTCGCACGCCACCACGGATCTGGTGGACGACTCGGACGAGTCCCAGGCCGTGGTGCGCGCCTACAGCGGCGCCGGAGTGGGCCTCACGCCGCGCTCCCGGGACCGGGTCACGGAGTTCTTCACCGGCTGGGACCTGCTCGACCCCGGCGTCGTCCCGGTCACCGACTGGCGTCCCGACGGCAACCCTGACGACGCCGCACTGAAGGCGTCCCAGGCGGGAGCCTTCGGCGGCGTGGCGATCAAACCCGCCTGACCCGCGCGCCGCGCGCGCCGCGCGCTTGCCCGCCGATGGCGGTGTCCGCGGCCCCGCGCGAGCCGCACCCGGTGACCGTCACAGCGTCTGCGTGCGCGGGGAGCATCGCGTCCTGAGCGGACACCGTCAGCCGACGAGGCGGCCTTGCTGGACGACGACCGTCTGCTCGGCATCCGCGATGAAAGCCCGCCCTGCGGCCATCGTCATGGAAACGGCTCCGATAGGCAGTGACCACAGATCGGCGCCGGTTCCGGAATTCAGAGCCCATACTCTCGGCGCATCGGGACTTGTCGAACCCGAGACCAGCACGGCGTCGGGGTGGGCGGCGAACAGCTCGATCTTCGGTAGTTCCCGGGACCAGACCTTCTTTCCCGTTGCCGGGCTGCAGGCGTGCACCCCGAATTCGTCCTCGGCAAGGGGGTCGCGGTGGTAAAGGAGGTCGCCTGCGAGGCCGGGAAAAGATCCCTTCACCCTCCAGGCGGAGTCTCCGGTGTTCCTGTCGAGGGCGTGGATCTCGCCGCGGTCCTCGAAAACGAGCAAGTCCTTTGTGAAAAGCAGATTGTCCGTCCCGGCGCGTGCCGCCCAGACCTGCCGTCCGGAAGCCAGGTCCAGCGCCAGCAGCGTGTGAGAACCGTCCACGGACGTTTTCCCCGCGTAGAGGTAGCGGCCCACCTTTGTATATTGGGACGACGGATTCCTGCCCAGCTGCACTGTCCAGCGCACGCGCCCGTCCCGGGCATCGTGCGCCGCAATGCGTTGCTCGATCGCAGCGAAAACCATTCCACCGCCAACGCCGACCACCTCGGTGAGCGCCTTCTGCGGGACGCTCCAGATCGTGCGGCCGGTCGCGGGGTCGAGGACGGTCAGGTGCTGAGCACCCGAGCAGTAAAGACGCCCATCGGTGAGCACTGGAGTACTGATGCTGAAACCGTCGAAATCGCGCCGCCAGGCCACAGCCCCAGTGGTCGCGGTCAGCGCGACGACCGAACTCGTCCCGCCCGGTTGACCAGGCTCGCCATTGCTCACTGCGGTGATGACGAGTCCCGGGGCCAGGACGAGCGGCGACTGGATCATGCCCTGCGTGTCCGAACGCCAGACCGGACGCGGCACGGCGAGTCCGATCCCGTGCACGACCCCCTGGTTGTCGGCCATGTAGAGGGTCCGTGCGTCCCGGCTCCAACCCGACCAGGCGTTGCCGGGGGCGGCCAGCGGCCAATGACCCGAACCGGCCGTGGGCACGGGTGTGAAGACCACGGGAGGCTCGCTGTCGTCGCCGCCGTCGAGCAAGCGGCGCCCCGCCCAACCGGCCCCCACGGCCGCGAGACAGGCCGAAGCGAGGAAGAGCCGCCTTGACGTCTGCTTCACAGCGCGTTCCCTTCGGGAGGCCTAAACGGTGCCTGCTGTGCGAAAAGGTCTGCCATCCCAGTCCACGACCGAATTCTTTTGTTCCTTGCCCGGGATCGTCCATACCAGCTCGATCTGCCAGCGAACGTCAGTGGAGCCGGGCTTGCCTGTGATGCGCAGGGCTTCGGGATCCGATTGCGTCAGGCTCATTGGCAACGACAGGCGCCGGACCTTCTCGGCTCTCGCGTGCTCAGCGGGACGCGTCTTGGAATTCGGCGCGGCGACCGCCGATTGCGGCCACCTCCGGTAGATCTCACGGGCGGACACCGCTCGCCCGATGGGCAGCACGTCCAACGGCACCTCGAACCAGGAGAACTCTCCCGGTCCCCCGCACGGCAAGCGCAGCGGTTCCATCGGGATCGCCGGCTTGCGCTCGATCACCTTGATACGGACATCGGTCAGCACCGCGGTCTGGTCCCGCGGCCCGGCCGCGAAGATGTCGATGTCGAGTCCGTCCATCGCGGCGGCGTCGTGGTCGCCGGCCCATTTGCCGAACGCGGTCTGATCCCTCATCAAGGCCAGGGCCTCGCCGCTGTCCTGCGCCGGAGGACGGTAGCCACCGCTACGGGGGACACCCCAACGCTGATCGCAGGGACTATTGATGGCCGACGCCGTGATTTCGACCTTCGGCTCGTCCCCGAACAACCGCCCCACCGCCTGGGTCACCTTATTGCCGACCGGAGCGAACATGGCCGTCAGAAAAAGAGCGATCACCACACTGACTGCACCTGTGGCAAGAATTTTGGACGAGCGCTCTCCTTCCCCTTGCCCGCCACGCCGCCGAATCCGCAAGAAGTCCCCCTATCCAGCACCATCGATGAATCCGGTCACCCGCAATTCATCCCTGGGACCACCGGCCGCCCCGCAAACGCCGGACATCTCCTCACCGAGGATACCTGCAAAAGGATCACAAACCGCACCGCAACCCTGCCGACCCATGTCCAGAAATGGACAACGAGACGGTGAGCGAGGTGCCGCTTGTGCTGCTCGTAGAAGTACGAAGGAGGTCCGGGAATGTGTCTCGCGGCGTCGCCGCAACTTCGCAAACCGTCCGCTTGTGCACCGATCAGACAGGGCCTCGGACGGGGTCCCCTCCGCGCCGGCCGACGGGTCACGAGATCGGTTCGAGCGGTCCTGCTCACGTGCGAGCGCTTCCCGTCTGCGTTGTGGCCACGGGGCCTTCTTCGTTGCCGGGTGCGGCCTCGCCGGCGGCAGCCTCGACCAGCTGGATGGCACATTCCGGCCAGTGGCGCTCGTGGTGATCGAGGTGGGCGCCGGGAATCCTCTACTTCACCGGCTCGCCGCATCGGCTCCCCGCATCCAGTTCTCCATTGCACGGCGGGCCGGAATCGAAGGATGTGGGCATGGCCGAGGAGCGTTACCGGACCGTCTTTCATACCGAGCTGCCCGCCGACGAGGCATTCTCCGCCGCGGAGCAGCAGTTGCGCGGCTGGCTGGGTCAGAAGAACCTCGATCAGAAGGCGTTCGACAAGGGAGTTCCGCGGGTCGGTCCTGAGGGTGAGCTGCTTCTCGTGCTGGCACGGAACTCGGCCGACGGCACGCAGACGAAGCGGTGGCAACTCCGCGAGCCCGAGCAGGACGGTTCCTGGGTGTCGACCTTGACCGTCCACGCGGCGGGACGGGTGCGTGATCGTGCTCGCAGCTGGTTCTGGCTGGACGTCGAGTTCCTCGGCGCACCGTCCGACGAGCAGGATTCGCGCAAGGGGCGCAGACCGGGTGTTCCCCGCCTCGCCAGGGCGCTCCTCGGCGCGGTGGACGCGCGTGACTCTCTCGCCGAGTTGCGGGAGAGGCCGGTCCTGGTGCGGCCTCCCGACGTCGAGGCGCTGATCGACGTCCTGTGCGATCCGGACCGCCGGATGCCGGTGATCGTCGCGAGCGCCCATGTCAGGCGCGAGTTCGGGGACTGGCGCGAGAGCATCGACCGGACCACGTGGACCGCCACCGGTCTGGCGAGCCTCTACCTGCTCGATCCACCCGCCACGAACCAGTTCAACTCCGAGATCGGCGAGTCCCACAGGGTGTGGGCCGGGGCGGTGCGCACCTACCTCCCGGACGTGGATCCCGCGAGCGACCGGGATGCGCTCCGCCACAGGGTGCTGACCGCGTCGCAGATCGAGGACAACGAGGCACGCGCCAAGGCGTTGCTCTCCGGACTTCCACGGAGGCTGAGCGCGGAAGCGCTGCTGCCCCGTCCCCTCACCGGCCTCAGCAGAGCGCTCCTCGCCGAGCGGCCTCCCGCGGACCCCGCCGGCGGCGTTCCATCGGCGGGCGTCCAGGAGGCCGCCGACACGCTCTTCAAGGAGGTCAGCAGGATCAAGGGGAATCTGGATGCGGCCCTGGAGCTGGTCACCGAGGCGGAGGAGACCGAGAGACGCCTCGCTCGGCGCAATGACGAACTGGCCGCCCTCAGCGTCGAGTTCGACGCCGCCAACCAGCGCGCCGAGTACCTTCAGGCCCAGGTGCGGGCTTTGCGGCATCGACTCGTCCAAGCAGGACATCAGACCGACGGCCACACGCCCCCGGATGAGCAGACCCTCCTGCCCACGTCCGCGGCCGAGGTCGTGGACCGTATCGCCGAGCTGGAGCGGATCGTCTTCACCGGCGACATCGACCACCCCTTGGAACTGGACATGATGCCGAGCGCCTCGTCGTGGGCGCAGACCGCGTGGCAGGCCCTCCTCGCCATGGACGACTACGCGGCGGCGAGCGCCGACGGCCGGTTCGGCGGCGGCTTCTTCGCCTGGTGCAAGGAGCCGCCGGCGGCGGGCCGCGCCATCAGTGCCGGCAAGGTCGCCGCCGACGAGTCGGAAACCGTGAAGGGCAACGCGAAGATGAGCCGCCGGCGAATGCTGCCGGTGCCGGAGGACGTGGACCCGTCCGGCGAGGTTCACATGTGGGCGCACATCAGGCTCGGCGGCGGCGCCGGAATGAGCGCCCCCCGGATGCACTACTTCGACGACGTCAAGAACACCGGGAAGGTCTACATCGGCTATCTCGGCCCGCACCTCCCGGTCAGGTCGACCAACTGACCGGTCGGCGCGGCGAGGGTTTGACCTTGACGTTGCGTCAACGTTTGTAATGGGGGTATGCGAATCGGTGAACTCGCCGCGCTGGTCGGGGTGTCGACCCGGACCGTGCGGCACTACCACCACCTGGGGCTGTTGCCCGAACCGGTACGGCTCGCGAACGGGTACCGGGAGTACGGAGGTCCTGCGGGGGCTTCCATCGGGGTCGCGGTTCGCCGAGCTCGACTCGGAGATGCCGGCACTGGTCGACACTGCGGCCGGGCCTGGTGGACGCGACACGTTCGTGGAGATGCTGCGTCCGCTCATGGCGATGGCGCGGGACACCAGAATCTATTCGCGACTGGATGAGATCGCGGAGGCGCGGCCCGACGACCCGCGTGTCGCCGAGATCGCCGAAGACCTCGCCGGGTTGTTGTCGGTGGAGATGGCGGAACTCATTCTCACGCACGGTTCGGAGGGTGAGTGGCTGGACGAGAGGGAGGCGGTCGTTGCGGCGGCTCTTCTGCTGGAATCGGTCGTCGCGTGCCGGCTGGTCCGGCAGAAGCGGCGGGACGGCGCCGGGTGGCCGGCCGCCTTTCGCGGGGTCGGCGAGCTGGTGCCCGATCCGGTGCGCAGGATCATGGGCTTCGATCTGCGGGGAATGGTCAGCCTGGGCTTGTTCGTGGCGCGCCGCCGACATGGTGTTCCACCGGATTCGGTCGATCATCGCGTCGTGTGTCACTCGGCCGCATGTCCTGTCGGAGGACGAGCTGCGAATCCAGACGAACGCGGTGGTGGAGCTGAAGGAGCCGATCACTGCGCCGCGTCCCCTGGGCGGACGGGTCAAGGTACGGACGATCCGCTTCTTCGCCGACGACCCGTCCCCGGTGCTCGACTCCGAAACCGGCAGCGCCCCTCAGCCGGACACGGCACGTGGAACGACGCTCAAGCAGGCAAGCCGGCGCTGACGCACAAACTGTCCAGTCCTTTCCATCAAACCGGCTGACACCTTTCCCGGTGCCGAACCACATGGTCTTGTCCTTGTCGATGAACATCGCGTAGACCTCGTTGCCTGCCAGGCCATCGCGGGTGGTCAGCGTGCGCCATACCTCGCCGTCGCGGATCGAGACCGCCCTCGGTCGTGCCGAACCACATCCGCCCTTCCGGGTCTTCGAACATCGAATAGACACGTCGCCCGCCAGACCGTCGCGCCTGGTGAACCGCCGCCATCCCGACCCGTCCCAGCAGCCGACTCCGGCGCCTCGTCCTCCGTCGTAGGTGCCGATCCAGATGCGGCCTTTGGGAGTCCTCGAGGACTTTGAGGACCTCCAGCCCCGGTGCACCCTGTTCTATGGTGACGGCTCGCCACCGCAATCATCGGCGGCGGGGGTCTGCAGCTCTGATAGACAGATCCGTACCTGATCATGGTCACGACCGGGATGGAGGAATCGTTGCTCTCGGACTATCAGCAACGGCTGCGCGACCGGCTTCTGGCCGCTCCCGTCCTCGCTCCCCCGCCGCCCTGGCAGCCGGCGCTGGACCGGAGCACACCCATCGGCGGGCTGCTGGGAATCGGCTTCGCCGCACATCCAGAAAACGGACGTGACCTAGTCATGGTGGTCTCCCAGGGCGGCCACGGGCTCTTCGACGCGGTCACCGGCGAGAAGATCGCCCGAAACCGTGATCCCGACCCGGACACCAGCACGCCCGACGCCTCTACGGACTTGACCTGCCCCGGGCTCGGACCGATCACCGGAACCCGGGTGCACATCGCCGGTCTCTTCGGCGGAGGACTCCACCACACCACCTCCGACGGCTGGGCCCTGGACATCGTCACTCCCGAATGGCCCAACGACCGCGTCTTGCTCTCTGCAGGCGGCGACCTCTACAAGGACCCGCACGGAGAAGGCTGGTGGCACATCTTCCACTCCAACTACTCCACCTTCCGCTCCGCCGGATTCTCCCCCACCGGACTCACCCTCGCGGTCGCCACCAGCAGCGACCTCACCCTCTGGACCCGACCAACCGTTCCTCATCAGTGATCAGGAGTCGGTCCTGGACCCGCGTCCCGGGCACTACAACACGTCCCGGGCACTGGACCCACGTCCCGGGCACTGCATGCGTCCCGGGCACTGCATGCGTCCCGGGCACTACACGCGTCCCGGGCACTGCGCGCGTCCCGGGCATCGGCGGATGCGCTGCTCACCAGCAAGGCTCGGCCATATCCGCCCCATCGCTGCGGCGAGCCCACTGCGTCGGCGCGGACGCAGGGCCTATCTGGCGAGTACGGCCGGCATGTCCAACCGCGTCAGCTTCCGCGGGTTGGCCATCGCGTGGATCCGGGTCACGCACCCGTCCTCCACCACCAGGCTCAACGCGGCCACCTGGCCGTCGATCTCGACCCGCCCGGCCGGCGCCCCGTTGAGCCAGACGGCCGACACCGTCCAGTCCGGGCGCGCGAGCAGTTCCGCGACGAGCCCGGCCCCGTGGATCGGAGCCCGGGCGGCGGACGCGCGCCCGCCGCCGTCGGCGATCAGGACCACGTCCGGCGCCATGACGTCCATCAGCTCCCCTACCTGCCCGGTGCGCACCGCCGCCAGGAACCGCTCCACCACGGCTTGCTGCTCCGACCGGCTCACCCGCACCCGGGGCCGCCGGGCCGCCACACGCTCGCGGGCCCGCCGCGCGATCTGCCGGACCGTGGCCGCGGGCTTGCCGACGGCCTCGGCGATCTCGCCGTAGGGCATCTCGAAGACCTCGCGGAGCACGAACACCGCACGTTCCGTCGGAGCGAGCGTTTCCAGGACGGTCAGCATCGCGATCGAGACACTTTCCGCGAGGTCGATGTCCTCGGCGACGTCGGGGCTGGTCAGCAGCGGTTCCGGCAGCCATTCGCCGACGTAGTCCTCGCGGCGGCGTGACAGCGTGCGCAGCCGGTTGAGCGCCTGCCGGGTGACGAGCCGGACCAGATAGGCCCTCGGGGCGCTCACCTGCGCGTGGTCGACGGCGGCCCACCGCAGCCAGGAATCCTGCAGGACGTCCTCGGCGTCGGCCGCCGACCCGAGCATCTCGTAGGCGACGGTGAACAGCAGGCTGCGGTGGGTGAGGAACAGGTCCGCGGTCATGCCGTCGATACCGCGCCGGGCCCGTCCGGGACCTCGGCCAGCGGAATCTCGCAGGCGTCGGAGAAACCCTGCGAGGTGACCCCGTTCGCCACGTTGGCCCTGGTCGCCATGTTGACGTAGGCGATGTGGACGGTGAGCTCGACCATCGCCGCCGGGCCGAACCGCTCCAGCAGACTCCCGTACTGCTCGTCGGTGACGGTCGGCGGCGTGTTCGACATGGCCTCGGCGTACTCCATCACGTCCCGCTCCAGCGGGGTGAACACATCCGAGGTCCGCCAGCGCGGCACCTGGCTCGCCTTGGCGAGGTCCAGATCGTCGTTCCGAGCCTGGAAGTAGCCGACGTCGAGGCACCAGCTGCAGCCGATCTGCGCCGCGACGGCCATGTGCGCGAACGACTTGAGGCTCGTGTCGGCCGCACTCCACGCGCCCGCCTTGGCGCCGAACTCCAGATTGTCCTGGGCGAGCGCGGGGCTGTGCCACAGCACTTCGGCGTTCTCGAGTACACCGCCCAGCTGCTTGATCATGTTCTCCTTGAGCTCGTCGGGAAGCTCGGCCTTCGGGAGGCGCAGCGTCATGACGTTCCCCTTACGGGTTCGCGTTGGCAGGTCGTCATGAAGACACCGCCGGCCCCTTCGAACGTGACAGCAGGGCCGGCAAGGACCCGTTTCCGATGCGGCACCCGTACCGGCTGGGCGTCGGGCACATCTTCCGGCCGGAATTCGCGGGATCGGCCGAACGCTGCCGGGCGGCACTCAGCTGAGCCGGCCCGGAGTCGGTCGGCGACTTCTACGCGGCGCGACCCGCGCCGCACGAACCGGGGTAAAGTGCATTTGTGAAAGCCGCGGTTCATTTAAAGTACGGCCCGCCGGACGTGGTCCGGATCGCCGAGGTGGACAAGCCCTCGGTCGGGGACAATGACGTTCTCGTCAGGGTGCATGCGACGACGGTGAACCGGACGGACTGCGCCTACCGTGCGGCCAAGCCGTTCTTCATGCGGTCTGTCACCGGGCTCGTCCGGCCACGGCGCAAGGTGCTGGGGACCGAGTTCGCGGGAGTCGTGGAGGCGGTGGGGGGCGGCGTCGCTTCCTTCGCCGTGGGTGACAGGGTCTTCGGGTACAACGAGGGTGCGTTCGGGACGCATGCCGAGTACCTGTCGGTCGCGCAGGACGGCGCGATCGCGACCATGCCGGCGGGCATGACGTTCGGGGAGGCCGCTCCCGGTACCGAAGGTTCGCACTACGCGCTGGCCTCCATCAGGAAGACGGGGATCGAAGCCGGCCAGGACGTCCTGGTCTATGGCGCGACCGGCGCCATCGGCTCGGCGGCGGTGCAGTTGTTGAAGCATCTCGACGCCACGGTGACCGCGGTTTGCGACACCGCGAACCTTGGAATGGTGCGCGGCCTGGGCGCCGACCGGGTCGTCGACTACACGGTCGCGGACTTCACCGCGGACGAGCAGCGATACGACGTGGTCATCGACGCGGTCGGCAAGACCACGTTCGGGCAGTGCAGGCGGCTGTTGAAACCCCGCGGAATCTACGTGTTCTCGGACTTGGGGCCCTGGTGGCAGAACCCCGTCCTTGCGCTTGTCACGCCGTTGTTCCGCGGGAAGAAGGTTCAGTTGGCCGTCCCCCGGCAGGACGCGGAGATGGTGCGGTACTTGCGGGAGCTGATCGCGGCCGGCCGGTTCAGCCCGGTCATCGACCGGCGGTATCCGCTGGAACGGATCGTCGACGCATACCGGTACGTCGAGACCGGCCAGAAGATCGGCAACGTCGTCATCGACGTCGTACCTCCGACCTGACCGGCCCTGGCCGACCAGTGCGCCAAGCCGAGGCCGGGCGGCGGCGTTCCGGCCACATTTCCGCAGTCGACGACCGACCGCACCCTTCTCGTCCTCGGCCTCGAAGGTCAGACCAGCGAGCCCCCGCCCGCCCTGTGACGGTCAGAGTGTGCCGCGTCTGTAGTCGCGGTACTGGGACGCCAGCGTGGCGGTGTCGTAGGCGGGCCACAGGGTCAGGGCACCGTTGTCGCGGTCGACGACGAGGACGTGCTCGGGTGCCTCGGGCGGCGGTGTCGCGGGCCGGGCGACGAAACCCTCGTCGAAGGCTTCGATGGACATCCGGACGGGGTTGCCGGTGGTGCGGGTGTACCAGGCGTCGGCGCGGCGCCAGGCTTCGGGTCGGTCGACCGGGTGCGCCTGGAGTGCGTAGGCGGCCAGGACATCGGAGATGCTGCGGATCGTGCGGCAGCGGTCGACGCCGCAGGCCAGGCAGACGAGCCGGTCATGGGGGTCGCGTCCGTAGCGGTGGGCGGTCACGACGGTGGTCAGCGCGGCGGACGTCGCCAGCGTCAGCATCCGGCCGGTCCGCAGGAAGGACAGGCTGTAGGGGTCGAGGGCGCCGGTGTTGGCTTCGGCGAGGGAGTCGAGGGCGTGGGGGTCGGTGCGCATGGCGGCGGTCATGGCGGACCGCACTTGGGCAGCGGTCCACTCGCGCAGGTCGCGGGCGTTCACGCTGCTTCGCCCGGGAAGGCGGAGAAAAGGGCGGTCACGGTGCGGGAGCGGTCGTTGCCGAACCAGCCCCAGCCGGACGCGAGGAGGGAGACGGTGAGCAGGCCGCGCCCGGACTCGGCGTCGTCGGGGGCGTCGGCGACGACGGGTTCGGACGGGGCGCCCTGGTCGCTGACGGCGACGGCGACCGCGCCGTCCCAGCGGGTGATCTCGACGGTGAAGGCGCCGCCGGGCTGGCCGGACTTGGTGTGCCGCAGCGAGTTGACCACGAGTTCGTCCACGGCCAGGAGCATCTCGTCCAGCAGCGGGCAGCCTGCCAGGAGGGCGGTGGCGAAGCGGCGGGCGGTGCGGGCCTGGTCGAGTTCGCCGGGGAAGGCGCGCCGCCAGCGCTGCGCACTCGCCGGGACGGACGGGATGGTCATCGGGTAGGACATCGGGTTCCTCAGCGCATGGTGGCCGGTTCGTCATCGTGCGTGCTCATCATCACGCCACCGACCGGCACGCACCCGCGAAATGCCTCGTCAGGCCGCTGATCGGCACGCTCAAGTGACGGGTGTCGGCCAGCGCCGCGGCAGAGGTTCGAACGTCCGCGGATTGGACGTTCACGTGGTGGGTCCTGATCCGTCAGGCTCGGAGACGGGCGTTCGCCATGACGACGCGGCCCGCGAGTCCGGTGATCTGGGCGTGGAGTTCTCCCGAGGTCGCCAAGTCGAGACCCGATCGGGCGACCGAACTCATCGCGGCCCGGACGGCCTCCCGTGCTTCCCGGGGCTCGGCGGGGTCAGGTGCGATGGCTGCACCGGCTCGTGTCCCCACCGCGAGGCGGTACGTGGGCAGGCGGCCCACGCCCCTCTCGCTCAAGGGGGCGCCGCCGGCACCGCCAGCAGCACGTATTGGATCCGCCGGTGCCGCCAGCGTGCACGCGGACTAAAGAACCCTGCACGCAAACATAAGACGGGATCGGCCACGGCCTGCACTAATTAGCGATGAAGGCCACAAGCAGCGGAAATCCCAAGCCGTGCGGGCTCCTGAATTCGGACCGACGCGCGGACTGGCAACCGGCCCCGGGTTCGGGGTGAAGGGAGACACAACGATGTCGGCAGCCATGAGGCGACCTCGGCGACTCCTGGGCATCGCCGCGACCGTGGCGGCAACTGGTGCGATGGTCGCCGCCCCGGCGTCCGCGCAGACGCTCACGGCCGCACCGGAACCACCCGGGGCGGCCCCGGCCAACCCAGGCCCCTCCAAGGTGTCCGCGGATGCGGGCGCGGCAGACATCATCGTCTACAACCCGAAAGTCACCGCCCCCAGAGGGGGGCAAATTCCATTTTCCAGCACAAAGAAGCCGCGCGGAGTCGACCACCGCTCGTTCCTGAAGTGCTCATCCCCCGGCACGGTCTGCCTGCACACGCCCCACCGACTCGACGACGATCACCAGTACTGGGCCACCTTCACACTCTTCGAGTACGGAACGTATTACCTCAGCGGCTTCAGTTACAACGGTAGAAGCGCCCTGCAGAACCACCAGTACGACAGGGCGACAGCCATAACGGAGAGAAATGACCACAGCGACATCGCCTGCTTCGAAGCCGCAGGGACACGCTTTTACGCCGTGAACTACTATCCTGTCTGGCACGTCAAGCTTTCTCCCGTCCAGTCGTGCTAGAGGTGGTCACCGAAACCGGCGGCCAGCAGGGCGCCGGCAGGCGAGCGCACGCCGAGCCGGAGACGAGCGGTCTGGGTCCGGATCGGCTCTCTGGCTTTCGTGGTCGGGCCGCGATTCCGCCTTCAAGCTCGATGACTTTCGTTCACGTCGACGGTCAGCACCAGTGACCACTCACTCCAGCGGAAGGAACCACTCTGATGACGCAGCACGCGTACGCATCGGTGAACGGCATCGAGCTCTACTACGAGGTGCACGGAGCGGACCACCCCGGACCTCCGCTGATCATGCTGCACGGCGGCGTGCAGACGTTCCATCTGAGCTTCGACGCATTGCTGCCGGAGCTGACCGGCGACCGTCAGGTGATCGGTGTCGAGCTGCAGGGACACGGTCATACCGCCGACCGCGACGGGGAGTTCAGCATCGGGCAGTGCGCGGCCGACGTGGTGGCGTTGCTGGACCACCTGAACCTCGACCGGGCCGACTTCTTCGGCTACAGCCTGGGCGGGCTGGTCTCGACCGAGGTCGCCACCACCCACCCGGAACGGGTCGGCCGGGTGGTGCTGGCCGCGTCGCACTTCCGCCCGGACGCTTACTACCCGGAGATCACGGCGCCGGAGCAGGACTCGCCCCGGCTGCCGACCGAGGAAGAAGGCGCGGCCATGTACCGCGCCTACACCGAGGCGGCGCCCGACCCGGACCACTTCTCCGCGTTCCTGGAGAAGATCCAGCCGGCCGTGCACGACTTCGAACCATGGACGGACGAGCAACTGGCCCGACTGACCATGCCGATCCTGATGATCATCGGCGACACCGACTTCGTCCGGCCCGAGCACGCGGTCGAGATGCACAACCGGTTGCCGGACTCGCAGCTGGCCATCCTGCCCGCGACCAGGCACATGGATGTCACCGCGCGGACCGACCTGGTCCTGCCGATGGTCAAGACCTTCCTGCGACGCTGACGAACCCTGCGCCGGCAGACGAGGCGAGCTGGCCGACCACCATCGCGGGATCGTCCTGCTTGACCCGGAACCGGAAGCGGGGCCGACCGCTTCACCGGGACACCGGAGCAGATCGACAGCGCGGTGGGGTGGTGTGCGAGCTGATGGGAATCGACCGGTCCGCGCTCACCGTGGAACTCTTCGACCGGACGGCCGAGGACGAGAAAGCGGCCGGGCAAGGAGCGTCGCGCCGTCGGCCACTACTACGTCAGGGACGGCCGGGCGGTCGTCGGGCTCGGGCTGGGCTACCTCACGGAACGCGAGTTCGGTTACGCGATGGCCTGCTACGCATGGCTGCGCCGTGACCCCGAGCCCGACTGGGCGGGTGAACTCGACCCGGGCCCGTGCGTCTATCTGAAGCAGGGCCTCGCCTACCTCTCACGCAATGCCCCGGCCTGACGAATTCCCGACCCGCAGGACCGGAACGGTGCCCCTCTCGGTCCGCGTGGTTTCGAAGGCCGACCGTGTGTGGCTCGCCGGCCTGTACCTGATGTTCACGCCGACCAAGTGGCCCCGGACGCCCCGGGCCACCGTCCGTCGTGAGGCCCCGGGCATCGCCTCCTGGCCGACACTCGCCCAAGCTCTTGAACACATGGGGCTCGGGCGTCCATCCGGCTTCACTCACGAGGCGATGTGCCGACCATGGGACGGGCGATTCGCGCCCGCATCGGATTTCCGGTCGGGCCAAGTCCATCCCCTTCCACCTGGCCGACGGACGGCTTGGATTCGCCGCGATTCGCCAAGGGGGACGGCTACCTCACCGCACTCGGCCTCACAATCAGACCCATGACCCATAACGCGAGCACACCGGAGCCGTGCGGTTCTCTCTGCCCGTAGGCCACCGTCGAGGTGTTCGTGCACCGGAGCACTTCCGCCCGCCGCGCGAAAAGTCCAGAATGGCCTTGTCGATCTTTCACCCGGGGGCCTGCCATGAATCGTCGATGGGCTGTGCTGGTGGCGTTCTGCCTGACACTGGCGGTCGGCTGCGGAGGCGGGGAGCCCGAACCGCGCGCCGGCGCCTCCCAGTCGGCGAGCCAGCCCACCACTGAACCGGCTACCGAATCGCCGGTCATCGGCGACCTCTACCTCGACCGGGGTGACTGTGTACGCGAGGAGAAGAAGGACACCGAGACGGCCTATCCCGAAGTCGCCTGCGACGACCGGCGGGCAGTGGCCAAGGTGCTGTCGCGCTATCTGGACGACACGGTGACCGATCTCCGCGGCAGCGACTGCATGGACGACACCGACCTTCTGGTTGACATGCGCGCGAGCCTTGGGCTCCTAGGCGCGGCCGCGCGCGCCGATGAGGGCTACGCCTGCCTACGCAATCTGAAAGAACCACACCCCAGCGACCCGGGCCGCGGCGGAGGTCCGGGCTTGCGGGTCGGCGACTGCGTCAAGGTCACCGAGAGCGAACTCGGTTCCGGGCTGATCCGACGGTCCATGGGCGCCGAACTCCCGTGCAAGGGAAGCAAGCGCGGCTCGACCTACCGCATCGTCAAGATCTCGACGGAGAAGCGCTACGCGGGCGGCGACTGTCCCGACGCGGCGGAGGAGTTCAGACCCACCTCGCTGTCGGGCGAATCCGACGTACTGGAAGAGGTGGAGTTCTACTGCGCAGTCGAACGCTGATCGGAGACAACGAACCCTCGTTCGTCCAGGCCGGTTGCCCGCAAGAGTCTCAGCGAACCGCCGGGACTCGCCGCGATCCAAAATGAGTTCGGGGCCATCAGGATGCTCGCCATGGCCGCGCCGTGGATCGCGCGGTCGGCGGGCGTCCAGTCGACGTGGTGGGCGCCCGTAGCGGCCTCACCCGGCGTGCGCCTGTCGCATGCGGAGAAATGCGCAACCGATCGCTGACCGGCTTGCGCCCGTGCGGCATTTTTCCTGCTGGCGATGAAACCTGGAAGCTGACGGTGCTGTAGGTCCCGGTGGCCATAACTGGGTGCCATGTTCACAGAACCGAACCGGGGTGATGGCAGCCACGTTCAAGGCCGTACGCGTGACGGACGGTGTCGCCGTGGGCAATGAGCCGCCGGTCGGCTACGTCGCCGTGAATCCGATGGCACGGGTCCCAACCCGGCGGGCACCAGTTCGCCTGTCAGAACAACGGTTACCGTCACACGGCTACGCATCGCCTGATCGGCCCATACAGTCATCAAGTCTGACAAATGAGACGTCACCGTATTCATTGAATGGCGAGGATCAAACCATCGAAAAGTCTGCATTCGACGCAGAAGGGAGACGAAGTAACGCTGAAACCAACAACCGGTAACGCAGAACGGCAGGTACGACCTCGGAGGACCGATATCGGCACGTGCAAAGTTCGGACGTGCGCGATTACATGGGGCCGGTGTGGCCCAGGCGTAAGCCCCGCGCGTCAAGCCACACCCCGTGTGGGCCGTCCGACCCCCTGATGCCCTGAGGCCGGTTCACCTCCCCCAGGGAAAGGGCCGCGGGCGTGGGCGTAGAAGACACCACCAAGACCGACACTCGCACCGAGACGACGGACAAGCCCGCTTCCCAAGAGCGCCCCTACACGCCACCGCCCGACAACCCCGGCTCCCCCGGCCAGCCGTCCCGCCTGGAAAGCCTCCGTCGCGCCCGCGAACAGCAAGAAGGCGGATCGCAGCAGACCCAGGACAAGGACGCCGGCACCAAACCCGCCGAAGAACGCGACGACAAGACAGTCTCAGGACAGACCGGCAGCGGGAACGAGAAGGCGGAGACCTCCGGCAAGCCCGAGGCCGAGGACAAGCAGCAGCGCCAGGACGAAGACCAGCGCGAGGACGACGGCAGGCCCGGAAGCGACCAGCCCGGACGCCAGGACAAGCGCAACGACGAACCACGCTCCCAAGAGCAGGACAGCAAAGTCGGCCGCGAGGCTGACACCGGCACACCCGGCGACCGCGACCGGCCCCAAGCCCAGACCGCTGAGCAGCGGGCCGACACCCGCACCGAGCCCGCCGACAGACCCGCCTCGTCCGAACGCCGGTGGACGCCGCCGCCCGACAACCCCGGCTCCCCAGGACAGCCGTCCCGCCTGGAAAGCCTCGCCCGCGCCCGCGAAGAGCAAGAACGGCGATCACAGCAGAGCGAGGGCACCGACACCGGCAGCCTCCCAGCCGAGCAGCCCGCCACAGCGCAACCCGAGAACGACGGTGCCAACGCGGAGCCGACCAGCAAACCCGAGGCCGCCGCCCCGGAACAGGACGCGGGTAGCCCGAGGACTAACGAAGGCAGAACCGTGGACGGGCCCAAGGCGGACGCCGCCGAAGCGTCTCCCGCCCCGGAACAGGAGGACGCCCGTGGTGCGGACAAGCCCACCGACGACGGCCGCGAACCTCGTCCCGAACCAGCGGGGCAAACCACCGACCAGCCCACCGGACCACAAGAACCCCGTCCAGCCACCACAACCGGCGAACTGGCCCCTCAGGAGCGCCCCACCGACCCGCCGCGAACCGTCGAACAAGGCTCTCAAACCCCGGACGGCCCCGCCGACGACAGCGACCAACCCCGCACCGAACCAGCCGAACAACCCACCGCC
>NZ_SMKK01000509.1 GCF_004348425.1 Actinomadura sp. 7K507
CCCTGGGAGCGCCAGGCCGCCCGCCCCCTCGGGCCCGCCGCCCGGATACGGCTCGGCCCCCAGCATGCCGGCTCGGGGCTCTGGCCGTCCCGGCGCAGCATCAGCCGCCGGCGCGGGCTCGATGTCATCGCCACGCACCCGCCGCAAGCCCGTTCCCACCGAGTTCCAGCAGGAACTGGCCAACGTGCTCGACCGCCTCCGCCAGGCGTCGGACAGACACGACCAACGCGTGCACCTTCTACTGGGCGATCTCCTCCCCATCCTTGAGTCGATCGTCCAGCGCATGGAGGCGCAGTCCTTGGCCACCACGTCCCTCACCACCCTCCGCGACGACCTGCGCCGCCTGCCCCCCGCTCCGGACCAGACCACCGTCAACGACCTGTGGACCCGCGCACTCCAGATCCTCGGCGACATCACCGGAGCCCCCGAACCCCGTCGCCCCTTCTGGAAACGCCGCACCTGACCCTGCCCCAACAACAAGGAGCCGTACGGAAGCACCGCCGACGGCGCGGTCAGACTTAGGAAGGCGCCTCGGGGACCACGTACACCTCCGAGGGCCACCGGACGGGAACGGCCGCCGGGCGGGAAAGGTGCCCCTGCCCGGACGCCGTCTCCCACGTGGGTCTGGGGACAGCTTTGTCGATCCCCCGCCCCTGCGATGCCTGGCACGTGGGTTCGTGGCAGCGCGGCCTTGTCCACGCCCCGGCCCCGCGCTGCCTGGCACGCAGGTTCGTGCAGGGGCAGCCCTTCTTGGTGGCCCCACCCGGCAAAATCCGCCAGAAGGATCGGGGCCTGGGGCAGCGCGGCCTTGTCCACGCCCCGGCCCCGCGCTGCCTGGCACGCGGGTTCGGCAGTGTGGTGGACGCGTAGTGCGGAGAGATCCGGGCCGTTGCCAGGGACTGTCCGTAACCGAGTGTCAGGGACGTCATCGAGTTGGTGATCAGACGGGCCGTCCCGGACCGGTCGAGGACCGCGCGGCTGCGGTGGGTTCTCGCGTCGGTAACCCGCTGGGGCGGGTTCGCTTCCCAGACGTGACCGTGCGGCGAGTGCGCTCTGCGGGGGGCGTGGGGCAACCTGGCCCGTAGGCGGCCGGCCGTCCACCGGCCGGTCCATGAGCAGAGCGGTTCGCGGCAGGGGGCCAGTGCGGAGGTGTCATGGGCTGTCGCGTGGTACTGCGCCGGCTGCGGGCGGCGGACGAGGAGGAGTTCGTCCGGCTCGCCGGACAGAGCGCGGAACTGCACGCGGACTGGGTCAGGACGCCGGCCGACCCGGAGGCGTTCCGCGAGTATCTGGGCCGGTTCGCGGACCCGGCGGCCGGCGAGGCCTTGCTGATCGAACGGGCGGACACGGGCGCCATCGCGGGACATGCCACCCTCACCGGCATCGTCCGGAGACCCTACGACCGCGCCGTCCTCGGTTTCGCCGCCTTCACGCCGAACGCAGGGCGGGGCTTCATGACCGAAGGCGTCGGGCTGACCGTCCTGTACGCGTTCGGCCCGCTCGGGCTGCACCGCGTCGAGGCGGACGTCCAGCCAGGGAACGAACCGTCCCGGCGCCTGGTCCACCGGCTCGGCTTCCGGCGGGAGGGCTTCTCCCCCGGATTCATCAACATCGGCGGCGTCTGGCGCGACCACGAACGCTGGGCCATCACGGCCGGCATGACCACCAGCCTCCCCCCATGTGACACGAACCTGATGCCTTAGCAGGGCGCCGACCGCGGGGATGCTGATGACCAGCCCACGTCGTGCACGTGGCCTCGGAAGCGGCGCGAGCCCCAGGGTGTGGGCGGACGGGGGGCCTGAGG
>NZ_SMKK01000510.1 GCF_004348425.1 Actinomadura sp. 7K507
GAGGTGGGGACGAATGGCCGTCGTTGCGGTGGCTGCTGCCCGCAGCACTCAGCCTGTCCTCATTTCCCGGGCCGCCGGCTGATCCCGTCCCGCATTCCCACTGCGGCGCGTGCGCGCCGGGGCCCTCTTCACGCAAGGGTTCCAGAACATTGTCCTTCGCATTCGCGGGGCCGTCCCGCCTGGCCGACTACGGCTGGGACGCGGCCCTGGAGAACGATTTCACCTCTCATCGCGCGGCGGGGCTGATCCCCGCGCGCGTGGCCGCGGTCGACCGCGGCCTGTGCGACGTGGTCACCGAGGACGGCCCGATGCGGGCCGGAACCGGGCCCGTCGCCTCCTGCGACGACCCGGCGGCGGCGCCGTGCACGGGCGACTGGGCGGCGCTGCGCCGCGGCGGCCCGGACGGGCGGCCCGTAGTGGCGGCGCTGCTGCCGCGCCGGACCGCGATCGTGCGGTCGTCGGCGTCGCGGGACTCGCGCGGCCAGGTGCTGGCCGCCAACGTCGACACCGTCGCCGTGACCGTCTCGCTGGCCGCGCGCCTGGACCTGGGGCGCGTCGAGCGGCTGCTGGCGCTGGCCTTCGAGAGCGGGGCGCGGCCGTTGGTCGTGCTCACCAAGGCCGACGAGGCGTCCGGCGCCGTCACCGACGCCGAGGCGGAGGTCGCCTCCGCGTCCCCGGGCGTGGACGTGGTGTCGTGCAGCGCCACGCTCGGCGACGGCGTCGACGTGGTCCGCGCCGTCCTGGCGGGCACGGTGGTGCTGGTCGGGCCGTCGGGCGCGGGCAAGTCCACGCTCGGCAACGCGCTGCTCGGCACGCAGGCGCTGGCCACGGGCGCCGTCCGGGAGCAGGACGGCAAGGGCCGGCACACGACCGTCCGGCGGGAGCTGCTGCCGCTGCCGGGCGGCGGGGTCCTGATCGACACGCCGGGCCTGCGCGGCGTCGGCCTGTTCGACGCGTCCGAGGGGCTGCGGGAGGTCTTCGCCGACATCGAGGACCTGGCCGCCGGGTGCCGGTTCGGCGACTGCGCGCACCGCACCGAGCCGGGCTGCGCCGTCCTGGCCGCGATCGAGGACGGGACGCTGCCGCCGCGCCGCCTGGCCAGCTACCGCAAGCTGCAGCGCGAGAACGACTGGATCGCCGCACGCGGCGACGCGCGGCTGCGCGCCGAGCGCAACGACCGGTGGAAGGCGCTCACCCGGTGGCAGCGGCAGATGTACAAGGAGCGGGGGCGGGACCGGTGATGTGGACGACGAGGCCGGAGACCGCCGCCGACGCCGGCGCCGTCCGCCGGGTGGTGGAGGCGGCGTTCCCGACCGCCGAGGAGGCCGTCCTGGTGGACGCCCTGCGCCGGGACGCGGCGTGGGTGCCGGGCCTGTCGGCGGTCGCCGAGACCCCGGACGGCCGGGTCGCCGGGTACGCGCTGCTGACGCGGTGCCGCGTCGGCGGGTCCGGCGCGCTCGCGCTGGCGCCGGTGGCGGTCCTGCCGGAGTACCAGCGGCGGGGCGCGGGCGGCGCGGCCACCCGCGCGGTCCTGGACGCGGCGGCCGCGCGGGCCGGCGAGCGGGCCGGCGAGCGGCTGGTGGTGCTCGGGCATCCGGAGTACTACCCGAGGTTCGGGTTCGTGCGGGCGTCGGCGCTGGGGGTGTCCGCGCCGTTCGAGGTGCCGGACGAGGCGCTGATGGCGCTGGTGCTGGACGGGCCGGGCCCGGTTCCGTCCGGGACGATCGCCTACCCGCCGCCGTTCGGCGTCTGAGGTGAGGGCCGTGGCCGGCGGGG
>NZ_SMKK01000511.1 GCF_004348425.1 Actinomadura sp. 7K507
CCTGAGTTGGCTCATTCGCTTAGTGCGTGAGGGTCTGGGTTCTGGATCGCGTTGAGGATGGCTTGCTGCTTGTCGGGGATGGCGGGGGCGAAGGTCTGGTGGGTGCCGTTGATGGCGATGGTGGCCGAGCGCAGTGGCCGGAGTTGCTTGACGACGTTGCGGATTGCCAGCCCGGTGCGTGCCTGGACTTCGCGGCTGACTGCGAGCGCGGTGAACACGATGGTCAGGTGCGCCTCGATGGCGTCGCGGGTGTGGTGGAACATCGGCCGTGCTCGCAGGTCGGTCTTGGACATCCGGAACGACTGCTCGATGCGCCAAAGGTCGTGGTAGCCGGCGATGACCTCACCGGCGGGCATGGTGGCGATGTCGATGTTGGTGACATAGCCCTTGAGGCCGACCAGTCGACGGGCACGGGCCAGGGATGCCTCGTCCAGGCTGCGGCCCCGGTTGGTGGTCTTGACGAATCGTGGCGTGCGGGCGGCCTTCTCGCCGGCGATGACGGCGCGGGCCCGGTTCTCCTGCAGCGTGAGGGTCCTGTTGTCTCGGACGGCCCGCTTGGTCGAGTAGGCCCATACCGCCCGCCACGAGCCGGGGTGCTGCTGCCGATTCCAGACCGGTTCGGCCTTGCGATGGACGTCGTTCTCGACGACGCGGCTGTTCTTGGGGGTGATGGTGTCGATGACCTGGCCGTCGCTGAAGGCGTCACCGTGCCAGCGGAAGTGGGACTCCAGATCCACCGGCGCCTTGGTGACGCGGGACCCGACGATGAACCGCAGGTGTGCGTCGTCGAGTTCACGCAGGTTGGCTGCCGACAGCATCCCCGCATCGGCCACGATCACGATGTCGGCGAGATTGTGTCGCTGTTGGAATTGCTTGACGATCGGGGTGATCGTGGCGGTCTCGGCCTTGTTGCCCTCGAAGCAGCCGATCTCGAGCGGGAAACCGCGGCGGTCGACCAGCAGACCGACGACGATCTGGGGATCGACGCGGCGTTCCTTGGAGTAGCCGACCTTGCGCAGGTCGTCCTCGTTCTCGGCCTCGAAGTAGAGGGTTGTGACGTCGTAGAGCACCAGGCTGATGTCGCCACGGCCGCGGGCGCGCTCGAAACACCGGGCCGCGATCCGGTCGCGGTAGCCGGCCTTGTTCACCCGGCCCAAGGCCCGCTTCATCGTCGCGTAGCCGGCCGGTGCCCGGCCCAGATCGCGCAGCACCCGGCCGGTGTCGAGCAGCGAGGTCGGCTCGGTGATCCGTGCAATGACCAGGTCCCGGAAGACCACGTCGTCGAGGGCGTCCAATCCCAGGCTCGTGAACACCGATGCCAAGGCCTCGAACAGCACGCCCGAGTGGGTGTCCACCACGCGTCCGGGTGGATCTCGACGCTCCTGACCGATCTCCGATCGGGCCATGAGCTCGCCCTGGACGGTCGGTGCCGCGATGAGCGGTTCGGTCATCGGCAGGGGCTCGACGCCCAGGTCCAGCGTCTCCTGCCTCGGATCGGCGAGCAGACCACGCGCCTGCTCCAGCAGGATCCCGAGTTCGGCCTCGGTATGCGCCGAACCAACGTGCTTCACGATCCGCTGACGGCCATCGGCATACTCCGCGATCTGCACCGCAGTCGCGCCCGAAGCGGTCCGCACTCGCCGGATGAACACCATCCACCGACCCTAGAACGACGCGCTTAGTGCGTGAAAACGCGACCTCCTGGAAGAGTCCTCACAGGTCAGCGCGATGTCGGCTGGATCCGTCCCGCCCCGTGAGCCAAGTCAGG
>NZ_SMKK01000512.1 GCF_004348425.1 Actinomadura sp. 7K507
GGGGGGAGGAGTGGCGGCGCGGCGCGGAAGATGAGCCGCGCCGCCACCCGCCCGTCATTTCTTGTACGGGGCCACCTTCTCGCGCAGCTCCTGCATGGTGCTCTGCAGGAGCTGGCGGAGCCGGTCACGGTCGCCGCCGTCGGCGTCCGCGTAGTCGTCGATGTCGATCAGCTGCTTCTTCGTGGCGGTGATCGAGTTGAGCTGGTGATCGAGCTTGACGTCGCCGAACCAGGGGCTGCGCAGCATGTTCGCCATGTCGGTGCGGAACATGGCCACCAGGTCGTCGGGGTCGGCGATGTGGTTCTTCACCTCGGCGACGAACGTGAGCGTCGCCTTGCTGCCGAGCACGGCCTGCTGCAGCACACCGTCGCCGGTCTTGCGGTCCAGCACGATCGTGAAGCTGTAGAGGGCGGGGTCGCCGACCGGCTTGAAACGCACGTACTGCAGGTCCATGCCGGAGTTGATCCCGATGACGGGACACCCCAGGTGCGCCATCGTGAACACCATCTCGCCGATGAGGGCTTCGTCCTTGCTCTCGCGCGCCTCGGCGTTGTTCTTGAACTTGTTGACCATCGAAAGCATGGAGTCCTCCGGTTCAGGCGGCGATGCGCCCGTGCAGGTACTTCGCACAGGCCTGGGCGACGGCGGCGATGTGCTCCTGCAGCACGGGGTACTTCACCGTGTAGTGGTCGGCGAAGTAATGGTCCAGGTCCAGCAGCAGGGGGACCTGGACGTAGACGTAGCCCGTGCCGAGGTCGGCGTCCACGGTGAACACGCCGGGCTCGCCGACGTCCAGGAAACCGCTCTTGACCTCCGACTTCAGCGCCTGCCACACCGTCCGCGCGTCCTGGACGTACTCGCCGTAGGCCATCGTCACGGCCGCGTGCTGGCCCATGGTCTTGGCCGAGGTGATGGTGCCGGTCCGATGCGTCAGCTGGAACATCAGGCGGTGCTTGTTCTGCAGGTGCTGGAACCGGAGGTAATGGTGGTTGCCGTCGGAGGTCAGGTCGATGAGGGCGTTGCCCTGGGCGACCGACGCGGTGATGACGGCGCCGACGAGGATGTCGTCGATCTCGCGGGTGCGGGTCTCTTCGTCGAAGCGCTGCCAGCTCCGCGTCACGAGCTGCCCGAATACCTGGTCGAGTCGTTCGCTCACGCTTGCCTTCCGTCGCATGGGATTCGATAGGTGATCAGACTCCCGCACCCGGCGTTCGGTTCACCGGCTTCGGCCGAGGATCACCCACTCTCCAGAGCCGGTCCCGAGTTGGTCGATAATGTACATTATGTTAAGTAGAGCGGATCTCGACCCCGTCCGCTGCTCCGATATTCCTTGACACGAATATTCGTTGACACGAATACTTCTCCTCGTGGACGACGACGCGCACGACGCACTCCTCAGCGCACTGGCCGATCCGGCGCGCCGGCGGCTGGTGGGCCTGCTGGCCGAGCGGCCCCGGTCGGTCGGTGTCCTCGCCCGGCTCGCCGAGGCGCGCCAGCCGCAGACGACCAAGCACTTGCAGACCCTCGAACGCGCCGGTGTCGTCACCTCCCGGCGCACCGGCCAGCGACGCGTCTACGCGCTGAGGTCCGCTCCCCTGCGGGACCTGGGGGCCGCGCTCAGCAGGCTCGCCGACACCGCGGACCGGGCGGGCGGCGCGCGCGAGACCTACGAGCGCTACGGGCTCAGCCTGGATGCGGAGCGGCTCGCCGCGGAGGGGGCGGGGTGGGCCGACGGGCGGTCGTTC
>NZ_SMKK01000513.1 GCF_004348425.1 Actinomadura sp. 7K507
GGTCCTGATCTTCCGCCTGTCAGGTACATCCAGGCCTCGGTGGTCGTCTCCTTGACCTGGACGGTCACCGGTTCGAAGGACCTGGGGTCCAGAGGGCCGTGCAGGTGGGCCACGTAGGTCTCGTAGATGAAGGGCGAGACTATGAATCCCAGGTCTGCGCCCGTTTCGGCGAGGGCCGTCTTGAGGGCGGGGGACTCCATGAGGCGGGCCGCCTGGATGATGGCCTGTCCGTTGAGGCCCTCGCTGTCGGGGGTGATGGGACCTACGTGCAGGGCGACGCGTAGCTGGATCCGGACGGCGGGTCCGGCGTGCTGGTTGTACAGGCGGAGCGCTACGCCCAGGCGGTCGGCGAGGGGGTCGATGAGGGACGCGGTCGGGACGGCGGGCGAGACGATGACCAGGGCGCCGTCGCCGCGGTCCTCGCGATAGGTGGCCGGGGGCGGGACGCCCGAGGACTCCAGCGCCTCCAGGAGGATGCGGTACGTGGCCTCGCGGACGACCCGGCGGTCCTCGTCGCCCCGGGACGGGTCGCCGAAGCCGGCGACGTCGCAGAAGAGGACGGAGCAGGTCAGCCCCGCCCAGGCCGCGGGTGCGCGGGGCTGCACGGGATCGAGGGGCGCGTCCACGGTACGAGTGAACGCCAGGGACGGGGCGCTGTCCATGTCCTGTGCCACAAAAGGGGGTCAGCGGGAGGCCGCGTGGTTGCGGAGGTCGCGGGGGGTCTGGCCGAAGCGCTGGCGGAAGGCGTGGCTGAGGGCGCTGGCCGAGGAGAAGCCCGTCGCGTGGGCCAGGTCGGTGATGGTGACGTGGCGGTCGCGGGGGTCGCGGAGGCGGTCCCGGACGAGGCGGAGGCGTTCCTCGCGGATCAGGTCGCGGGGGGTCGTCCCGGCCCTCTGGAGGGCGAGCTGGATCTGGCGCAGCGACCAGCCCAGGTCCTGGGCCATGGCCGCGCCGGTGAGGTTCGGGTCGGTGGCGTGCTCCCGGACGTGGCGGCGCACCACCGCCTCCACTTCGGCCAGGTGGCCTGTCGGCGGACGTTCCTCCCCCGCGACCAGGAGGCACAGCAGCTCGGTGATCCGGTCGCAGGCGGCGTCGAACTGCGGTTCGGTGAGGGGCTCGTCGCCGACGGCCCTGACCATGTCGGCGACGACGCGGCCGAGGCCGGCGGACAGGTCGAGGTCGGTGGTGTGCGGGCACGCGGGGTGCAGCCGGCCGTCCACCTCGTGCGCCGGGATCGTCATGACGAGCGCACGGGCGGGGCGGTGCTGGACGACCCGCAGCGGCGCCGCCGGCGACAGAAGGCCGCCCGTTCCCGGGCACAGCCGCGCCCACCCGCCGTCCCGGTGCACGAGCATCTCGCCGTGGAGCGGAAGCAGGAACCGGTAGGCGCCGTCGTGCCCCGCCGCGCGGACGTGGTCGGCCCGGTCCGACCGGTACAGGACGAGGCGGTAGGCGGCGCTGCTCTGCCGGACCGGGCCACCGAGGAAGTCGTCCACCACAGGCCCTTCCGCCGATCGGTCCGGTTGTCCAGGGCCGCCGTCGGCACTGGTGATCACCGCAGGCGAGCGTAGTACGATCTTCGCCGCCAAATTGGGCGAATCAAGCGGAAAGTGACGCGATTCAGACGGCGGGTGACCGGGCGATGCGCCCGGCGGCAAGTTCTCTGCGCGCGGGCACAAGCGTCCCCGTGCGCACCCGTCCTACGGTGCCGAATCTGTGGCGCATCCGCGCCGTCCGGAAC
>NZ_SMKK01000514.1 GCF_004348425.1 Actinomadura sp. 7K507
GGCTTGTCTCGGCCGTACTCGGAGCAGGGGAGGGCGGCCAGGACCTTCAGGAGGTTGCCGAAGGGGGTGAAGATGGTCCAGCCGGACGGGTGCTCGCAGTTGGGGAGGGTGGCCGGGTCGGATTTGACCGCGCCCCAGGACGAGGTGTTGTTCTGCCAGCAGTTGCCGTCGCCCTGCTCGTCCCACCACACGTCCAGGCCGTTGGGGAGGGTCCGGCCGTCCGGCGCGACGCCGAAGGCGTTGCTGGTGTAGCGGTTGCGGTGCGAGGTGTCGCGGAACTTCAGCAGGTCGTTCTCGCCGCGGAGCGGGGCCGGTACCCAGATCTGCCGGAAACCGCTGCGCCAGTTGTCGTACAGGCGGTTGTGCACGTAGTTGTTGTCGTTGCCGCCGCCCAGGAGGAGGCCGGTGCCGACCGGGACCGGCGGGGCGGGGCAGACGACGCCGCGTTCGTGGCCCCGGTCCCTGGGGAGCTTGGCGCAGGTGCCGTCCCAGACGTTGCCGTAGTAGTTGACGTTGTTGCTGTAGATCAGGTTGTTCTCGAACGTCGCGTGGTTCTGCGGCAGGCCGGGGTGGCCCGGGAAGGCGCTGTCCATCGAGACGCCCGCCGAGTTGTGGTGGAACGTGTTGTCGTGCGCGTAGACGGAGTCCCCGGCGGTGCCCGAGTAGCCCAGCGCGTTGTGGTGGGAGTCGCAGCGCTGGATCTCGATGGAGTGGCGGCGGCCGTTGAGCGGTGAGGCCGAGCCGGGGTAGATCCCCGCGTCACCGTTGTGGTGGCCCTCGCAGTCGGTGTAGAGGCCGTGGTCGCTGGCGAAGGTGAGGAAGCCGTACTCCTCGTTCCACCGGGCCAGCGCGCGGTCGATGACGAAACCGTCCTGCTCCAGGATGTACACCCCGTTGAACTCGAACAGCTGCGTGGTGATGTTGCGCAGGTAGAAGCCGTCCGCGCGGTCGGAGCGGATGCCGTTGAGCTTGGCCCACGTCCCGTCGGACTTGAACCCGCCCTCGATGACGACGTCGGTCATCTCGCGGCCGGTTCCCTCCAGCTGGAGGTCGCAGCGGGGGCTGTCGCACGAGTAGTCGTCGTCGTCCGGGGTCTCGTCTCCGAAGACGGCCACGAGCTGCTGGAGGTTCGGGCAGGCGTACTGCTGGGCGTAGGTCAGGAGGTCCTGCCCCTCCAGCGCCGCGCACTGCGGGCTCGGCTCGGCGCGGCTCGGCTCCTCGCGGTACGTGCCGGGCAGCACGTAGATCGTGGTGCCGCGCTCGGTGACGTCGTTCACCGCGGCCTGGACGTGCCGGTACGAGCATTCGGCGAGGAGGCGCTCGTTGAGCGTCCTCAGCCATCCGGTGTAGCTCTCGATCAGGCCGGCCGACTCCGGTTTGCACACCACCAGCCGGGGCGAGGCCGGTGCCTTGCGGTAGGTCGGGACCTCGCCCGTCCCCGCCGGAAACCTGACCTCGCGTTCGGCGTGGCCGAGTGCCGGTGCCGTCATCAGGCCCAGGACCACGGTGAACACGACTGCGACGACTGCGCTGCGCTTGCCCATGACCGGGAATATGAACGTCATTCGCAATCTTGCCCAGACCTACCCACCGGCCACATCGGGCCATCCGGTCCCGCGTGTCCTCCGGGGGCGGCGGCGATCGGCGCGGGCCCCTTCCGTGCCGCCCGCGGCCCGGCCGGTAGGCGCGCAAGGCCGGGCCG
>NZ_SMKK01000515.1 GCF_004348425.1 Actinomadura sp. 7K507
CACCCGCACCCGCACCGGCGCCTCCATCGTCGCCGTCGTACGCAACGGCCAGGTCATCGCCAGCCCACGCCCCGACTTCGTCTTCACCGCCGACGACATCGTCGTCGCCGTCGGCACCGGCGAAGGCACCGACGCCGTCACCCAGATACTCACCAACGGCTGAACCGAATGCACTCGGCAGTCCAGCTCATCGAACTCGGCGCGATCATCCTGGGCCTCGGACTGCTGGCAGCCGTATCCGTCCGCTTCTCCATCTCCCCCATCCCCCTCTACCTCATCGCCGGCCTCGCCTTCGGCTCCGGCGGCATCCTCCCCCTCACCGACAGCGAAGAATTCGTCTCCCTCGGCGCCGAAGTCGGCGTCATCCTCCTGCTGTTCACCCTCGGCCTCGAATACACCGCCCCCGAACTCGTCGGGACACTGCGCACCTCCGCACCCGTCGGACTCGCCGACCTCGCCCTCAACGCCACCCCCGGCGTCGCCGCCGCACTCCTCCTCGGCTGGGGACCCGTCGCCGCCGTCGCCATGGGCGGCATCACCTACGTCACCTCATCCGGCATCACCGCCAAAGTCATCGGCGACCTCGGCTGGCTCGGCAACAAGGAAACCCCCGCCGTCCTGTCCATCCTGGTCTTCGAAGACCTCGTCATGGCCGCCTACCTGCCCATCCTCACCGCACTCCTCGCCGGCGCCGGACTCCTCGGCGGCGCCGCGACACTCGGCATCGCCGCCGCCACCATCACCGTCATCCTCTACATCGCCCTGCGCCACGGAAACCTCGTCGAACGATTCGTCGCCTCCCCCAACGACGAAGTACTCCTCCTCAAAGTCCTCGGCCTCACACTCCTGGTCGCCGGCATCGCACAACAACTCCAGGTATCGGCCGCCGTCGGCGCCTTCCTCGTCGGCATCGCCCTGTCCGGCACCCTCGCCCACACCGCCCAGAAACTCCTCGCACCCCTGCGCGACCTCTTCGCAGCCGTGTTCTTCGTCTTCTTCGGCCTGCACACCGACCCCGCCGACCTACCACCCGTCCTCGGCATCGCCGCACTCCTGGCCATCACCGGAATCATCACCAAAATGGGCAGCGGCTGGATCGCCGCCGCCCGCGCAGGCGTCGCCACCACCGGACGCCTGCGCGCCGGCTCCGCACTCGTCCCCCGCGGCGAATTCAACATCGTCATCGCCGGCCTGGCCGTCAGCGCAGGCATCAGCGCCAACCTCGGCCCCCTCGCCGCCGCCTACGTCCTCATCCTCGCCACCACCGGCCCCGTCCTCGCCCGCGGCACCGAACCCCTCGCCGCCCGCCTCCGCGCCCGCGCGAAACACAACACCCCGCACACCGGCGGCAAAGCACCACACCCCACCCGCAACACCGGCGACGACCACGACACCGCAGAAACCATCTGAACGACCCGGAACCGGCCGCCCTCACCCACCGGACCCAGACGGCTGACACACCGGACACCAGAACAGGTTCCGCGCCGCCAACTCCACCACCCGCACCTCCGCCCCGCACACCAGGCACGGCAGCCCCGCCCGCCGGTACACATACACCTCACCGCCGTGCCCATCCACCCGCGGCGGACGCCCCATCGCCTCCGGCATATGCTCCGGACGCACCGTGTCGATCCGGCCGTCCCGCACCCCAGCCGCCATCAACGACACCAAGTCGTCCCAGACCGCCCTCCACCGCGC
>NZ_SMKK01000516.1 GCF_004348425.1 Actinomadura sp. 7K507
AAGAGACAGGTACGCCTGGCCGTACGGCGTGGCGGGCGGGGGGCCTCCGGTAGAGGTGTAACCGCGCGTCCCCTCGGAAACGGCCCATCCGTGTTCGGTGAGCTGGGCGAGGACTCTGCGGCTGGTGCGGGCCGAGACCTTCCATTGCTCCTGGATCTGGGGGTTGGTGGGCAGGCGTGCGCCGCGCGGGTACTTGCCGTTGACGATGTCGCGCACGATGGCGTCGCGGATCACGGCGACGAGTTCGGGCGAGTTGCCGGTGCCCGTGCTCGATGTGGTGTTAAACGGCTCCTGGTGTCCCAATGTGGCCACCCCTACCTATTGGGTCCTGCGGGTTCGTGATCTACGCCCACCCTAGCGTGCCGAACTCGGTACGCCTAGGTTTACTTCCGTGTGGACTTCGGCACACTCTTGTCATGACTCGTACCGACTTCGGTACGAACGGTGGGAGTTTCAGGAGGTGTGTCGGACATGCAATTCAAGATCGAGATGACCGGGCTGCGGTGCCTGGTCGCGGACGCTCCCGAACAGCGTCGGGACTTCGAGTCCAAGGATCTGCGGACCGACGCGGAGGGGCGGCCGTTGTTCCAGGTGCGGCTGCTGGTGATGGACGGGGAGCAGAGTGCGCCGATCAAGGTGGGCGTGGTCGGGGACCCCGGTCTGAGTCAGGGGGCGTTCGTGGTCCCGGTGGGGCTGGCGCTGAACGCGATCGATCGGCGCGGGGACACGGTGATGTGGTGGACGGCCGAACGGCTGGAGTCGGCACCGATGCCCGGCGGTACGGGGCCGGGCGCTTCGGGTCCGGGCGCTTCGGGCGGGGCGTCGGGTAAGGCGGCGGGGAAGGCTGCCGAGTGATGGCGGGCCTCGGACGGCTGCTGAGCGGCGGGCCGGTGGTTCCGGCCGATGGCCTGGTCGCGGTCGGCGCGGTGGATCGGGCGTGGTCGCGTGGTGAGTGCGCGTACGTGATCAGCGTGGGCGCGACGGGTCCGGCGCGGGTGCACTACTCGATGTCGGAACCGGCGGGGCCGACGTGGCTGCGGCTGGCGCAGATCTCCGAAAGGCGGCGGCGCCGGGTGCTGGACGCGGCGCTGCGGTGCGGGGTGCTGGCGGGCGCGGGGCTGCTGCGGGGCGGCCCGGCCGAGGTGGGCCGGTTCGGGTGGCTGCATGTGGCCGGGCACGGGCTGAGCGGGTGGACCATCCTTCCCCCGGATCGGCGGATCGGCGGCGTGGCGTTCCTGGACCTGGTCGGCGGGCTGGTGCCGGGTGCGGTGTGGCGGGACCTGCACGCGCGGCGGCAGGAGGCCTGGCAGGACTGGGCGCGGCGGTCGGGCTCGGTCCCGTCGCTGAACCTGGAGTGCACGCGCCGCGACCCCGACGACGGGCCGGTGAGTGGCGGGTTCGACGCGGAGGCGACGCGGCGTCAGGCGGTGGATCAGGGTCCGTGGGACGCGCCGGTGGCCGGGCGGCGGCGGCCGGGTGACGGGCGAGACGGCGGGCCGGGTGAGGGCTGGCCGGGTATCCGGCACGGCGGCGGCATGGGCGGTGCGTGGTGAGTCGTCCGCGCCGGTATCACGGGGTGCAGGCGCCGGGGCGGGTCGGCTGCCTCCGGTGGTGCAGCGGCCGGACCTGCCGGTGCGGGCGCGGCTGACGGTCGGGTCGGCGCTGCTGCTATGGGT
>NZ_SMKK01000517.1 GCF_004348425.1 Actinomadura sp. 7K507
CGGCTCTGTCCCGTAGTCGGTGGTGACGCTGGGTTTCGTTCATGCGAGCAGGATGCGGTGGCGGAGGAGGTCGAATCCCGCGCGTCCGTGCATCTGCCTCATGAGCCGTTTGGTGTGGGTGTTGACGCCTTCGGTGCGGCCGTTGTGGTGCGGGAGGGTGAGGCCGGCGTTCACGGCAGGCCGGTCGAGTTCCAGGCCGTTGGTGAATCCGTGCAGGTGAGGCAAGGCTGCGCTGCGTGCGGTGGCGATCCATGTGGTGAGCTTGCGGTCGTTTCCCGCGGCGGGTGTGAGCAGGGCGGCGAAGCCGCCCACCAGAGTGGCGAGTTGGGTCATCTCCGGGCAGGCTGCGGCGATCTTCTCCAGTAGGGCGGTGTCCTTGGGACGCAGATGCCGGGGATCGGTGAGCAGCAGGCGGGTGGCGTGGCGCGGGGTGGTGACGGGACGGTCGCCTTCGGCGCGGCCTTGGTTGAGGTAGCGGACCAGCAGGTTGGCGCTGCCGGGGTATCCCAGCTCTCGGATCTCCTGCAGGAGGTGGGTGACCGGGACGGCGGGATCGGCGGCGCGGCGGGCCCGCAGGTGTTCGCGGTACGGGTCGACGAGGGTGGGCCGGTAGATGGGGGCAATGCGCAGTGTGGTGGGTTCGGGCATACGGGCGTACCGTTTGACGGTGTTCAGGGCCAGGCCCACGCGGCGGGCGCAGTCGAGCAGGCCGACGCCCTGGCCAAGCAGGTCGTGGATCTTGTTCCAGCGCTCGAGGGTGCTCTGCTCGCGTACTCCGCCGGGGCGAGGTGGGTTGATGGTGGCCCAGCAGCCGGTGTGCGCGCGGACCTCGAGCAAGACCTTGTCACAGAGGTTGCGCCACAGATGCCACCTGTCACTGACCTGCACCGCGTCGGGCAGAGCACGGCGTACGGCTTCGGCGTAGGCGGCAGATCCGTCCCGGCACACCACCTCAGCACCAGGGTGTTCGCGTAGCCAGGCTTCCAGCGTCGCCGCCTCGCGATCGGGCAGTACAGCGACGCGTCGGCCGGTTTCGGCATCGATGATGATCGTGGCGTAGCGGTGCCGGCGACGCAGCGCGAAATCGTCCACGCCGATCACTGGCGGCACCGGCTGCTGCGGCACCGGCAGGCGCCGCAGCAGGCGCAGAGCCGTACTGCGCGAGATCGGTGTGGCCAGGACACGGGCAAGGCGGGCGCTCGCGCGGCCGCATAACTCCCGTGTCACCTCCGATAGCTGCCTGGTCAATCGCACCGTCCGACGCTGATGGCGCTCCAGCAGGCCTGGGATCTGCTCGCGGAAGGTCTGCCGTCGGCACCCCGGAACCTGGCAGACCAGCCGCCGCACGCGCAGGTGCAGTACCACCCGACGGCCGTCCACCGGCACGTCCGCTACCGTCCGCCCGTGATAGGCGTGGACCTTCGACGCCGGCGTCCCGCACAACGGACAGGGCACCGGATCGTCCCTGGTGCGTGCCGCGACGAGCACCGCATCAACGCCGTCCGACACCCCCTCGACGACCACAGCCGCAAGCCCCGAAAACACCGTTGCCACAAGAGAGTTGACGTCGAACACGCCTGATGATCACAGAAGCGCACCCAGCGTCACCACCGACTACGGGACAGAGCC
>NZ_SMKK01000518.1 GCF_004348425.1 Actinomadura sp. 7K507
GCACCTGGGAACCAGAGCGCAGACGACTACACGAACCGGCAACACCGCGATGACCCGCGGACACCAGTGACACCGCCGGAACCATCCCACCCCCCGCGATCGGAGACCGCCAGGACCAACAACACGCCCACCACCGCAGCCACCTGGTACGCAGGCCACACAAGACTCACCGCCGTAAAACCGTCCCCGCGCCCGCAGGCCGCCGCGAGCATCATGCCCACCCAGGGACGTCCCGGCAGCACCATCGTCGCCTTTGCACGGCGATCTCGACATCGCCTCGACCCCCGCACTGACCGCCCTCACCATCGTCGCTGGCCTGGCCAGCACCGTCTTCGCGCCCCTCACCGACGCGCTGGCCCCCCACCTCACCTGGCGCGGCACCTATCTGGTCCTCGCCGCGATCCACGCCGCCGTCACCATCCCGCTCCACGCGATCGCCCTGCGCCGCCACTGGCCCCGCCGGTACTCACGCCACGCAGGGCGGCAACGCATCCTCCGACAACATCGCGGCCGTCGCGCGCCACGAGCGAGCCCTTTCCTCTTGCTCACCGTCGCGCTCCCCTGTCCGCCTTCGCGATGTACGCGGTCATGATCAACCTCATCCCCCTGCTGACATCGCGCGGCGCCACCGCGACCACCGCGGCCTGTGCGCTGGGCCTCGGCGGCGTCGGGCAGGTCGCCGGACGCCTCTGCTACGGCATGCTGACCCGCAACACCAGCGTCCGTGCCCGCACCGTGTGGGTCCTCGGCCTCTCCGCAGCCACCACCCTGGCCTTGTCCGTCCTCCCCGGCCCCGTCGCCTGCTCACCGCCGTGGCCGTCCTCGCCGGAACCACCCGCGGCATCGCGACCCTCCTGCAGGCCACCGCCGTCTCCGAGCGCTGGGGCACCACCGCCTACGGCGCACTCTCCGGAATCCTCGCCGCCCCCGTCACCATCGCCGCCGCCACCGCCCCCTTCGCCAGCATCCTCGGCGGCTACCCCTGCCTTGTTCACCGTCCTCACCGTCCTCACCGCCACCGCGGCACTAACCGCCCTCCTGGCCGCAGGCAGCGCCCCCACCCCGGATAAGAAGTCGGAACCCGCACGTCCAACCACGCCGCACCCAAGCCAATGACGCCACCGTTTCGCAGTGTGGCGTGGAGGTCCCTTGTATGGCTCACCACCACCTCGGCCAGTCAGCTTGTGTTGATCCAATTGCTCTTAGTAGTCAAGGGGGATGGTCGATGGCATGTCCTCCGCGCCGCGTTCACGTGCGCCCCGAGAGCCCGATGAGCCATGGCGCGTCGGTACCCGGCATCGTCATCGTCGTCGCCGGGAGCGGCGTTGGAAGGCGCCCGTGGTCACCGGTGTGCTTGCCGTCCTTGGCACCACCGCTGTTCTCCAGCTCAGCGGTTCGAAGGCTCCGACAAAGCCTGATCCGACTCGTGCCACCCACGTCGGGACGGACCAGAGCGCGCCACCAGTGACAGCGGCCGTGACAAGCTCCCCGTAGGCGGCCAGATACCGCCTCACTGATGGCCAGGAAGTTCCCCGTGGACGGCCAGATATCTCCCCGCTTGATCGTGATCGTTCCCGGTCGGCGAGAGTCG
>NZ_SMKK01000051.1 GCF_004348425.1 Actinomadura sp. 7K507
GTGCCACACCGCCCGCGTCCCCATCGCGGCCAGCGCACCGATCCCGATCCCGGCCAGGACGTCGCCGGGGTAGTGGGCGCCGGTGTACACGCGGGCGAACGCCACCGCGGCGGCCGTCGCCGCGACCGGCACGGCCACCGCCCGCGGGGCCTCCAGCGCGACGCCCGTCGCGAAGGCGGCGGCGGACGCCGAGTGGCCGGACGGGAAGGCGTGCGACGTCGGCAGCTTCCAGCGGATCCGGATCGGCGGCACCAGGTCCACGACCGGGCGCTTGCGGCGGAACGCGTGCTTGCCCAGGAGGTTCACCGCCGGGCTCGCCACCGCGATCGCGATCGAGCCGCGCAGCGCCGCGCGCCGCAGCCGGGGCCGTCCGGCGGCCCCCAGCACGCTCGCCGTCGTGAACCACAGCACACCGTGGTCGGCGAACCGCGACAGCCTCGGCAGGACGTACTCCAGCCCGCGCAGCCGCGCGGCCGCGACCCGGTCGAACGCCCACCGGTCCGCCCGTCCCAGCCTCCGCAGCGGAGGGGATCGCAGCAGGCGGGGCCGGCTCCCCCGGTGGTGCGGTGCACGATGGTCCGGTGCCTGGTGACGGCGGCGCCCTCGGACGGGCCGTGACGGCGCGGCGCGGCGCCGGGAGTGGTTGACGCGCATGACCGGGGTATCCCCAGGGACGGCCACATGATTCCGCAAAGATCTCAAATGGGGGTCACATGCGGGCAGACGGCACGCCGGACTCACCGACTGCAATAAGCTTCCGGCCATGAGTCACCCGGAACGGCTCGGTTCCTCGGGTGGCGAGTCGGTCGGAACGATCGCGGAGCCTCTTCACGTGAACGAGACGCTGGCCGACTACGCCGCACGGCATGGGCTGAGGCAGAGCGCGGCGCGCCCCCCGCTGCCCAAGTACCTCAAGGATGTGTGGGCTCGACGGAACTTCATCTGGGCGTTCGCGTCCGCGAAGAACGTCTCGAAGCACAGCGACTCCCGCCTCGGCCAGGTATGGCAGGTCCTGACACCGCTGCTGAACGCGGCCGTCTACTACCTGATCTTCGGGCTGCTGCTGAAGCTGAGCCGCGGCATCCCGGACTTCATCCCGTTCCTGGTGACCGGCGTGTTCCTGTTCGGCTTCACCCAGCGGTCCGTCACGTCCGGGTCCAAGTCGGTCGGCGACAACCTGTCGCTGATCCGGGCGCTGCACTTCCCGCGGGCGACGCTGCCGCTCGCGTACGCGGTCGTGGAGCTGCAGCAGCTGCTCGCGTCGCTCTTCGTGCTGTTCGCCATCATCCTGGCGTTCGGTGAGCCGCTCAGCTTCTACATGCTGCTGTTCGTCCCCATCCTGCTGCTCCAGCTGATGTTCAACGTGGGCATCAGCATGGTCATGGCGCGGCTGGGGGCGTTCAACCGCGACATCACGCAGCTGCTGCCGTTCGTCATGCGGACGTGGCTGTACGCGTCCGGCGTCATCTTCAGCCTGCCGCAGCTCATGGAGCGCAGCGACCTGCTGAACAACCACCCGTGGCTCGGCACCGTCCTCGAGGCGAACCCCGCGTACGTTTTCCTGGAGCTGAGCCGGTACGTCCTGCTGGGCGAGTACCGGGGATACGTCCACTCGAGCCTCGGCGTGACCTCCGTGACGCATCTGTGGCTGCTCGCGGCCGGCTGGAGCCTGGTCATGCTGATCGGGGGGTTCATGTACTTCTACCGTGCCGAGGAGCGATACGGCCGTGGCTGACACCAAGGTCCGGGGAGCCGTCGAGATCGACCCGAACCGGGAGCCGATCGTCGTGGTGGACGATCTCCACATCGTCTACCGGGTGTTCGGCGCCGGCGGGAAGGGGAACGCCGCCAGCGCGTTCTCCCGGCTCGTCAGGCGGCAGAACCGCCCCACGATGACCGAGGTCCACGCGATCAAGGGCCTGTCGTTCATCGTGTACCGGGGCGAGGCAGTAGGGATCATCGGCACCAACGGCTCCGGCAAGTCGACGCTGCTGAAGGCGATCGCGGGGCTGCTGCCTCCGCACAGCGGCGGCGTCTACACCGACGGCCAGCCGTCCCTGCTGGGCGTGAACGCGGCCCTGATGAAGGACCTCACCGGCGAGCGCAACATCGTCCTCGGCTGCCTGGCGATGGGAATGACCCCGGCGGAGACCAAGGCCAAGTCCAAGGAGATCGTGAACTTCGCCGGGCTCAAGGAGGGGTTCATCCAGTACCCCATGCGGACGTACTCGTCCGGCATGGGCGCCCGGCTCCGGTTCGCGATCGCCGCGGCCAAGACCCACGACGTGCTGCTCATCGACGAGGCCCTCGCCACCGGCGACGCCAAGTTCAAGAACAAGAGCAAGCGCCGGATCGAGGAGCTGCGCAAGGAGGCCGGCGCGGTGTTCCTCGTCGCCCACCAGCTGGACGTCGTCAAGGAGACCTGCGACCGCGTCATCTGGATCGACGAGGGCCGGATGCACATGGACGGCGACCCGGACGAGGTCATCGCCGCCTACACCGAAGCCACCGGGAAGTAGAGCACACCGGCTGGGACCGATGAGGCTGGCGTGGCCGCCGAGGCGGATGTGACTCGGAGTTACCGGATCGTCTCTGGATGAAACGGCAGAGCCGATCTACTTTCGAGGGAGAACCTCAGCGGCGAGGGAGGCTCCCATGGCCGACCGGCTCACCCCCCGAGTGGAGACGACCCCCAGCACCCCGCAGACCGGCTTCCACGGAAGCGGCGGGCACGGGTCCAGCAGGCACGGGTCCGGCAGGAACGGATTCAGCAGGCGCGGTTTCCTGTCCTCCACGGCGCTCGCCGCCGGCGCCACCGGGCTCCTGGCGGGATGCGCCAGCGAGTCCAGCGGACCGCAGGCGGAAGGCTCCGGCGACGCCCCGAAGGAGGTGTTCACCTCCCCGGCGAAGAAGCTGAGCGGTTCGCTCAGCATCCTGATGTGGAGCCACTTCGTGCCCCGGCACGACAAGTGGTTCGACAAGTTCGTCGCCGACTGGGGCAAGAAGGTCGGGGTGGAGGCCCGCGTCGACCACGTCAACACCGTGGACGTCCCCCGGCGCACCGCGTCGGAGATCCAGGCGAAGCGCGGCCACGACCTCATCCAGCACATCGCGCCGTTCTCGCAGTACGAGCCGTCCGTCCTGGACATGGCCGACGTCGTCCAGGAGGCGAACCGGCGCTGGGGACAGCAGCAGGAGCTGTGCCGCAAGTCGAGCTTCAACCCCAACACCGAGAAGTTCTACGCCTACTGCCCCGGCTGGACGCCCGACCCCGGCGACTACCGCAAGTCGATGTGGCAGAAGGTCGGCATGCCGAACGGCCCGGCGAGCTGGGACGACCTGCTGCGCGGCGCGTCGGAGATCAAGAAGCAGACCGGGGTGCCGTGCGGGATCGGGCTGTCCCCCGAGACCGACTCCAACATGGCGGCGCGGGCGCTGCTGTGGTCGTTCGGCGGCTCCGTCCAGGACGAGAACGAGAAGGTCGTGATCAACTCCGACGCGACCGTCGCGGCCGTGGAGTACATGACCCGGCTGTTCAAGGAGGCCGAGACCAGCGAGGTCTTCTCCTGGAACCCGGCGTCCAACAACCAGGCGCTCATCGCCGGCAAGTCGTCCTACATCCTGAACTCGATCTCGGCGTGGCGGACCGCGATGGGCACCAACCGCGAGATCGGCGACGACATCCACTTCGTCCCCGCCCTGCGCGGCCCGAAGGCGTCGCTGGCGGCGCAGCACGTGATCCAGCAGTGGATCGTGCCCACGCACGCGGGGAACCCGGACGCGGCCAAGGAGTTCCTGCTGCACTACACGGCGAACTTCCCGGCCGTGACGTACCACTCCGAGATGTACGACCTCCCGGCGTGGCCGTCCCTGGTGCCGCAGCTGAACGGCTGGCTGGACGACGACCCGTGGGGCGCCAAGCCCGCGAACAAGCTCGGCTTCCTGAAGGACTCCGTGTCGTGGAGCGCGAACATCGGCTACCCCGGCCCGTCCAACCCGGCGATCGGCGAGACCTTCAACACCCACGTCCTGCCGACGATGTTCGGCCGCGCCGCCCGCGGCCAGTCGTCCGCCGCGGACGCCGTCGCGGAGGCGGAGGACAGCATCAACTCGATCTTCGAGAACTGGCGCTCCCGCGGCCTCGTCGGCGGCTGAGCCCGCGCGAACCCGCTGAGCGGAGGCGAGGCGATTGAACACCGTTGAGGTGAAGGGCCTGGTCAAGGCGTTCGACGGGCACCTGCGGGCGCGGCGGGGACGCTCGGAGCGGGTGCTGGCGCTGGACGGCGTGGATCTGGCGGCGGAGCCCGGGGAGTACCTGGTGCTGCTCGGGCCGTCCGGGTGCGGGAAGACGACGCTGCTGCGGACGATCGCGGGCCTGGAGCAGCCGACGGAAGGCGAGGTGCTGATCGGCGGGAACGTGGTGAACGGGCTCCCCCCGAGGGTCCGGCAGATCGCGATGGTGTTCCAGTCGTACGCGCTCTACCCGCACAAGACGGTGATGGACAACATCGTCTTCCCGCTGCGCGCGGAGGGGATGGAGAAGGAGGAACGCGACCGCAAGGCGACGTGGGCGGCGGAGCTTCTGGAGATCGAGCCGCTGCTGCGCCGCAAGCCGCGCCAGCTGTCGGGCGGTGAGCGGCAGCGGGTGGCGCTGGCGCGGGCGCTGGTCCGCGACCCGGCGGTGTTCCTGCTGGACGAGCCGCTGTCCAACCTGGACGCGAAGATGCGCGCGACGGCGCGCGACGAGCTGAAGCGCTTCCAGGAGCGGGTCGGGACCACCACGATCTACGTGACCCACGACCAGGCGGAGGCGATGGGGCTCGGTGACCGCATCGCGGTACTGGAGCAGGGCCGCGTCCGGCAGGTCGGGACGCCGCAGGAGGTGTACGACGACCCGGCCGACACGTTCGTCGCGACGTTCATCGGGTCGCCGCCGATGAACCTCGTCGAGCGCGGCGACCGGCTGGTGGGGTTCCGTCCCGAGCATCTGCTGCCCGTTGAGAACGTCCCGGCGAAGGACCGGGTGACGATGCCGCTGCGGGTCGACCGGATGGAGTACCTGTCGGGTGACCGGCACGTGTACGGGACGGTGACGGGGATCGGCGAGGAGACCCGCGTCATCGCCCGGCTGCCCGCGACGGTGGCGACGCCGCTGGAGGCCGGGGAGACCCGCGAGTTCGCGGTGCCCTCCGACCGGTTCCGGTTCTTCGACGCCGGCGCCGGGACCCGGACGGGCCCGGTGCCGGTCGGGGACGCCCGATGACGGACGCGAAGACCGAGCCCGAGCCGGCCGCGGACCGCAGGCGGCAGGGACGGTCGAAGGCCGGGCTCGCCGACCGCGACGGGTTCCTCGCGTGGGTGATGCTGCTGCCGTCGGTCGTCTACATCATCGCGCTGGTCGGCATCCCGTTCCTGCTGGCGGTCGCGTTCGCGTTCTCGGACGTGACGACCGGCGACCCGTCGTTCGACTTCGTCGGGTTCGCCAACTTCGGCGCCGTGTTCGACGACCCGATCTTCTGGCGCTCCCTGCGCAACACGCTGGTCTTCACCGCGGTGAGCATGGTGCTGATCGTCGTGTTCGGGAAGATCCTCGCGAACATCCTGGTCGCCGACTTCCGCGGCAAGTGGTTCGTCCGGTTCCTGGTCCTGCTGCCGTGGACGACGCCGGTGGCGCTGTCGACGGTCTCGTGGTTGTGGTTCCTGGACTCGATCTTCTCGCCGGTCGACTGGGTGCTGCGCAACGTCGGGCTGATCGACGCGAACGTCGTCTGGCTCGGCAAGCCGGGCACGGCGATGGCGTCGGTGATCGCCGTGCACGTGTGGCGGCTGACGCCGCTGGCCGCGGTGATCGTGATGGCCGGGCTGATCGCGATCCCCCGCGACCTGGACGAGGCCGCGCGGATCGACGGCGCCGGGTTCTGGCGGCGGATGTTCGAGGTGACGATCCCGCTGACGATGCCGGTGATCGCGGTGGCCGCGCTGTTCGGCGCGATCCTGACGTTCACCGACATGACCGTCCCGTACGTGCTGACGCGGGGCGGCCCGACGCACTCGACGGACGTGCTGGCGTCGTGGGCGTACTTCCGCGGCATCGAGGGCGGCGACGTCGGCCAGGGCGCGGCGATCGCGCTGTTCCTGTTCCCGCTGCTGCTCGCGGCCGCGGTCGCGATCCTGCGCGCCGTCCGACGCCTGGAGGCCCGATGACCGGCACCGAGTCCGCCGTCAAGGAGAGCGCGCCGGGGGCGTCCGCCGGCGAGATGAGGCGGCTGCGGCGGCGGTACGGGCGGCGGCACGTGGCCGCCCGGTGCGGGGTCTACGCGGCGGCGGTCACGGCGGCGCTGCTGTGCGCGCTGCCGTTCCTGTGGAGCGTGATCAGCGCGTTCAAGCAGAACCAGGACCTGTACGACCCGGAGAGCAACCCGTTCTTCTTCAACATGCCGGCGACGCCCGACCATGTGACGTTCCTGTTCACCGACACGCCGTTCCTGACGTTCGTGGTCAACTCGCTGATCGTCGGGGCGGCGGTGGTGGCGATCACGCTGGCGCTCGCGCTGCCCGCCGCGTACTCCCTGGCGCGCCTGGACCGCCCGTGGGGGACGCCGATGGGCATCGCGATCTTCATGGTGTACCTGGTGCCGCCGTCGCTGCTGTTCCTGTCCCTGACGCGCGTCGTGGTGGCGCTGCACCTGGAGAACACTCTCTGGTCGATGATCGTCGTGTATCCGACGATCACGGTGCCGGTGTCGGTGTGGCTGCTGATCGGGTTCCTCAAGGCCGTCCCCAAGGACGTGGAGGAGCAGGCCATGGTGGACGGCTACAGCCGTCTGGGGGCGTTCGTCCGGGCGGTGATGCCGCTGGTGTTCCCGGGGATCGTCGCGGTGGTGGTGTTCAGCTTCACGCTCGTGTCCAGCGAGTTCGTGTATGCGCTGGCGTTCGTGTCGGCGAGCCCCGAGATGGTGATCAGTACCGGTGTGCCGACGCAGCTGATCCGGGGGGACGTGTTCTTCTGGCAGTCGCTCCAGGCGTCCGCGGTGATCACGGCGGTGCCGATCGCGTTCTTCTTCAACCTGTTCCTGGACCGCTTCGTCACCGGGTTCACGATGGGGGCCGTCAAGACCTGACACCGCCTGATAGGGATGGAAGGGTTACGGACATCTGACGATCAAGCCCCTACCAGGAGGTCGACATGGCCGGCCAGCCGCCGCTTCCGCACGAGTACCTTCCCGAGGTCCCGTCCTTCACCGTCACCAGCGACGACGTCACCGAAGGCGAACGTCTCCCGAACGGGCAGGTGTTCGACGACTGGGGGTTCAGCGGCGACAACGACTCCCCGCACCTGCGCTGGTCGGGGTTCCCGGCCGAGACCAAGAGCTTCGCGGTGACGTGCTTCGACCCGGACGCGCCGACCGGCAGCGGGTTCTGGCACTGGGTGCTGTTCGACATCCCCGCGAACGTGATCGAGCTGCCCACCGGCGCCGGCTCCGTGGACTCCAAGGTCGGCGTCCACGCCCGCAGCGACTTCGGGATCAAGGCGTACGGCGGCGCCGCCCCGCCGCCCGGCGACCCGCACCGCTACGTGTTCACCGTCCACGCGCTGGACGTGGAGTCGCTCGGCGTCGACTCCGACACGATGCCGGCCGTGGTCGGCTTCAACATCACCGGCCACACCCTGGCCCGCGCCACGATCATCCCCGTGTACTGACACCCGGCTGCCGAAACGGCGACCCGGGCGCCGGCCGGTTCAGCCCGGCGCGGCGTCCGGGACGATCATCGGGGTGCCGGTGACCGGGTCGGGGACGATGACGCAGGACAGGTCGAACACCTCCTTGATCAGGGCGGTGTCGACGATGTCGGCGGGCGCGCCCTCGGCGACGACCCGGCCGTCGCGCATCGCGATGAGGTGGTCGGCGAAGCGGCACGCCTGGTTGATGTCGTGCAGCACCGTGATGATCGTCCGGCCTTCGTCGCGGAGCCGGGCCAGCAGGGCGAGCAGCTGGTACTGGTGCGTGATGTCGAGGAAGGTGGTGGGCTCGTCCAGGAGCAGGTAGGACGTCTCCTGGGCGAGGATCATCGCGACCCACACGCGCTGCCGCTGCCCGCCGGACAGGTTCTCCACCGGCCGCTCGGCCAGGTCGGTGACCCCGGCCGCGTCCATCGCCGCGGCCACCGCGCGTTCGTCCTCTCGCGACCACGTGGACAGCAGCGTCTGGTGCGGGTACCGGCCGCGGGCGACGAGCTGCCGCACCGCGATGTTCTCCGGCGCGACGAGCCCCTGCGGCAGGAACCCGACCTCGCGGGCGATGAGCTTCGGCTTGTAGTCGCGGACGTCGCGGCCGTCGAAGCTCACCTGCCCGGCCGACGGCGCCAGCAGCCGGGCGAAGGAGCGCAGCAGCGTCGACTTGCCGCAGGCGTTGGCCCCGACGACGGCGGTGAACGCCCGGTCGGGGATGTCGATGGACAGGTCCGCCGACACCACCCGGTCGCCGTAGGCGAGCGTGATTCCGGCGGCGTTGAGACGTCCGGTCGCGGCGTTCTCGTGCGCGGCCTTCTCGTGCGCGGCCTTCTCGTGCGTCACGGCTTTCTCGTGCGTCACGGCTTTCTCATTTCCATGATCAGCAGCCAGAGGAGGTAGGTGCCGCCGATCGCCGTGGTGACGACCCCGACGGGCAGCTGCACCGGGGCCAGCACGGTCTGGGCGGCCAGGTCGGCGGCCAGGAGCAGCAGCGCCCCGGTCAGCGCGGCGGGCAGCGCCGGCGTCCCGGCCGCGCCGGCGACGCGGCGGCCGATCTGCGGCGCGGCGAGCGCGACGAACACGACCGGCCCGGCCGCGGACGTGACGGTCGCGGTGAGCCCGACACCCACCAGGATGATCAGCAGCCGGTACCGGTTCAGCGCCACCCCCGACGTGGCGGCGACGTCGTCGCCGAGCGCGGCCTGCCCCATGCTGCGCGACAGCGCGGCCAGCACCAGCGCCAGCCCGGCGATGATGAGGAACGGCAGGCGGACCTCGGCCCAGTCCAGGCCGTTCAGGGAGCCGGCGCTCCAGCCGGTCGCGGCGATCGCGATGTCCAGGTCCACCCGCAGGATGATCCACGAGTTGACCGCGGTCAGCATCGCGTTCACCGCGATGCCGATCACGACGAGGCGCAGCCCGCTGAGCCCGGACTTCAACGACAGCACGTAGACGACGACGGCCGCGGCCAGCCCCCCGGTGAGGGACCCGGCGGCCAGTCCCCCGGCCGTCCCGCCGAACACGGTGATCGCGATCAGGACGCCGGTGTAGGCGCCGGCGTCCAGGCCGATCACGTCGGGGCTGCCGAGCGCGTTGCGGGTGACGTTCTGGAAGATCGACCCGGCGGCGCCGAGGGCCGCGCCGAAGACCAGTGCCGCGGCGACCCGGGGCAGCCGCCACTCCTGGACGACCAGCACCGCGTCCCCCTGCCCGGCCAGCGCCGCCAGGACCTCGCCGGGCGGGTCCCAGGAGTCGCCGCGGCACAGCGCGACGAACGCGAGCCCGAGCGCGAGGCCCGCCAGCACGAGCGACGCCACGGCCGTCCGCCGCTCGATCTGCGCGGACACCCGGCCCGCGCGCAGCACCAGCGTGCTCACAGCCCCACCGCCCCGTACCGGCGGACGACCCAGATCAGCGCGGGCCCGCCGAGGAACGCGGTGACGACGGCCACCGGGACCTCCCCGGTCGGGAGCAGGACCCGCGAGCCGATGTCGGAGACGAGCAGCAGGATGGGGCCGAGCAGCATCGTGTAGACCATCAGCCACGGGATCGACCCGCCGGCGGCGCGCCGCGCCAGATGCGGCACGATCAGCCCGACGAACGCGATCGGCCCGGCGATAGCGGTGGCGGCGCCGGCGAGGACGGTGACGAGCGCGAACACCGCCAGCCTGATCCGCGTGACGCGGGCGCCGAGCGCGTGCGCGACGTCCTCGCCGAGCGCGAGACCCGCCAGGGGACGGGTGACCAGGAGCGCCCCCGCGAGGGCGAGGACGATCACCAGCACCGGTATCTCGAACGGAGTCTGCTCGCGTCCGGCGAGCGAGCCGACCGACCAGAACCGGTACCGGTCCAGGACGTCCGGGTACAGCAGCCGCAGGGCGAGGGAGAGCCCCGACAGCACGAAGGTGAAGGCGACACCGGCGAGGACGAGCCGCAGCGGCACGCTCCTGCCGACGCCGTAGACGACCAGCGCCGCGACCACCGCCCCGGCCAGCGCGAGCGCCAGCCTGGCCGACTGCGACCCGCTGACCCCCAGCACCGTGCCCAGCGTGATCGCGAACCCGGCGCCGGCGGTCCACCCGAGGATGCCGGGCTCGGCCAGCGGGTTGCGGGTAAGCGTCTGGACGAGGGAGCCGGAGACGCCCAGGGCCGCGCCCACGCAGATCGCGAGGATCGTCCGCGGCACCCGGATGTCGCGGACGATCACCTGCTCGCTCGTTCCGGTGTAGTCCACCAGCGCCCGCCAGACCTCCGGCAGCGGGGCCGACCCCGCGCCGACGGCCAGGCTCGCGCCCGCGAGGACCACCATGAGCAGGACCGCCCCCAGCAGGATCACGACCCGCCGCGACACCCCGGACCGGACGGGACCGCCGGTCTTCGCCGAACCGGCCCGTGCTGGTTCTGCCCGTCCTGGCTCGGCCTGCCCTGCTTCGGCAACGGGCGGTAAGGCCGCCCCCCGACCGGTCGGTCGGGGGGCGGCCTTGGCGAGTCCGGCCCGCGGATCAATCCTCAAGATCTGCCACTCCGACTTTCCAGTAGCCGGTGAACAGCGCGTCCATCCCGCCGGCGCCCTCCCCGCCGGCGGCCTCTCCGCCGACGGCCTTGCGGTCCCGCGCCCAGGCGCGCAGCGGCTTGATCGCGCCCGTCTCCCCGGCGGCGAACAGGAACGTCCGGCGGTCGGGCAGGTCGAGCGACAGCACGGCGTCGGCCAGCGGGGACCGCCCGCCGTCCCGGACGAGCCAGGTGACCTCCACCCCGTCGCGGGCGGCGAGCGGGTAGGCGTGGTCGGCGGCGTCGGCGGTCTCGACCACGAGGTGCGCGGACACGTCCGGCGGGGACTCCTCCAGCCACCGGGCGGCGGCGGGCAGCGCGGTGGCGTCGACCGCGAACACGTAGTGGTCGTAGTTGTGCGGGAACGCCTTGGCTCCGGGCGGCCCGGCGATCGAGACGTCCTCGCCGGGCTGCGCTTCGGCCGCCCACGCCGAGGCGAGCCCGCCCGGGTGCAGGACGAAGTCGAAGTCGATCTCGCACGCGTCCGCGTCGTAGCGCCGGATGGTGTACCTCCGGCTGGGCGGCGACGGCTTCGGCCAGTCCAGCGACAGGTCGGGGGTGGGGACGGGCAGGCGCCGCGTGCCGTCCGCGTCCGGGAAGACGATCTTGACGTGGTCGTCGGCCTGGTAGGTGTGGAAGCCCGCCAGCTCCGGGCCGCCGACGGTCAGCCGCACGATGTTCTTCGTGACCTGCTCCCGGCGCAGCAGCCGCCCGGTCCGGATGCAGATCGGGTACCCGATGCGGCGGACCTCCGTGCCGGTCCGGTGGTGCCTCAGGACGCGGCCGCGCGGATCGTGGCGCTCGCTCAGCATGCTTCCCCTCTCATTTCTCCAGCAGCGGCGCGAGCGCCTTGTCGATCTCGTCCAGCGTCCGCATCGCGGACTCGTAGGTCGCCGCCTCGGTGTAGCGGATCCCGAAGGCCTTGTCGTCCTTGACCGCGGGCAGGTTCTTCCACAGTTCGGAGTCGAGGGCGTACTTCACCGACTCGCCGGGCTTGCCGTCCGGCTCCAGCGAGTAGGTGATGGCGTCGGCGTCGCCCAGGCTCTCCGGCAGTTCCTCCACGGACGGGGTCTCGCTGACGTCCTTCGAGCCCCCGCCCTTCTTCTTGACCTCGCCGTAGTAGGTCACGCCGATGTCCTGGGCGATGTTGGTCCCCCAGGACTTGCCGAACTCGCGCATGAACGTCCCGGCGGAGACGTCACCGTACTCGCCGACGTGGCCGAACTTCAGCCCGGAGAGGGCGTCCTCGTACTTGGCCTTGAGCTCGCCCGCCTTCTTCTCGTAGGCGGCCTTGGCCTTCGCGTGCTGGCCGGACCGGCCGGCGGCGTCGGACTGGCGGAACGACAGCTCGCGCCACGCGGACGGCACCGTCGGCCCGATGGCCACGGTCGGCGCGATCGATTCGAGGCGCTTCATGTCCAGGTCGCCGAGGACGGGCGCCGGGACGCCGATGACGATGAGGTCCGGGTCCGCCTTGGCGATGGCCTCGTAGTTGGTCTCGGCGGCCGTGTCTCCCGCGATCTTGTTCATGTCGTCGTAGGTCTTGCGGTCCTCCGGCGTCATCAGCGGCAGGCCGCGCTTCCAGGACGAGATCCCGACCAGCTCCGCCCCCGCCTCGATGAGGACCGGCACCGCGTACCCGGTCGCCACGACCCGCTTCGGCTCGGCGGGGATCGTGATCTTGCCGTTGTCGGCCTCGAAGACACGCGTTTCGGCGGACGCGCCGGACTCGGAGTCGGAGCCGGATCCGCAGGCCGTCGCGAGGACGAGCGAGGCGGCCACCGCGGCGGCGAGTCTCCAGGGCTTACGAGAGTGCATGGTCGCGTTCCTTCAAGGGTGTTCCAAGGGGATATCGGGGTCGGCACCCCGCTGACATGGTCCGACGCATAGTTAGGTTAGCCTTACTTAAAATCGCGCTCATATCGCTGAGAGGACATCCTGTGCCGCCCATAGGTCACGAAGGGAACGATCCGGAATCCTGCGAGGAGTACGGCTACGGCCTCGGCGCACCCGACGGGATCCTCGTGCTGAAGTACCGGTCGGCGGGCGGGCTGACGATGGGCGAGGGCCGCCAGGACTTCCTGCACCAGCTCTACTGGTCCCCGGACGGCGTGCTCGCGTTGCTGCACGGCTCCTCGACCCTGTTCGCGGGCCCCGGTGAGGCGTTCTGGGTGAAGCGCGCGGTGAGCCACGACGTGCACGCGGGCGACCGGCAGACCCTCTACCGGATCTGCCTGCGGGAGACACCGCCGGCCCTGAAGGGCCTGCGCGCGGGACCGGCCACGATCGACGTCGAGGCCGGACGCCTCATCGAGGCGATCTCCCGCCGCGGATGCGACGAGCAGACCGCCCTCGCCGCCCGGCCCCGCATCCTGACCGGGCTCCGCGCGGTGCCCGCCCCGCCGTCGGCCCGCTCGGCGTCCGCCGGACCGGCGTCACCGGACGTCCGCGGCACCGGCTTCGCGCTGACCGTCGCCCGCGCCCTCTCCCACGACCCCGCGGACCCGACCCGCCTCGACGAATGGGCCGAGCGGCTGCGCGTGAGCGTCAAGACGCTGCAGCGCGACTTCCTGCGCGAGTTCGGCATGCCCTACACCCAGTGGCGGACGCGCCTGCGCCTGCAAGCGGCACGCGTGCTCCTGGACTCCCACCCGGTCACCAAGGTCGCCCACCAGGTCGGCTACGCGAGCCCGTCGGCCTTCATCACGGCGTTCGCGAAGGAGTACGGCCAGACCCCCGGCGACTACGTCTCCCGGCCCGCACCGGCCAGGACGCCCCCAACGACCGTGCGGCGATAGCGGACGGACCCGCGTCTGCTCTCCGGCCTGGCGTGCATGAATACCCCGCGAACTGGACAATGTGGGCGTGACACTTAACCCGTTCCCGTCTAGCCCCATCGTCGCGGTGATGTAGCCGTGGACAGAGATATCCTGATGGTGCGCTTTATCCGCAGCGCCGCTGGGGCGATCTTCTTCCTCCTGGTCGGCCTCGGCATGGTGGCGGGCGCCGTCGGCGCACTCGTGGCGTACCTGCCCGACGGTGTCCGTGACCTGCGCGCGTACGAGGCCGCCACGCCCTGCCGCACCGTCCCGATCGAGCCCGCCGACTGCCTGTGGAAGCAGGAGTTCACGGTGACGGAAGTCGACGACCCTCGCGGACGGGGCAGGGGGCGGTACACGATCCTGACGGACGCGGACGGCGACCGGTGGAGGTCGACGTACGGCGACACCGTCCCGGTCTGGGGCGGACTCGCCGAGGGCGACCGTGTCACCGGCACCATCTGGCGCGGCACACTGACCGAGATCTCGAAGGGGGGCGCGACGCAGAGCACCAGTGAGGCCCCGGCCGACATGCGCGCGCGGAGCGCCGTACTCGCGCTGATCCTGCTACCGTCCGGCCTGAGCTTGGCGATCGTGTCCGGCTGGCGGTTTGCGCGGCGCCGCGCGTCCCCCACCCTGACGCCGGGCCAGAGCGCGAGCTTCTGGCTCTCGTTCGGGCTGTTGATGGCCGGCCTGATCTCCCCGATCCCCGCTGCCCTTCTCCCGTACGGCAGCGAGCTCGGGCACGCCGGGTTCACCGCGCTCGTCTGGCTGGCGATCGCCGGCCTCGGCGCGGGTCTCGCCCGCCTCCACACCGTCCGCGAGAGAAACCGTCAACCTGTGCCCTGACCGGATCGGGCCGATTCTCAGACCACCGCCCCGCCTCAGGGCGCGCCGGCGAGGACGTCGCCGACGGCCGTGCGGCGGTAGAGGACGGAGCGGCCGCTGCGCTCCTTCGTGACGAGCCCCGACGCGCGCAGCACCGCGAGATGGTCCCCCACCCCGCCGACGCTCAGCCGGAGTCGGGCGCTCAGCCAGGTGGTGGTGGCGGGTTCGGCGAGCAGGCGCAGCAGATCCGCCCGGGTACGACCGACCAGCCCGGCGAGGGCGTCCTCGCCGCGCGGCGTCCGGCCCTCCCACAGGGCCGCCACTCCCCTGGCCCGGTACATGAGCGTGTACGGCCAGTCCTGCTCGACGGCGAGGGCGAGTTCGGAGAAGACCACGGGCACGAGCATCAGCCCGGCGCCGCCCAGCCGGCGGGTGGCGTCGCCGCCGCCGCGGATGTCCACCTCGATCACGCCGTCGCGCCAGCTCACCTGACGGGACAGGCCGTCCAGCGCCTCGGCCCAGCCGTAGGCGGCCAGGCGTCCCGCACGGTGGACGATGTCGCTCTCCACGATCGACCGCACCACCGCCCAGTCCGGCTCCAGCAGGGCGGTCCACGCGGTCTCCAGGCCGACCGCGAGACGCTCCACCATGTCCGGCGCGTCCAGCAGGTCCCGGACGGCGCCATCCGGCTCCGGCAGGCCCACGAGGTTGCGGCCGATCTCTTCGCGCGCCTGGTCGAGGGGTGTCGCCCGCATCGTGGCGAGCTGTTCGGCGACGGTGAGGTTCGGCCGGGCGGGCGGCGGGCTGACGAAGTCGGCCATGTACCCGAAACGGCGGCGCAGGAACACCAGCGCCCGGATCGCGGGGTCGTCCGCGATCGGCGGGTAGCGGAGGCGGGCCCGTTCCACCCATGGACGCAGCGGGCCCGGCGGCACCCGGCCCGCGACCAGCCCCAGCGCGTTCAGGGTCTCCATCAGCGGCGCGAACCCGAACCGGCTGGCGGCCAAGTCGGCCTGGCCGACCTCGATCCGAAGCATGTTTCGTTCCTCCACGAAACATTGTCCCGGTGCCGCCCGGCCGCCGCAGAGTCTCCCCCATGACCGCTCCCCCACCGTCCGACCGACCACGGGCCGACCCACCACAGGCCGACCCACCACAGGCGTCCGCGCGGTACCGCGACGTCTTCGGCGTCCCGGAGTTCCGGACGCTGTTCTCCCTGCAGACGCTGCAAGTGGGCGGCGACTCGGTCCGCACGATCGCGCTGTCCGTGCAGACCTTCGAGCGGACGGGCTCCCCGGCCGCGGCGGCGCTCGTCTTCGCCGCGAGCATGCTGCCGTACGTGGTGGGCGGCGCGCTGCTGCTCTCGCTCGCGGACCGCGTCCCGGCCCGGCGGCTCCTCACCGGCTACCACCTGCTGCGCCTCGTGGTCACGGCCGTGCTGGCGCTCGGCGGGCTCCCGGTTCCGGCGATCCTCGCGCTGCTGTTCGCCGTGGGGCTGTTCGCACCGGTCGGGGGCGCGACCGTCCAGGCCAGGCTTCCCGTCCTGCTTCCCGGCGACGGCTACGTGCTCGGCCGGTCGCTGTTCACGATGACCAGCGCGGGCGCCCAGATCGCGGGCCAGGCCGCGGGAGGCCTGCTGCTGGCGGCGCTCGGCCCGGCCGGGACGCTCTGGCTGGCCACCGCGAGCGCCGCGCTGGCCACCGCGGTCGCCCGGTTCCGGCTCCCGGACACACCGGCGGTCGCGTCCCGGACGTCCTCCTCGGGTGCGGCGCGCGAGACCTGGCGGGTCAACCGCCTTCTCCTGGGCGACCGCACCACACGCGGGCTGCTGCTGTCCGCCTGGCTGCCGATCTCCCTGGCCGTCGGCGCCGAGGGCGTGGCCGTCCCGTACGCGGGAGGTCTGGGGAGCCCGGACGCGGCCGGGCTGCTGCTGTCGGCGGCCGCGGCCGGGATGTTCGCGGGGAACCTGGTCGTGGGCCGCTGGGTCCGCCCTGGCCTGCGCGAAAGGCTCACGCTGCCGCTGGCCACGCTGACCGGGGCTCCGCTTCTGGTGTTCGTGTTCGATCCGGGTCTGCCGCTGGCCTGCGCCCTGATGGCCGTGGGGACGTCCGGGCTGGCCTACGAGCTGACCGTCCAGCGGCGCCTGGTGGACGCTGTGCCCGAGCGGATCCGGGGACAGGCACTTGGGGTGTCCAACACCGGGCTGATGACGGGACAGGCCGCGGGCATCGGGGCGGCGGGCGCGCTCTGCGAGTTCCTGGCCCCGTCCCACGTCATCGTGCTGTGCGGCGCGGTCACACTGGCCGCCTGCCTGCTCCTGGCGCGCCATCTGCGATGACGGGGGGTGGCGTGCCCGCCGGGGAGGGCGGACACGCCACGGCGGGTTCTTACCGCTCCCAGGGGAAGTGGTCGGCGAAGGCCGGCTTCAGGCCGTCCAGCCACACCGCGTTAGGGTCGTAGCGGGCGAAGAAGGGCTTGCCGACCAGGTCGGCGTCGCGGCACTGGATGAGGTGCAGCGCGAACACCTTCTCCCCGGCCACGTCCACGACGCCGTCCACGCAGACCTTGCCCGGGGTCGCGGACATGGAGGGGCCCCGGACGGTGCGGGCGAGGCCGGAGACGTTCCTGTAGGCCTCCCGGTAGATCTCGTACGCCTCGGCGAGCGGCACCGCGAAGTAGTCCTGCGGGCCGGTGTCACGCTCAACGAACATGTAGTACGGGATGAGACCCATCCGGGTCTGGACGCGCCACATCGTCTCCCAGTCGGCGGCGTTGTCGTTGATCGTCCGGATCAGGGGCGCCTGGGTGCGGATGACGGCGCCGGTGTCGCGGATGCGGCGGCACGCCTCGGTGACCATGAGCGGTTCGAGCTCGCGCGGGTGGGTGAAGTGCGCCATGAACGCCAGGTTCTTGCCCGACTCGGTGACCTGCTCGAACAGGCGCAGCATGTCGTCGGCGTCGGGGTCGGTGACGAACTTCTGCGGCCAGTAGGCGAGGGACTTGGTGCCGATCCGGATCGATTCGAGCTGGTCCAGGTCCAGCAGCGGGTCGATGTAGCGGCGCAGCACCGACTCGCCCATGATCATGGCGTCGCCGCCGGTGAACAGGACGCTGGTCACCTCGGGATGCGCGACGAGGTAGTCGCGCAGCGCGGCGGGCTCGTCACCGGCCATCTTCAGGTCGGGCTCGCCGACGAACTGGGCCCAGCGGAAGCAGTACGTGCAGTACGCGTGGCAGGTCTGACCCTGCTTGGGGAAGTACAGGACGGTCTCGTCGTACTTGTGCTGCATCCCGGGGAGCTTGCCGTCGCCGAAGCTGGGGATGTTGAGTTCCATCTGCCCGGCGGGGTGCGGGTTCAGCTTCATCCGCACCGCGTGGGCGGCGGCCTCGATCTCGGCCTTGGGGGCCTCGCGGCTCAGGAGGTCCGACAGGTGCGCGACGTCCTCGGGCGGGAGCATGTCCTCCTGCGGGAAGACCAGCCGGTAGATCGGGTCGTCGGGCGCGGCCGACCAGTCGATGAGCTCCTCGATGACGTACGCGTTCGTCCGGAACGGCAGGACCGTGGCCACCGCCCGGGTCGCCAGCCGCTGCGCGGGCGACAGCCCGGCGCGCGCGGTGAGCTCGTCAAGGTGCTTCGCCGTGAAGGCGCGGAACTTGCGACCTGTGGGCCGCACTGCGGGCGCCGCGTCGTTCACCAGTGTCACGTGTTGGTACTCCTTGCTGTCAGCGGGGAACCGCACCCCCTGGGTGCGTCGTCACGGACCGTGATCAGGACTGCTCGGGACACCCCCATTCAACCCTTCAGGACGGGTTCATGCCGAATTGATACCCCCTGACCGGTGGGAAAAAAGCTGGTCAAGGGAGTATCCCGACAAATCGCCTGGACATCATCGTTGACGTTCCGCGCCTAGTACAACGACTACGGGACGTCAACTTCTCCGTCAGCGAACGGTGAAGACCGGCAAGGGAACGCCGGGGCGCGCGGTCGCGGCGGACGCTGCCAGTCTTCCCAACCGTTGGCGGTTGGGTGTTCATGGGTGTCGATAGCCGTTCATGAGTGACGTGAGGCGTGGCCATGGAGCCGGTGGAACGAGTGGCGCGCAGTGCTCGGTTCGCTGCGTGCCGGTGGCCGGAGGACATGTGGCGGGACACCAGCGCGACAGCCGCACGCGCAAGTCGATTGCATGTTCGAAGACGATGACTTAAAGTATCCGCCATGTCGCCGCCCGCCATCGTCAAAGGAGTGGACGCCGTCCCCGCGGCGGCCGACCCCGGCGTGGACGATGCCATCTGCCAGATCGGGCAGACCCCGGCACAGCCCGCAGGGCGGGGCGGGCGCCCGCGGCCCCTGCGGCCGATCGATGCGCCGTTCGTCGCGACCGGCCCGTCCGGGGTGGCGATCCGTACCCGGCTCAAAGGCCTCACGCTCCAGGACGACAACGTGTTGCGGGAAGTGGGTGCGCATCTGGGGTCGCTGGCCGGCCGTGACCTCAAGGCGCGCTGCGAGGCTGGGGCGGAGCATGACTCGGACGGGTGGGCGGCGCGTAAGCGGGAGTTGACGGGTGGGTCGTCGGCGCGGTGGGCCGGGAGCATCACCAGGGCCACCCACGACCAGTGGGCGCTGGCTCGTCGCGGCCAGCTCGCGCACCTGAAGAGCTTGGAGGCCGGGATCGCGGTCATCGAGCGGCGGCTGTCGGTCCCGGTCGGGCAGAAAGGGACCCGGCGGGCGGCGGGCGGGTACCGGTCCCGGCGGGAGTGGTTCGCCAAGTCCCGCCGCCTGCACGCCCTCAAAGACCGTCTCGCCGCCGTGCGGGCCGACTGGGACGCCGGGCGGGTGCGGGTGGCGCGTGGCGGCAGACGGCTGCTGAACAATCGCCATAACTTGGACGCTGCCGGGCTGACCGAGGAGCGGTGGCGGGCCCGGTGGGAGGCCGGGCGCCGGTTCTGCCAGGCCGACGGCGAGTCGGGCAAGCGGTACGGCAACGAGACCATCCGCGTCACCCCCGACGGCGAAGTATCGATCAGGCTGCCCGCGCCCTTGGCGCATCTCGCCAACGCGCCGCACAGCCGCTACATCCTGACCGCCCGCGTGCGGTTCGCGCACCGCGGGGACGAGTGGGCCGACCGGATCTGCGCCGATCGGGCGGTGGCCTACCGCATCCACCACGACCCCGATCGGGGCCGCTGGTACCTGACCGCGTCCTGGCAGCGCCCCACCATCCCTGCGGTGTCGTTGGAGGCGGCCCGCGCCCACGGCATGATCGGGGTGGACGCCAACGCCGACCACTTCGCCGCCTACCGCCTGGACACCTGCGGCAACCCGGTCGGCGACCCCATGCGGTTCAGCTACGACCTGTCCGGCACCGCCGACCACCGGGACGCGCAGGTCCGGCACGCCATCACGGCCCTGCTGCACTGGGCCCGGCGCTGCGGCGTGGCCGCCATCGCCATCGAGGACCTGGACTTCGCGCAGGAGAAGACCCGGGAGAAGCACGGCCGACGCAAACGGTTCCGGCAGCTGATCTCCGGCTTCCCCACCGGGAAACTCAGGGCGCGGCTGGTGGCGATGGCCGCTGAGCAGGGCCTGGCGCTCGTCGCGGTCGACCCGGCCTACACCTCCCGCTGGGGCGACCAGCACTGGCGCAAACCCCTCACCAGCAACAAACGTCAGATGACCCGCCATGACGCCGCCTCGGTGGCGATCGGCAGACGCGCCCTCGGACTCCCGATCCGGCGACGGACGACACCACCCCCTGCCCACCAGAGCGATGAGCAGAGGCATCGGACCGCCCAGGCCGAACCGAGTGCCCAAGGGCGTGAGGAAACCCGCCCACCCGTCACGGAACGCGCACACGATGCACGCCCCCGGACCGGGACACACGGAACGCGGGCAACCAGCGCATCCAACACCGTTCGGGATACGCGCAGTACCGGGACATGGGTCCAAAACCCACTCCTGGACACTGGCTAGGAACGGTTTCGCACCGATGTGCGGCCCGGGGCGCGCGACGCCGCGGGTTCGGAAATACTGGCCGGGCGGCGGGGCGAACGGCGAGAGGGGGCCCGGTGGACTCGGACGAGCGCGACGGGCCGGGGACCGTCCCCGCCCCGGTGATCGTCCTGGCCGTGGTCGCGACGATCACCTACACGACGTTCCTGCTCGCGGGCCCGCTCGACGCCAGGATCGACTTCGCCGACGGCTACGTCAGCGAACTGTCGGCCGCCGACCAGCCGTTCCGGTACGTCTACAGCGCGGGCGACCTCGTCACCGGCGTCCTGATCATCCTGGTGGCGCTGGGAGCGCTTTGGAGGCTGAAGCGCAGGCCCCTGACCACCGCGGGCTGGGTCTGCCTGGGCATGTTCGGCGTGTTCGCCATCGGCGACGCGGTCTTCCCGCTGGACTGCGCGCCGAGCCTGGACACCTCGTGCGCGCTGCGGGAGCGCTCCGGGCACCTGTCGTTCTCCCACGGATTCCACGCGTTCACCAGCAGCTCCGTGATCACCTGCTGGATGGCCGCCCTGCTGCTGCTGTCGTCGGCCGCCCGCCGGTACGGATGGTGGCCCGCCCTGGCCCGCTGGGGCCGGCCGCTGGTACTGGTCCAACTCGCGTTCGTGGCGGGTGTCATGGCGTCGATGTACGTGGGTCAGTGGCTCGGGGTCGTCCAGCGTGGCCAGATCACCGTCCTGTGCCTTGGAGTGCTGCTCATCGCCTGGGCCCTGTACACAGACCGGCGGGACGCGGCGCACGGCGCACCAGACGTCTCGCCAACGAGAGAGGGGGCGCGATCGTGAACGGGGCGCGCGAGCAAGTGAACGTGGGGCGCGAGCAGGTACACGTGGTCGAGTCCGGGCCCATGGACGGCGTTCCGCTGCTGCTGACCTCCGGGCTGGGCGGCGCCTGGTTCGACTGGGCGCCGACCGCCGGCCTGCTGCGCGACGAGTACCGCGTGACGGTGTTCGACCGTCCGGGACTCGGCCTCAGCCCGGCCGGGATCGCGCGGCCCACGCTGCGGCGCGACACCGCCACGCTGGAGGCGCTGGCGGAGCGGGCCGGGCAGCCGGTGATCGTCCTCGCGCACTCGATGGCGGCGTTCCACGCCGAGGCACTGGCCAGGGTGCGGCCCGGCCTCGTCCGGGGGATGGTGCTGGCCGACCCGAGCTGCGAGCGCGACCCGCGCGTGACCGTCCGGGCGGCGTCCGTCCTGGCGCCGCTGGCCAAGGCGACCGGCGTCGCCCTCAGCGCGACCCGCCTAGCGAAGGTCGCCGGGCCGTGCGGACGGCGGATGGTCCTCAGCCGGACGAGCCGCCGCGACGAGGCCGTCCCGGACCACGTCGTCCGGTCCGTCTACGGGCGCGGGACGGTGATCGGGACGGTCATCGCGGAGGAACTCGCCTACCGGGAGATGGCCGCCGACCTGGCCCGGCTGCGCGAGCGGCGGCCGTTCCCGCCTATCCCGCTCGTGGTCGTGACGGCCCTGGGGGACGTTGAGAGCCCTGACAAGAAGTGGGAATGGAGCGCGGGGCACGCGCGGCTCGCCGCGATGAGCCCGCACGGGAGCCACGTCGAACTGCCGGACGCCCTGCACATGGTGCCGCTCGACCGTCCCGACGTCATCGCCGACGCGGTCACCGACCTCCGCCGCGCGGAAGCGGAAGCGGGAGCGGTCGGCCCCGCCAAGGGAGCCGCCGTCAAGGGAGTGACGGCGTGAGACGGTTCGCCGTCGCCGTGCCGGCCGTTCTGCTCGTCCTGACGATGTCCGGCTGCACGCCGATGGAGCGGGTCTCCGAAGGGGCGTACCGCAACGCCGTCACCGGCGGCACCGTGGACGAGCTGAAGGCGCAGGGCATCGAGCTACGCGCACGACCCGAGTGCAAGACGCCCGAGACCGGTACCGCGTCGGTGGTGCGCGTGAATTGCACCGCCCAGACCCGGACGGGCGAGCCGGTCGCCGTGGAGGGCACCGCGTCCCAGGCGGACACCGGTCGTCCCCGCGAGTCCTACGTCGTGACCGTCGGCGGACGGGAAGTGCTGCGCAAGGACTGTCTCGGCTCCGGCTGCCGCTGATGGACCCATCAGGGCAACGAATCCGCATACGGAATGAAAAGATCGACCACCTAGCGCATACACCCTCGTACCGTCGGTGACCTTCCCATCGTGGAGATGAGTCGCAAGTTCCTAGACACAGGTCGCAATTTCCTGCAGATGGGCCGCAAGAAGGCCCTGATCCTGGGTGCCGCCGCGCTTCTGGTGCTCGTGGTGGCGGGCGGCGGCGCGTTCCTGCTGCTGTCCGGCGGCGACGAGCTGAACTACAAGACCCAGGCCGCGCTGCGCAAGGCGCTGCCGGTCACGGCCGCGGCCGAGCTGCAGCAGCGCGGAGTGAAGCTGGCGTCGCCGCTGGAGTGCGAGGACCTGCCCGGCTGGACGAAGGAGAAGCTGCGCGTGTCCTGCAGCGGCACGACCACGGACAAGAAACCGGTCAAGGTCATCGGCAGCGGCGAGCAGGAGACGGCCGAGAGCAACTACACGATCCTCGTGAACGGTAAGCCGCTCGTGGAGAACGCGCCCTGCCTGGGCGCCGACTGCGACAACCAGGAGCGTTAGGTCCGCGACGGCCGGAGTGGGGGGCGCCGCGGCGGAGTGACGGTCGCCACTCCGGGCGGGTGGCGTCAAGGCGGGTGAAATAACGTCCTACGATGCGATGAGCTGCGTTCTTGCGGCGCACCGCATTCCCTTTCACCCTCCTGGAGCGGCCATGACCGGCACCGGTGAGCCGCCGCGCCCGGCGGAGCCCCACCGCCCGGCCCCCGGTCAGGCGGCGTCGCGCCGCCAGGCCGCGGTCCGCCCGCTGCCGATCGCGGTCGACACGATGGGCGGCGACAACGCCCCGGAGGAGATCATCGCCGGGGCGGTCGAGGCGGTCCGCGAGCACGACGTCCGGCTGGTCCTGGTGGGGCAGGCCCCGCGGATCCGGCGGGAGCTGGAGCTGTACGGCATCGCCGGCAAGATCCCGATCGTGCACGCGGACGAGGCCCTGGACATGGGCGAGGGCGCGCTGGCGAGCTGGCGCAAGCCCCGCTCGTCCATCGCGATCGCCTGCCATCTGATCAAGCAGGGGCGGGCGTCGGCGCTGGTGTCGGCGGGCAGCACGGCGGGGGTCGTGGCGACGTCGCGGCTGCGGCTCAAAGGACAGCAGGGCGTGATGCGCCCGGCGATCGCGGTGGCGCTGCCGACCCGGCCGCGCCCGACGATCCTGCTGGACGCGGGCGCCACCGCGGACGTCAAGCCGGAGGGCCTGGTCCAGTTCGCCGCGCTCGGCACCGCGTACGCGCAGATCCTGCTGGGCCTCGACCGGCCGTCCGTCGGGCTCCTCACCATCGGCGCCGAGCCGGGCAAGGGCAACAAGCAGACCAAGCGGGCGCACGAGCTGCTCGCCGGCGGCAGCCACGGCATCGAGTTCGCGGGGAACGTCGAGGGCCACGACCTCCTGACCGGGCGGGTGGACGTCATCGTCGCGGACGGCTTCACCGGCAACATCGCCCTCAAGACCATGGAGGGGACGATCCGGACCGCGTTCGCGGAGGTCCGCGACGCGATGACGTCCACCCCCGCCGCACGCATGGGCGCGCTCCTGCAGCGGCGCCGCCTCCAGGACCTGCGCGACCGCCTCGACCCCGACACCTACGGCGGCGGTGTCCTGCTCGGGCTGAACGGCACGGTCGTCATCGCGCACGGCGCGTCCCGTGCCCGCGCCATCACGTCGGCGTGCGAGCTGGCGCACCGCCTCGCCACCGGGCGGATCGTCGAGCGGATCCGCGAGCAGGTCGCGCTGACCCGCACGTCCCGGTTCGGTCGCTGGACGCACGGCGACCGCGACGGCTCCGAGAAACCGGCGGACAGGCCCCCCGAGGAACACGCCGACGGTGCGGCCGAAGGGGCGCAGCTCGCCGTGGAGGCCCGGTCGTCCGGCACCCGCGCTTCCGGCACCCGCACTTCCGGCACGGGCACTTCCGGCGCGGGCCCCGCGGGGGACACCGTCCCGGACCGGCAGGAGCCGCCCGCCACGCCGTAGCCGCCCGCCACGCCTTGGCCGGAGGACATGCGCGCAAAACCGGGTCCGGGTGAGGACGCCGCGCCGATAGCCTTGGAACATGCCCGATCCGCAACTCCTGCTCGCCGCCCGGGTCCAGGCCGCGCTCAGCGCCGCCTTCGGACCGTCGTACGCGGACACCGACCCGGTCATCCGGCCGTCGCAGTTCGCCGACCTTCAGGCCAACGTGGCTCTGCCGCTGGCCAAGAAGCTGGGCCGCCGGCCGCGAGACGTGGCGGAAGAGATCGTCGCGAACCTCGACACCGCCGGGGTCGTGTCGGACGTGCAGGTCAGCGGCCCGGGTTTCGTCAACCTGACGCTCAGCGACGCGTGGATCGCCGCGGAGGCGCAGCGGGCGCTGGAGGACGAGCGGCTCGCCGTCCCCGCGGCGGACAAGCCGCAGAAGGTCGTCGTCGAGTACTCGTCGCCGAACGTGGCGAAGGAGATGCACGTCGGGCATCTGCGGACCACGATCGTCGGGGACGCGATCGCGCGGATCCTGGCGTTCCTCGGCCACGACGTCGTCCGCGACAACCACGTCGGCGACTGGGGCACCCCGTTCGGCATGCTGATCGAGCACCTGCTCGACCTCGGCGAGGACGCCGCCGCGCGGGGCGACTCGTCCGTCAGCGACCTGACCGAGTTCTACCAGGCCGCGCGGCAGAAGTTCGAAGGCGACGCCGAGTTCGCCGACCGGTCCCGCCGGCGGGTCGTCGCGCTCCAGGCGGGCGACGCCGAGACGCTGCGGCTCTGGCAGGTCCTCGTGGACGTGTCCAAGGAGTACTTCAACGCCGTCTACGGGCGGCTCGGCGTCACGCTCGGCGACGACGACATCAAGGGCGAGAGCTACTACAACGACCTGCTCGCCCCGACCGCCCGGGAGCTCGAGGACAAGGGCATCGCGGTGATCAGCGAGGGCGCGCTGTGCGCGTTCCCGCCGGGGTTCACCGGCCGCGAGGGCGAGCCGCTGCCCGTGATCATCCGCAAGAGCGACGGCGGCTACAACTACTCCACCACCGACCTCGCGACGATCCGGTACCGGGTCGACACCGAGCACGTCGACCGGATGGTCTACGTGGTGGGCGCGCCGCAGTCGCTGCACTTCCAGATGGTGTTCGCCGTGTCGCGGATGGCCGGCTGGCTGAACGGCGAGGTCGAAGCCGAGCACGCCCAGATCGGCAACGTCCTCGGCACCGACGGCAAGATCCTGCGGACCCGGGCGGGCGGCACCGTCAAGCTCTCCGAGCTGCTGGACGAGGCCGTCGAGCGGGCCGGCGCCGTGTTCGACGAGATCCAGCACGACGAGCCGTTCGACGACGCGACCCGCGCCGCGATCGTCCGGGACGTCGGCATGGGCGCGGTGAAGTACGCCGACCTGTCGGTGGCGCGCGACAGCGAGTACATCTTCGACTTCGACCGGATGATCTCGTTCAACGGAAAGACCGGCCCGTACCTGCAGTACGCGGCGGCGCGGATCCGGTCGATCTTCCGCAAGGGCGGGCTCGTGCCCGAGGACGCGACGGGCCCGATCGTCCTCGGCCACCCCGCCGAGCGTGCCCTCGCGCTGGAGCTGCTCGGGTTCGGCGCCGTCCTGAAGCAGGCGGGCGACACCGCCGAGCCGCACCGCCTGGCGAGCTACGTCTACGCCGTAGCGGACGCCTACACGACGTTCTACGAGAACTGCCCGGTGCTGAAGGCCCCGGACGAGCCGACCAAGGCGTCCCGCCTGGCCCTCTGCGCGGCGACCCTGCGCACCCTGGTGACCGGCCTGGACCTCCTGGGCGTCCCCACCCCTGAGCGCATGTAAGGCTCAGGTCCGCCCGGCGGCGGCCACCCCGCGCTCGCGGGTGATCTGCTCGCGGACGGCTGGGACCACCTCCAGGGCGAACACGGCCAGCTGTTCGGGGTTGCCGCCGAACAGGAACGAGTCGACGCCGTGGCCGATGGCCAGTTCCGTCAGCTCGTAGATCCACTGGCGTGGCGGGCCGTGCAGGAAGCCCCGCGTGTCCCGGCCGTCGACCGTGCCTTCCAGGACGTAGACGCGGCGTATGTCGGCCGGGTCGCGTCCGGCCGCGGCCGCGGCGTCGTCGAGGCGGCGCTGGCCGTCCGCGAGCCGGCTCGGCGGGACCAGGGACGACGGCGCGATCCAGCCGTCCGCGATCCGGCCGGCGAGGTCCAGGCCGCGCGGCCCGGTGACGCCGAGCCAGATGCCGATCTGGTGCTCGGGCATGGGGCCGCTCTGCGCCGCCGTGAACCCGTAGTGCTCGCCCTGGAAGCGCAGCCCGTTCTGGTCGGTCCAGTGCAGCCGGATGACCTGGACGGCCTCCTCAAGGGCGCGCCGCGCCGCCGCGGCGCCGAGCCGGCCGCCCCCGTACGCCTCGATGCCGTCCCAGGACGTCCCGGCGCCGAGGCCGAGTTCGACGCGGCCGCCGCTGAGCCGGTCCATCGTCGCCATCGCCTTGGCCAGCACGGCGGGCGGGCGCAGCGGCAGGCACGCCACCGCGGGCAGCACCCGGATGCGGGACGTGACGGCGAGCGCCGCCGCCATCAGCGTCGGCGCGTCCGCCGTGTCACGCCGGTACGGCTGGTCGCGGATGCCGAGGAGGTCGAGGCCGAACCGGTCCGCGTCCTGCGCGGTGCGGATCAGCGGCGCGGCCGCGTCCGGTGCGAGGGACACGCCGAACCGCAGCGGCCCGCGCCGCGCTCGGGCCGGGGTCACTGCAAGTAGCCTTCGACCTCGTCCGACGGCCGGACCCGCTCGCCGCCGGGGTCCTCGCCCGCCTCAAGCCGCGCCCGGCGGCGGCGGAGCAGATCCCAGCACTGGTCCAGGGCGACCTCCAGCTGCTCCAGCCGCCGGTGCTCCTCCTCGCGTCCAGGCTCGTCCTCCGCCGCGCCGCCGCGCTGGTTGCGGTCGCGGAGCGCCTGCTCCTCGCCGACGTACTCGCTGATGCGCGCCAGGATGTCCTTCTCGTTCATCGGCCTGTCAGCGGTCACGGTCGCGGGTTTCGGTGAGCCCGCTGAGGAACCCGCCGTCCGGTCGTGCCGGGCGCTGGAGCGGCGCCGCCTTCGGCTCGACCATCGGAGACGCGGGCGGCGCCGTCGCGGCGGTCGACCTGGCCGCCGCGACCGCGCTGCGGGCGGGCGTCGTGCGGGCGGCCGTCGTGGACCTGCCCGTCGTGGACCGGCCCGTGGTGGATTTGCCCGTGGTGGAAGCGCTCGTCTTGGGCTTCGCCGCCGTGGACTTCGCGGACCCCCTGGCCGCCGCCGGCTTGGCGCTCGCGGTCGTCCGGGACGTGGTGGACCTGCTGGCCGCGGTCGTGCGCGACTTCGGCGCCGTCGACTTCTTCGCCGTGGTGGACGGCTTCGACTTCGCCGCAGTGGACGAGCTTCGCGTGGTGGACGACTTGCGCGCCGTGGACGAACTCGTCCGCGCCGACGTCGTCGACCTCGAACCGCCGCTCGCGGCCGATGTCCTGCGGGTCGTCCCGGACTTGGCCGGCGTGCTCTTCTTGGCGGTGCTCGCGCTGGAGCTCTTACTCCCGCTGGTGCTCTTCGTCCCGGTGGACTTGGCGTTCGCCGACTTGGCCGTGGTGGTGATGACCTTCGCGGCCGCGTCCATCGCCTTGGCGGCGTCGGTCATGGCCTTGGTCGCGCTGGTCATCGCCTTGGTCATCGCCGTCATGGCCTTGGCCGACGAGGACGCCTTGGTCGCCACCGACTTCATCTGCGTCGCCGCCGTCTTGGCCTGGCTCGCCGCCTTCGTGACGCGGGTCGCGGCCGTCGACGGAGACGTGCGGGCCGCCGACGTCGACTTCTTCGCCGTGCCGGTCCTGCTCGCGGTCTTGGTCCCGTTCTTGGTCCCGGCCGCGCGGCCGGTCGAACGGCTCCCCGTGGTCTTGCTGCCCGTGGTCTTGCCCGTGGTCTTACTCGCAGTGCTCCTGGACGCCGTGGTCCTGGATGTCGTGGTCTTGGACGACGACTTCGCGGCCGACGTGCTCTTCGCCGCCGGCTTCCGGGCCGTCGTGGACTTGTTCGCTGACGTGGTCTTCGCCGTCTTGGTAGGCACTGATCTCCCCCCAGTGATGATCAGTTACGGGGAGATCTATTCCACACTTCGTCACCCTCTACACACGCAGCGTCATTTGAGATCAGATGCCCACTGGATGCCAGACGGTCTTGGTCTCCAGGAACGCGGTCATACGGGCGGTTCCGGGCTCGCCGTTCCAGTCGGCGCCGTCCGGGCGCAGGACGCGTTTCAGGTTCTCGGCGGCCTTGCCTTCGAGGTCGGAGACGTCCTCGGGCGCGGCGCCGGTGAGGTCGATGGCGTTGACGTCCATGTGGGTGGCCAGCCAGGGCGCGATCTCGGCGCGGTGCCCGGTGAGGATGTTGATCACACCGCCGGGCAGGTCGGACGTGGCCAGCACCTCGGCCAGCGTGATCGCCGGCAGCGGCGCCGGTTCGGACGCGACCACGACCGCGGTGTTGCCGGACACGATGGCCGGGGCGACGGCCGACACCAGGCCGAGCAGCGGCGAGTCGGGCGCGACGACGGCGACGACGCCGGTGGGCTCAGGCGTGGAGAAGTTGAAGAACGGGCCGGACACGGGGTTGGCGGACCCGGCGACGGCGGTGAGCTTGTCGGCCCACCCCGCGTACCACACCCACCGGTCGACGGCCGCGTCCACCTCGGCGGCGGCCTGCGGCTTCGTCAGGCCCGTCCGGCGGAGTTCGTCGGCGAACTGGTCGCGGCGTCCCTCCAGCATCTCGGCGACCCGGTAGAGGATCTGGCCGCGGTTGTAGGCGGTGCGGCCCGACCAGCCGGGGAACGCCTTGCGCGCGGCGACGACCGCGTCACGGGCGTCCTTGCGGGACGCGCGGGACGCGTTGGCGACGAAACGCTCCTTGGCATCGGTGACCACGTACGACCTGCCGGACTCGGACCGGGGGAACGCGCCCCCGATGAACAGCTTGTAGGTCTTGCGGACGGCGAGACGCTCGGCCTGCCCCGGCCCGGACGACTTGGACCCGGACGACTTGGACCCGGATGACTTAGACCCGGATGACTTAGACATTGAGGTAGGCCTCCAGTCCGTGGCGTCCGCCCTCACGGCCGAACCCCGATTCCTTGTAGCCGCCGAACGGGGACGCCGGGTCGAACTTGTTGAACGTGTTGGCCCAGACCACCCCGGCCCGCAGCCGCTGCGCCGTCCACAGGATCTGCGAGCCCTTCTCCGTCCAGATCCCCGCCGACAGCCCGTAGGGGGTGTTGTTGGCCTTGGTCACGGCCTCCTCCGGCGTCCGGAACGTCAGCACCGACAGCACCGGTCCGAAGATCTCCTCCTGCGCGATCCGGTGCGACTGCGCCACGTCGGTGAACACCGTGGGCGCGAACCAGAAACCCTGCCGGGGCAGCTCGCACGGCGGCGACCAGCGCGTCGCCCCCTCCTGCTCCCCCGCGTCGGAGAGTTCCCGGATCCTCGCGAGCTGGGCGGCGGAGTTGATCGCCCCGACGTCGGTGTTCTTGTCGAGGGGATCCCCGACCCGCAGCGTCGCCATCCGGGCCTTCAGCCGCTCCATGACCTCCCCGGCGACCGATTCCTGGACGAGCAGCCGCGACCCGGCGCAGCACACGTGCCCCTGGTTGAAGAAGATCCCGTTCACGATGCCCTCGACCGCCTGGTCGAGCGCGGCGTCGTCGAACACGATGTTGGCGGCCTTGCCCCCGAGTTCGAGCGTCAGCCTCTTGCGGGTGCCCGCGACCGTCCGGGCGATCTGCCGTCCGACCTCGGTGGACCCGGTGAACGCCACCTTGTCGATGCCGTCGTGCGCGACCAGGGCGCGGCCGGTCTCCCCCGCTCCGGTGACGATGTTGACGACGCCGGGCGGCAGTTCGGCCTGGCGGCAGATGTCGGCGAACATCAGCGCGGTCAGCGGCGTGGTCTCCGCGGGCTTGAGCACCACGGTGTTCCCGCACGCCAGCGCCGGGGCGATCTTCCAGGCCAGCATCAGCAGCGGGAAGTTCCACGGGATCACCTGCCCCGCAACGCCCACCGGCTTCGGGTCGGCCCCGAACCCGGCGTGGCCCAGCTTGTCGGCCCATCCCGCGTAGTAGAAGAACCACGCCGCCACCAGCGGCACGTCCACGTCCCGCGACTCGCTGATCGGCTTGCCGTTGTCGACCGACTCCAGCACCGCCAGCTCCCGCGAGCGCTCCTGGATGATCCGGGCGATCCGGTACAGGTACTTGGCGCGCTCGCGCCCCGGCATCGGCCCCCACACCTTGTCGAACGCCGTCCGCGCGGCGGCCACGGCACGGTCGACGTCCGCCTCGTCCGCGCACGCGACGTCGGCCAGCACGCTCTCGTCGGCGGGGTTGATCGACTTGAACGGCTCGCCGTGCCCGTCGACGAACTCACCGTCGACGAACAGCCCGTAGGAGGCGCGGATGTCGACGACGGCCCGCGACTCGGGCGCCGGCGCGTACTCGAAAACCCCGCTCTTGGAAGCCCTGCTCTTGGAAGCCCCGCCATCAGAAACCATGATCAGTCCAGGGTGAAGTAGTCGGGTCCGGAGTACACGCCGGTGGCCAGCTTGCGGCGCTGCATCAGCAGGTCGTTCAGCACGCTGGACGCCCCCAGCCGGAACCACTCGGGGGCCAGCCAATCCGGACCGGCGGTCTCGTTCACCAGCACCAGGTACTTGATCGCGTCCTTCGTGGTCCGGATGCCGCCGGCCGGCTTGACCCCGACCTGCCGTCCCGTGGACGCCCGGTAGTCGCGGACGGCCTCCAGCATCACCAGCGTCACCGGCAGCGTCGCGGCCGGCGACACCTTCCCGGTGGAGGTCTTGATGAAGTCCGCGCCGGCCCGCATCGCCAGCCACGAGGCCCGCCGGACGTTGTCGAGCGTGGCCAGCTCGCCCGTCTCCAGGATGACCTTCAGGTGCGCGTCCCCGCTCGCCTCCTTGACCGCCACGATCTCGTCGGAGACCTTGGCGTAGTCGCCGGACAGGAACGCGCCCCGGTCGATCACCATGTCGATCTCGGCCGCGCCCGCGGCCACCGCCGCCCGCGTGTCGGCCAGCTTCGCCTCCAGCGGCGCCCGCCCCGAAGGGAACGACGTCGCCACGCTCGCGACGCCGACCCCCGTCCCGGCGAGGGCCCGGACGGCGACGTCCACGAGGTCCGAGTAGACGCACACCGCCGCCACCCGCGGTGCCGACGCGTCCGCCGGATCAGGATGCGCGGCCTTGGCGCACAGCGCCCGCACCTTCCCGGCGGTGTCGGCGCCCTCCAGCGTGGTCAGGTCCACCATCGAGATCGCGAGGTCGATCGCCTCGGCCTTCGCCGTCGTCTTGATCGACCGGGTCGCCAGCCTCGCGGCCCGCTCCTCGGCCCCCACCTGATCCACGCCCGGCAGCCCGTGCAGAAAGGCGCGCAACTCGGCAGCGCCGCTAAGAGTCTCCGTTGACACGCTCCCCAGCATCGCCGAACTACGCGCTCGGCACAAAACAGGCGGCTAACGAAGCGGTGTCAACTAGTTAAGCGGTGTCATCTAGTTAAGCGGCGTCGTCCAGTTAAGCGGCGTCGTCCAGTTAAGCGGCGTCGTCCAGTTAACCGGTTTCGTCTAGTTAAGCGGTGTCGTCAGTGAAGCGGTGTCGTCGTCCACTCGGCGGGGTCGGTGCCCAGCGGAGTGATCCGCCGGAACAGCCCGGTCACCCCGCCGCTCGCCTGGAGGCGCCGCAGCGGCTCGCCCGCCGCCACGATGTTGACGTCGAATCCGTCCACCCCGAACACCCAGAGCGTCTGCCGGTTCGACGCCTTGCCGGTTCGCGGCCCCGGATGCGGGAGCCGCGTGTCGAACGCCGGGTGCCCATCGATGGTCGTGTTGGGCTTGAAGTTCTTCCTGGCTTGCGGGCGGGACGCGGACAGCATGACCGTCAGCTGATCGTCCCCGCGCGAGGTCCCCAGCGCGATCATGGCCTCCGGCCGGGTGCCGACCCACGTCTGCGTGACCTTGAGCCCGTCCGGGATCCCGGACACCCGCATCGGGAACGCCACCGGCTCGTTCCCGCCGAACTTCACCCCCGCCGCGACGCGGTGGACGGTCGCCGCGTCGGCCACGGCCCGGTCGTTGACCGACAAGAGCGCCCAGCTCTCCGGCCGGTACTCCCACCGGAACTCCGCCGCCACCTGTTCCGACCCGGGACCGCCCGGCTTGATCGACCAGTAGGCGGGCCTCCCGTTGACCGGCGCCGCCTTCGTCAGGCGCCCCTTCCGTGCTCCCGGCAGCAGCGGGATGCCCGGCCGTTTTCCGGGAGGCATCACGGTCAACGCGATGGGCGCGCCCCCCGGCCCCCGGCCGGCATGCACCTCGTAGGTGGGGTTCCGCCCGCTTTCCCGCGTGACCCGTGTCCGCGCGTAACCGGCGGGCAGCCACCCGAACGCGGCCTCCTCGACCAGCGGACTCGGGTACGCCGGCGGCTCCACGACCTTGTCGGGGCGCTCTTCGTGGGACGACGGCAGCACCGCGACCACGGCCACCGCCGCGGCGGCCCCCGCCGCCACTACGACCGCCGCCGCTCTCCGGGCCCGCCGCATCAGCCTGATCCGCCGTCCGGCGACCACCGCCGCCGCGACGTCCACGGCCGGTGGGGGGCCGGGCGATCCGGCGAGGCGCTCCAGTTCCGCCTTGAGATCGTTCACGCGAGCCTCTCCCCTTCGGCCACCGGAGCCAGTACGCGGCGCAGCGCGTCCAGGCCGCGCGCGCTCTGGCTCTTGACCGTCCCCGTGGAGCAGTTCAGGACGTCGGCCGTCTGCTCGATGGACAGGTCGCAATAGAAACGCAGCACCACCGCGGCCCGCTGGCGCGGCGGCAACTCCGCCAGCGCCGCCCGCAGATCCATCCCGCCCGCGTGGTCGGCGGGTTCGACGGCGGCGTCCGGCGTCCGGTCGACGACCCGGACCCGCTGCCGCCAGCCGCTCCGCTGTTCGGCCAGGAACACCCTGACCAGGACCGTCCGGGCATACCCGTCGACGTTCTCCGCCGCCGACGCCCGCCGCCAATGCACGTAGAGACGCGTGGTCGCGGACTGAACGAGATCGTCCGCTCGGTGCCAGTCCTGGCACAGCAGGTAGGCGACCCGGCGTAACCACGGGATCCGGGCCGTCACGTAAGCGGTGAACTCCTCGTCACGACTCGCCATCCGCACACTCCTCGCCGGCTCCACACCCACCTGATGCACCGGACCGCGCAAAAGGTTGCACCGAGGTCTCATCGTCCGTATTGACACGAGGAAGGTCTACACATCTAAAGTACTAGCATCCTAGTTAAATGGAGGTGGCGGTGATCGAGTTCCATCTGGATCCCGGTTCGGGGGTGTCGCCGTACATGCAGCTCGTCCGGCAGGTGCGGCACGCGCTGCGACTCGATCTGCTGCGGGTGGATGATCAGCTGCCGACGGTGAAGGACGTGGTGGCGCAGCTCGCGATCAACCCGAACACCGTGCTCAAGGCGTACCGGGAGCTGGAGCACGAGGGACTCGTCGCGCCGCGTCCCGGCCTCGGGACGTTCGTGACGCGCACCCTCGCCGGCGAGTCGCTCGGCGCGCACGGGCCGCTGCGCAAGGACCTGGAGCGCTGGCTCGCCAAGGCGCGGCTCGCCGGCCTTGACGACGAGAGCATCGAGGCGTTGTTCATGACTACCTTTCGGTCCGCCCGGCAGGAGGACATAGCGTGACCGCCGCCTTGCAGGCCCAGGGGCTGGGCAAGAAGTACGGGAAGCGGTGGGCACTGTCGGATTGCACGCTCGACATTCCGGCGGGACGGGTCGTCGGGCTCGTCGGGCCGAACGGAGCGGGGAAGACGACGCTCCTGAACCTCGCGGTCGGCCAGCTCGCGCCGTCCGCAGGCGACATCCGGGTGCTCGGCGGGCGTCCGGCGAGCGGGCCGGAGCAGCTCGCCAAGGTCGGGTACGTCGCCCAGGACACACCCACCTACGCCGGGCTGAGCGTCGCCGACCACCTGAAGCTGGGTGCGCGGCTGAACCCGCGCTGGGACGACGCGCTCGCCCGTGACCGTGTCGAGCGGCTCGGGCTCGACCCCGCGCGGCGGGCCGGGAAGCTGTCCGGCGGGCAGCGGGCCCAGCTCGCGCTCACCCTCGGCATCGCCAAGCGGCCCGAGCTGCTGATCCTCGACGAGCCGGTCGCCGCGCTCGACCCACTGGCCCGCCGCGAGTTCCTGCAGAGCCTCCTCGAAGCAGTCGTCGAGCACTCGCTCAGCGTCGTGCTGTCGTCCCATCTGGTGTCCGACCTGGAACGGACGTGCGACTACCTCGTCGTGCTCGTGGAGTCGCGGGTCCGGGTGGCGGGGGACGTCGACGACCTGCTCACCGCCCACCACCGGCTGACCGGGCCGCGCCGCGACCCGGCGACGCTGCCGGCGCAGCAGGAGGTCGTGTCCGAGAGCCACACCGACCGGCAGAGCACGCTCATCGTCCGGACCGAGGCCCCGATCCACGACCCCGCGTGGACGGTCGGCCGGCTCGGGCTGGAAGACCTCGTCCTCGCCTACATGACCCCGACCGCCACGGCCCGTCCCAAGCTGGAGGCGATCCGATGATCTGGCTGACGTTCCGGCAGTTCCGCGTCCAGGCCGCGGTGGTGTTCGGCGGGCTCGCGATCCTCGCCGCCGCCCTGGCCGTCACCGGCCCCGGCCTCGCGGACGAGTACGCCACCGGGATCTCGTCCTGCACCAGCCAAGAGGCGTGCAACGAGTTCTCCCGGCTGTTCGTCACCGGGCACCAGGCCTCCTACGGCGCGCTGCTCGTCATCGTGATCGGCCTTCCGGGCCTCATCGGCGTCTTCTGGGGCGCGCCGCTGGTCGCCCGGGAACTCGAAGCCGGAACGCACCGCCTCGCCTGGAACCAGAGCGTGACCCGGACCCGCTGGCTGGCCGTCAAGCTCGGCCTCGTCGGGCTGGCCTCCATGACGGCCGCCGGGATCGCCGTCTTCGCCGTGGACTGGTGGTCGGACCCTATCGCCGAGGCCGCGATCACACGCTCGTCGCGGATGACGCCGCTGCTGTTCGACGCGCACGGCATCGTCCCCGTCGGCTACGCGGCGTTCGCGTTCGCGCTCGGCGTCACGGTCGGCGTGCTCGTGCGCCGCACTCTGCCCGCCATGGCGATCACCCTCGCGGTGTTCGCCGCCGTCCACGTCGCGGTGCCGCTGTGGGTCCGCCCGCACATCATCCCGCCGGAGAGCGGCACCGTCGCGATCACCTCCCACAACCTGGAGTCGCTGATGCTGAACGCCGACTCCATGACCGTGCGGACCAGGGCGGCGACGGGAGCCTGGACGCTCTCGAACCACACCGTGGACGCGTCCGGCCGCGAGGTCGCCCACCTGCCCGTCTCCCTGGGCACGGGACCGTGCGCCCCGCGGGCACCCCGGCCGGGCGCCGAGCCTCGGCCTCCCACCGGGCCGCCCCAGGAGTGCTTCGACGCACTCGCCCAGCAGGGCTACAAGCAGAAGGTGGTCTACCAGCCCGCCGAACGCTTCTGGCCGCTCCAGTGGGCCGAGACCGGAGTGTTCGCCGTCCTCACCCTGGGCCTGACGGGATTCTGCTTCTACTGGACTCGCCGCCGCCTCTCCTAGAAGTCGCTCATCACCGCGGGTCCGTCCGCGTAGCCGACGCCCCAGAGGGTGGACGGGCCCGCGAAGGTGATGTCGAAAAGCCCCCCGGCGGGGAGGGCGACGGGCTGCCAGGCACCACCGGCGTACCGGTAGAGGTCGTGGTTGCCCAAGGTCACCCACGGGGTGCCCGAGCCGTCGATGGCCAGGTCCTCGATCCGGAGGTTCTCCGGACCCGGGATCACGGTCCAGCCGTCGCCGTCCCGGTGCGCCAGGTGGTGCGCTCCGGCGACCCAGAGTTCGTTCTCCCCGGCGGGGCGGACCAGGCCGAGCCATTGCTCCCCGGGCAGGTCCGGCAGTGCGGCCGGCGTCCAGGAGGCGCCGTCGAAATGCAGCAAGGCGGGATACCGGCCGGTACCGTCCGCGCCTCTCCTTGAGCCGGCCACCCACACGTCGGTGGCCGTCCGCGCCTGGAGATCGTTGACCCCGGTCCGCCGGTCGGGGAGATCCATGTCCGCCCAGGCGTCCCCGTCGCGCCTGAGCAGGTGCGGCTCGTCCGAGTCGGGGGAGACGGGCTGGGTGATCCACGTGCCCGCCGGGCCCGTGCTGAGCATCCCGACGGAAGCGCTGGACGGCCGGTCGACCTTCTGGAACGACGCCCCGTCGAACACGGCCAGATACTCGTAGAAGTTGCCCCGGCCGCCTCCGATCCACGTCTGGCCCGCGCCGGTCGCGACCCGCTCGATCATGCCGTTGCCGGTCCATCCGTTCAGCGGGTACTCCGTCCAGGACGAGCCGGTCCAGCGCCGCACGACCGGGTTGCCCGCGCTGTAGAGGACGCAACTGAAGTCCCAGAGCACGCAGTAGGCGCCCTGTCCCCCGGCGATCCACACGCCGCCCGCGTCATCGGAGGCGACGCTGTTCAGTTCGGCCCTCGGCCAGAAGAACGGCAGGGGCACCGTGTGCACGTCGTTTTCTACCGCGTGTTCTACCGCGTGCGCCGTCACGGGAAGGGCCAGCAGGGCGGCGCCCGCGATCGCGGCGCTCGCGAATATTCGTCTCATGAGGTGCGCACCGCGGCGGCGTCGTTGCCCTTGGCGCCGGCGCCCCAGATCGTGGAGGTTCCGGGGACGGCCGCGATGGCGTGCAGCCCGACGGCGGCTGTCGGGACGTCCTGCCACGCACCGTCGACGTACCGGAACAGGTACGACGGGCTCGCGGGCATCGCCACCCACGGGACTCCCGATGCGTCGACGACCAGGTCCCGGCTTCTCCAGCTCTCCTCCGGGATCCGGACGACGGTCCAGTCGTCACCGTCCCAGTGGGTAAGGAACTCCGTGGTGATCGCCCAGACATCGTCCGGACCGACCGGCACGACCTTGACGAACCCGTGGTCCTCGACGTCGGCCGGCAGTTCGGGTGGCGGGACGCCCGTCCAGGACGTCCCGTCGAAGTGCGCCGCCGCGGGCAGCCGGCCGGGAGTGCCGGCCTCGGCGGCGCGGGCCCCGACGAGCCAGACGTCGGTGGCGGTGCGCGCCTGGACGTCGGTGATCGTGTGGATCTCGGCGGGGAGCTCGACGCCGGTCCAGGTGGATCCGGTGCGCTTGTACAGGCTGTGGCGCCCGGTCCAGACGGCGGCGCGCTCGGCGAGCCAGGTTCCGGCCGCGCCCGTGCTGATCCGCTCGACCCGGCCGGACGGCGTGGCGACCTTCTGGAAGGACGAGCCGTCGAACCGCGCCACGTAACCCTGCCAGACGTCGCCCGTGCGACCGCGGCCCGCGATCCAGGTCTCGCCCGCGGCGGTCTCGCCCGCGGCGGAGGTGACGTGTTCGATCGGGCCGTTGCCGGTCCATCCGTTCAGCGGGTACCCCGTCCAGGACGTTCCCGTCCAGCGCCGCACGACCGGGTTGCCCTCGAGATCGATGACGCACTGCTCGTAGTAGGGGAGGCAGAAGACGCCCTGCACTCCGGCGGCCCACACGTCGTCCGGGCCGGTCACGGCGACGTCGTGTAACTCGGACCTGGCCCACAGGAAGGGCAGGGGGACCTCCTGCGCTTCGGGTTCCGCCGCGTGGGCCGTCATGGGGGCGGAAAGCGTCGCGGGCACGGACAGTACGGCGGCGACCGCGATCGCCGCACTCGCCAGGGAGCGCCTCATGCGCACACTATGAACCGCCTCCACGAAACGCGCCAGTGGCAACTGGCACAATTTTCCTCAGGTGGTCGTGCGTGGAGGTGAGCCCGTCAGGGCGTGAGAGTCAGCGTGCGCTGGATCTCCTCTGCGGTGGCGCGCATCCGGTCGGCCGATATCTCGACCTTGGAGAGCTTGGCGGGACGGCAGGAGATGGCGACGGCGCCGAGGACGGAGCCGGTCACGTCGGTGACCGGGACGGCGGCGCAGACGGTGCCGAGGGCGTACTCCTCGCGGTCGACCTGCATGCCGCCCGGAGGTTCGAGGGAGCGGAACAGGCGCCCGGGATCGGTGATGGTGTGCGGTGTCAGGTCGACGAGCGGGTGCCGGGACAGGTAGTCGCGGCGGGCATCGTCGTCGAGCTGGCTCAGGACGCACTTGCCGATGGCGGTGGCGTGCGCGGCGTCCTCGAAGCCGACCCACACGTCCACGCGGGGGGTGCGCGGGCCGTCGGCGATGTCGATGAGGCGGATCTCGTCGTCCATGTGCATGCTGAAGTACGCCGCGACGCCCAGCTCGTCCCGCAGGGCCATCAGGGTCGGGCGGATGCGGGCCAGCAGCTGCTGGGTCCGGCTCTGCCCGTGCAGGCTCTCGACCCGCTCGCCCAGCACCCATACGCCGTCCGACAGCCGCGTCGCGTAGCCCTCGTGCGCGAGGGTGCGCAGCAGGTGGTAGGTGGTGGCGAGGGGAAGCCGGGCCTCCCGGGCGAGCTGCTTGGCGGGCGCGCCGTTCGGATGCGACGCGACCACCTCCATGAGACGCAGCGCGCGCTGCACCGAGGCGATGAGAGTGGGTTTGCGTGCCTCATCCATTACCCACAGCGAACCCCTCTGGCCTGGTCCGGTCAAGGCCTCGGCGATGGTCGGACCCATTGCATCACTTCCGACGTGCGCGTGAAGCGTGTTTCCCGAATCGGCCACGGGATATGGCGATCACATGTTCAGGACTACTCAGAAGTACAACCGAAGAGTAACTTCGGGGCGAAGGCACGCCGCATCCAAGAACCCGAGATCAGCCCCGGCAACAGCCGGTCGAAACCGGGGACGTGGGGGGCCGTCCCCTGCCGAGGAGGACGCATGAGCCAGAGCAGCCACGCCGGCGGGCACGCCCACGTCGACGAGCGGACCGCCCGGAAGGTCGCCGAGGAGGCGCGCGAGACCGAATGGCGGCTGCCGAGCTTCGGCAAGCAGCTGTTCCTCGGCGACTTCCGCCTCGACCTCATCGACCCGCACCCCCGCCCGGACGGCGAGGCCCGCCGCAAGGGCGAGGAGTTCCTGGCCCGGCTCACCGAGTTCTGCGCCACCAGGATCGACCCTGCGCAGATCGAGCGCGAGTCCCGCATCCCCGACGACGTCATCGCGGGCCTGCGCGAACTCGGCGCGCTCGGCATGAAGATCCCCGAGAAGTACGGCGGCCTCGGGCTCAGCCAGCTCTACTACGGCCGGGCCCTGATGGTCGTCGGGTCGGTCAACCCCGCGCTCGCCGCGCTGCTGTCGGCGCACCAGTCCATCGGCGTCCCGCAGCCGATCAAGCTGTTCGGGACGCAGGAGCAGCAGGAGGAGTGGCTGCCGCGCTGCGCCAGGCAGGTCAGCGCGTTCCTGCTGACCGAGCCCGACGTCGGCTCCGACCCGGCGCGGCTGCGCGCCACCGCCGTCCCCGACGGCGACGACTACCTCCTCAACGGCGTCAAGCTGTGGACGACCAACGGCGTCGTCGCCGACCTCGTCGTCGTCATGGCGCGCGTCCCCAAGTCGGAGACGCACCGCGGCGGCATCTCCGCGTTCGTCGTGGACACGTCCACGCCCGGCATCACCGTGGAGAACCGCAACGCGTTCATGGGGCTGCGCGGCATCGAGAACGGCGTCACGCGCTTCCACGACGTCCGCGTCCCGAAGGCCAACCTGATCGGCAAGGAGGGCGCGGGCCTGAAGGTCGCGCTGACCACGCTCAACACCGGGCGGCTGTCGCTGCCCGCGATCTGCGCGGCGAGCGGCAAGTGGGCCGCCAAGATCGCGCGGGAGTGGTCGAGGGAGCGGGTGCAGTGGGGCCGGCCGGTCGGCGAGCACGAGGCCGTCTCCCGCAAGATCTCGTTCATCGCCGCGACCGCGTACGCGATGGAGGCGATGCTCGACCTGTCCAGCCAGCTCGCCGACGACGAGCGCAACGACATCCGGATCGAGGCGGCGCTGGCGAAGCTGTGGACGTCGGAGATGGCGTGCCGCGCCGCGGACGAGCTGATGCAGGTGCGCGGCGGGCGCGGCTACGAGACCGCCGAGTCCCTCGCGGCGCGCGGCGAGCGCGGCGTGCCCGTGGAGCAGGTGGTGCGCGACCTGCGCATCAACCGGATCTTCGAGGGCTCCAGCGAGATCATGCATCTGCTGATCGCCCGCGAGGCCGTGGACGCGCACCTGTCGGTGGCCGGTGACATCATCGACCCGGACGCGACCACCGGGCAGAAGGCGCGGGCGGCGGCGAAGGCGGGCGGGTTCTACGCGCGCTGGCTGCCGACGCTGGTCACCGGCTCCGGCCAGCGCCCGAAGGCCTACGCCGAGTTCGGTCCGCTGGCCAAGCACCTGCGGTACGTCGAGCGGGCGTCCCGCAAGCTGGCCCGCTCGATCTTCTACGCGTCGGGACGCTGGCAGGGAGGCCTGGAGCACCGGCAGGGCTTCCTCGGCCGGATGGTCGACATCGGCGCCGAGCTGTACGCGATGAGCGCCGTGTGCGTCCGCGCGCGGGCCGACTCGTCGGCGGACGGCCCGCTCGGCAGCGCCGGCGCGGGCGGCGAGGGCCCGGCCACGGCGCCCGGCGCGTCGGCCGTGCTGCTCGCGGACGCGTTCTGCCGGCAGTCGCGCATCCGCGTCGAGGAACTGTTCGACGGGCTGTGGCGCAACACCGACGCGATGGACTCGAAACTCGCGCGGGCCGTGCTCGCGGGCGACTTCGCCTGGGTGGAGGAAGGCGTCCTGGACCCGTCCATCCCCGGGCCGTGGATCGCGCCGTCCGAGCCGGGTCCGAGCGAGAAGGAGGACGTCCACCGCACCATCGGCTGAGCAGGGCGAACTCCCGCCCGGAACCGGCCGGGCGACATGCGTGCGGACGCCGCGGGGCGCGCGGCGTCCATGCGCCTGCGGGCGGCGGGCGTCGGGGGCGGAGTAGACTGGCCCGATCTTCGCGCCAGAGATCGACCGTCCCGAGCGGGTCAGGTCACCGATCCGGCGAACGAGAATCCAGAGCGCCCACGCACCCAGCGAGCGGGAAGTATGCAGTCACCTGGTCAGAAGAAGTCCATCGCAGGCACCCTCCTCAACCTCGTCGGCAGCCGCCCGAAGGGCTCCGCCCCGGCCGCCGCCGCCCCCGCTCCTGCTCCCGATCCAGCGAGCGGGGGCAAGGACGGGGACGTCGTCCAGCCCGCCGCCGGGGAGGGGGCACTGGAGAACCATCTGGGCGGGGACGAGGCCCGCAACTACCGCAAGTACGAGTACGACACGATCGCGCCGCACGTCGGGCGGTCCATGCTGGAGGTCGGCTCGGGTCTCGGGCACTTCTCCGAGCAGTTCGCCGGACGCCTCGACCACCTCGTCGTCAGCGACAACGACCCGTACTGCGTCGGCCAGCTGCGCGAGCGCTACGACGGCAGCGACGACGTCGAGGTCATCGACCTGGCGCTGCCCGCCGACATCGTGATCCGGCGGAAGGTCGACACCGTCGTGATGATGAACGTCCTGGAGCACATCAAGGACGACGTCCAGGCGCTGCGCGACCTCGCCGCCGTGACCGAGCCCGGCGGCCGGATCGTCATCTGGGTGCCCGGCTACATGCAGCTCTACGGCGACTTCGACCGCAAGGTCGGGCACGTCACCCGGTACACGCCGAAGACGCTGGAGGCGTCCGTCCGCGAGGCCGGGCTCGAACCCGAGGTGCTCAAGCCGATCAACTTCCTGGGCGGGATCGCCTGGTGGTTCGCGGTCCGCCGCGGCGGCGCCGGCTACCCCGACCCGAAGCTCGTCAAGATCTACGACCGGACGGTCGTGCCGCTCACCCGCACCATCGAGCGCGTGGTCAAGCCGCCGTTCGGGCAGACGGTGTTCTGCGTCGCCCGCGTCCCGCGCTGACGCGAGCACGCACGCGGCAACACAGGCACCCGGCAACACAGGCACGCAAGTACACAAGCACGCAGGAACACGCACCCGGCAACACAGGCACGGGCGAACTCCCGGAACGGGGACGGGTCACGGAATGCGACCCGTCCCCGTCGCTTTTTTCCTACGCCCGGAACCGGTATGTCGTCCGCCGCCTCCCGGCCTCCCCGCCACGACACTGGGCAGTGGCCGGAACGGTCCCGGGCCGCCTCTCCTGGCGGAGAAGCACCGCCTGCTTCCGCGGACCGCGGGCCGCGAAGGCCGGCCACGAAGTTCCCGTGTGGTCCGACGGTTCGGGGCGGGGGTCCCGCGGAGGGGAGACCCCCGCCCCCGAATCAGACGCAGGACGCGGGTCAGGCGACGGGCGCGGTGTCCTGCCCGGTCTCGGCATCGGTGGTGAACAGCGCCAGGCGGTGCGCGGTGGCGGCGGCCTCACCGCGGCTCGTCACGTCCAGCTTCCCGAGGATGTTGGAGACGTGCACGCTGGCGGTCTTCACCGAGATGAACAGCGCGTCGGCGATGTCGCGGTTGCTGCGGCCCTGGGCGACCAGGCGCAGCACCTCGTACTCGCGCGGCGTCAGCCCGAGCGGCGCGGACGACTCCCCCGCGCGGGACGTCCGGGTGCGGCGCAGCAGGTCGGCGACGCGCTCGCCGAGCGGTACCGCGCCGAGGCCGTCCGCCAGGCCCGCCGCCGTGCGCAGCCGGGCCGCCGCCGCCTCGTGGTCGCCGCCCGCCAGCGCGGCCTCCGCCGCGTGGAACAGCGCACGCGCACGGTAGTACGGGTTGCCGAGCGACTCCCACGCCGCCGCGACCTCCGTCCACGCGGCCAGGTCGAGGACGCCCCGGGCGCGGGTCGCCTCGGCGCTGAACGTGAGGTGGTACGCCCGCTGCAGCGGGCCGTCGGCGGCGAGACCGGCCGCGCGCTCCTCGATCCGCCGAAGATCGTCACCGGAGTCGGCCGTTTCGGCGCAGGCCGCCGCGCCGGTGATCAGCACCGGCCAGCTGTAGCGGGCGTCGTCGGGCAGGCCCGCGTTGTCGAGGACGGGACGCACCGCGTCCAGCGCGGCCTCAGGGCGTCCCTCGGCGAGCGCCAGGCTCGACTCGAGCCAGAGCGTGCTGAAGTAGTCCTGGGTCTTCAGCCACTTCATCTTGAGGTTCAAGATCTCGCGGGACACGACCAGCCGCTCCCTCGCGGTGGCCAGGTCCCCGCGCGCCAGCGCCACCCAGCCGGACAGGACGAGCAGCGACGTCCTCGTCGTGACGGCCGGGTCCTGCTCCATGGCGTGGTTCAGGACGGTGACGGCCTCGTCCCACCGGCCGAGCGAGACCAGCGGCTCGGCCTGGTTGATGGACAGGAACGTGCCCTGGGTACGGGCCACTCCGTACTCGCGGGAGAGCTCGATGCCGCGTCCGGCGACCGCGACGGCTTCCTCGTGCCGGCCGACGCCCTCCAGGAAATGGGACTTGATCACATGGCACCGGAGCATCACCCGGTGGTCGCCGGTGCTCTGCGCCGACTTCTCGACCTCGGCGAGATGGGAGTCGTCGGTGTAGTCGATGTCGGCGCAGAACTGGGTGATCAGCGCCTCCGCCTCGACGAGGGGGTCGGCGAGCGCCCGCGCGATGGCGAGGGACTCGGCCGCCGCCGTGCGGGCCTCGTCGATGTCGGGGGTGAGGCGGACGTAGTTCCCCAGCGTGGACAGCGCCCGAGCGCGCATCGCGGTCGGCGGGTCGGCGGGCAGCATCGACACCGCGGCGCGCATGTCCTCGACGAATCCCGGGCGGGCCATCTGGTAGCGCATGCGGCCGCGCAGCACCAGCATCATCGCCACGCGGGCCGGGTCCCGGTCGCCGGCTTTCGCCCAGTCCCCGCCCC
>NZ_SMKK01000519.1 GCF_004348425.1 Actinomadura sp. 7K507
GCCCACGCCGGCACCGTCCCGAGCGACCTGTTCGCCACCGCCGTCGGCCAGGTCACCCCGGCCGCCGGACGCGACGACACCCTCCCGATGCTCACCGGCGTCCGCATCGACATCGAGGGCGACACGATGTGGCTCGCCTGCACCGACCGCTACCGCATCGCCGCCCGCGAGCTGACCTGGTCCCCCGCCGACCCCGAGTTCACCGCGGGCGTCGTCGTCCCCGCCCGCACCCTCGCCGACACCGCCAAGGCGATCAAGCGCGGGGAGGAGGTCACCATCGACCTCGGTGGCGCCGCCGACACCCTCATCGGCGTCTCCGGCGGCGGCCGCAGCATGACCAGCCGCCTCCTGGACGACCAGTACATCAACTACAGGTCCCGGCTCACCGGCACCTGGTCGTCCGTCGCCGAGATCCGCGTGGCCCCGTTCGTCGAGGCGATCAAGCGCGCGGCCCTCGTCACCGAGCGCGGCACCCCGATCCGGCTCGCCTTCACCGCCGACGAGGTCCGCATCCGCGCCGCCACCGGCGACTCCGCCCGCGCCAACGAGAGCCTCGGCGCGGAGCTGACCGGCGACGACATCGACATCGCGTTCGCCCCGCAGTACCTCCTGGACGGCCTGGCCGGCATCGACACCGAGTTCGCCCGCATCGAATGCGCCGGTCCCACCAAGGCCGCCCTCCTCACCGCCATCCCCGACAAGAAGGACGACTCGGATAAGGGCGAGGAAACGGCCGCCGCTGACGACGACCAGACCGACACCGGCTACCGCTACCTGGCCATGCCCGTCCGCCTGACCTCCTGACCCGCCCCGCAGCGGCCGGGTTGGCAGGCTCAGAGGTCGAGGACCGCTAGGACGAAGTGGACTTCGTCCTTGGTCGCGTTTCCGTAGGAGTGGGGCCGGTCGCCCACGAACACGGCGGCTGCACCCTCCTCGACGAGGTCGGTCCGCCCGTCCACACCGAGGGTCAGCGTCCCCTTCTGCACGTACACGATCTCCTTGGTGCCGGGGACATGCGGGTCGCTCTCCCGCGTCTCCCCAGGCTGCAGCTCCCAGTGCCACAACTCCAGCGACGGCCGCGGGTCGCTTCCGGCCAGCAGCGTCCCCTTCCCGCCGTTCTCGCCCTCCCACAGCACGACGTGCCGCTCAGGCCGGAACATCCGGACCGGCGGCTCCTCCTCCACCTGGACAAGCCGCGTCAACGGCACGCCGAGCGCGTCGGAGATCCGGATGAGCGTCCCCAGGTTCGGGTTCCCGCGTCCCTGCTCCAGTCCGACCAGGACGCCCTTGCTCACCCCGGCCCGTCCCGCCAGCTCGTCCAGGCTCCATCCGTGCCCGGCCCGCAGAGCCCGGACGGTCCGCGCCACGGCCTCGCCGATCGCGCCCTGCTCGCTCAAACGTCCTCCACCTCGTCGCATCCCGCCCGCGAGGACCGGCACCGCCCCGGCTCGCCGCGCGATCAGTGTCCCGCAGGGTGGGGGCCGGTGACGGCCACCTGCCGTTCTACCCCTGTGCCCAGGGACGGGACGCCCCATCATCGAAACCGGCGCTCAGCCCACGCCCTCCTCC
>NZ_SMKK01000520.1 GCF_004348425.1 Actinomadura sp. 7K507
AACTGGAGCCAGCTGGACGTCGCGCCCGTCGATCCCGACACCTCCGATCCCTACACCAAGTGCCGCATCATCGCGATGAACGGCATCGAGGTGGAGGCGATCATGTTCAGTCACCACTTCAACCGGGTCTGCCCGGATCTGGAGGTCAAGCAGCAGCTCGCGCAGGTCCGCAACATCGAGCAGCAGCAGCAGAAGGTCGTCAACTGGCTGCTGCCCGGCCAGGCGTCGGTGCTGGAGACCACGATCTCCTACGAGCAGGTCGCGGTCGACCTGACCGGCTGGGTCGCCCGGCAGGAGCCCGATCCCTACCTCAAGCAGGCCTACCAGTTCGGGCTGCTGGAGGACTTCGACCACCTGTACCGGTACGCCAACCTGTACGAGATGATCGAGCACCGCAAGGCCGAGAAGATCATCGATCAGCTCACCGAGGCGATTCCGGGACGGCCGACGCGGCTGCATCACCGCCACCCGATCGACAACGTCCGCGAGCCCTACGACCGGGAGGCCGCGGCGCCGATCTCGAAGCTGCACGCGCTGACGATCATGGCGGCCGAGCAGCAGACGATGAACTTCTACATGAACGTCGGCCCCATGTACATGGAGCCCATCGCCCGGCAGCTCTACCAGGAGATCGGGCTGGTCGAAGAGGAGCACGTCACCCACTACGAGTCGCTGGTGGACCCAGGGGAGACCTGGTGGGAGCGGCTGGTCAACCACGAGTACAACGAGTGCTACCTGTACTACTCGTTCATGCAGACCGAGACCGACCCGCGCATCAAGGGCATCTGGGAACTGCACCTGAACATGGAGCTGGAGCACCTGCGCATCGCGTGCGACCTGATGCGCCGCCACGACGGCCGCGACCCCGAACAGGTCCTGGCGCCGTCGCTGCCCGAGCCGGTCACCTTCGAGCCGAACAAGCAGCTCGTCCGAGAGCTGCTGGCCACCCAGATCGACTGGACGACGCTGGGCACCGGCTACGTCCAGGAGGCCCACCGCCGGTTCGAGGAGTACCAAGACAAGATCAACGCCGAGCGGCCGCCCAGCGACCAGGTCATGGAGGACCACCAGCACAAGTTCGGTGAGGAGTACCGGCTGGAGACCGAGGGCCCGCACCCCGTCCCGAGCATGCGCCAGAACCGTTACCAGTAGCGGACCGATCGACGAAGCGAGGGAAACCAGTGAGCACCAAGACCACGCAAGTCTCGTCCACGACCGACCTGGTCGACCTGCTGAAGGCGCAGCACGGGCGGATCCGGGACCTGTTCGACGAGGTGATGCACTCCGAAGGGCAGGAGCGCAAGGAGTCATTCCGGGCGCTGGTGCGGCTGCTGGCCGTGCACGAGACCGCCGAGGAGGAGATCGTCCACCCGGTGGCCCGGAGACTGCCCGGCGGCGACGGGATCGTGGACGACCGCCTGGCCGAGGAGCGCGAGGCCAAGGAGCTGCTGTCCGAGCTGGACGGCATGGACACCGACGACCCCGCGTTCCTGAAGTCGCTCGACAAGCTCCGCATGGACGTGCTGACCCATGCCCGGGC
>NZ_SMKK01000521.1 GCF_004348425.1 Actinomadura sp. 7K507
TCCAAAGACCCCGCCTCCAAAGACCCCGCCGCCAAAGAGGCTGCCGCACGGGGCCGGGACGCCGCGAGGGCGTGGGCGCGGGGCCGCGCCCACGCGCTGGCGTCAGCCTTTGCGGTCTTCGCCGGGCGTAACCACTTCGACCGGCACCGCCTGCGCCGTCCCGCGCCGGTGATCAACGACCGTCGGATGGGACGTGGTGATCTGCTGTCGGTGCACGAACTGGCCGCCCTCGCGCACCTGCCTTTCGACCCGGCCGTGCCCGGCCTGACTCGCGCCGGTGCCGCCTCGGTCCCGCCGCCGCCCACCGTCCCCGCCGCCGCGCGGGGTACCAAACCGCTCGGTGACAGCGACGCCGGAGTCGCTCGGCCGGTGGCGGTGCGGGTCGGCGATGCCCGCCAGCACCTGCACATCATCGGAGCCACCGGCTCCGGCAAATCCACCCTTCTGGCCCGCCTGGTGCTGGCCGACGCCACCGCCGGACGCGCCGCGGTGGTCATCGACCCCCGCGGCGACCTGGTGGGCGACCTGCTGGCTCGGCTGCCCGACGAGGCTGCCGAGCGGGTGTGGCTGATCGACCCCGACACCACCCCGCCCCCCGCGCTGAACGTGCTGGCGGGCCCGGACGGCAACCTGGTGTCAGACAACCTCGTCGGGATCGTGCACCGCATCTTCGCCGACTCCTGGGGGCCCCGCACCGACGACATCCTGCGCTCGGCCGTCCTGACCCTCCAGCAGTACCCCGGCGCGACCCTGGCCGACGTGCCCCGACTGCTCACCGAGGACGCCTACCGGATCCGCGCCACCCGCCGCATCGGCGGGCCCGGAGGCGATGACATCCTCGCCGGGTTCTGGTCCTGGTACGCGCGCCTGTCACCCGAGGCGCGAGCCAACGCCATCGGCCCGGTGATGAACAAACTCCGGCACTTCCTGCTCCGCCCGTTCGTCCGGCAGATCGTCGGCACCCCCGGCCCCGGCCTGAACACCACCGGTGTGCTGGACACCGGCGGCATCCTGCTGGTGCGCGTCCCCAAAGGCGTGCTCGGCGACGACACCGCGCGGCTGCTGGGCTCGCTGGTGCTGGCGCAGGTCTGGCAGACCATCACCGCCCGCGCCCGCCGCGCCGAGACCGCGCGCCGCGACGCCGCGCTCTATATCGACGAGGCACACGCCTTCCTGAACCTGCCGCACGGCCTGGAAGAGATGCTCGCCGAGGCCCGCGCCTACCGCCTCTCGGTCACCCTGGCGCACCAGAACCTCACCCAGTTCCCCTCGGCGATGCGGGACGCGGTCGCAGCCAACGCCCGCAACAAGATCTTCTTCGCCGTCTCCCCGCAGGACGCCCGCGACCTGGCGCACCTGACGCGCCCCAATCTCACCGGCCACGACCTGGCCAATCTCGGCGCCTACCAGGCCGCCGCCCGCCTCATCGTCGCCAACCAGGAAACCCCCGCCTTCACCCTCACCACCCGGCCCCTGCCCGACCAGACTCCCGGCCGCGCCGACGCACTACGG
>NZ_SMKK01000522.1 GCF_004348425.1 Actinomadura sp. 7K507
CGGTCCATCGTCCCGGACGCGGACGCACAGCGTTCCCTTCTCGGCTTCCCACGCCACCCGGATGCGGGTCACCCCCGCATGGTCGAGGAGGGCGAGCACGGCCCCGCGTACGGTCGCGCGGGCGGCGCGGTGATCGTCCGCCCTTGCGGGCTCGCCTGGAGCGTCACTTCGCGGGCGGGCTTGCGCGGGCCGGGACCGCGAGCCGCGCGGGGCGCCGGCGCCGGCGTCCTGCCGGGCCGCCGGGTGCGCCGGCCGAAGAGGTCGAGGGCGGCGATCAGGCCGAAGATCGCGAAGCCGTGCCGGTAGTGCAGGACCTCGTAGAACAGGGCGCAGATGAGGAACACGGCGACGAGGGCGCCGAAGAGCTCGGGATGCGGGACGAGCCGCGCGTACTCGGGCTTCAGCGCGCCCCGCCGCGCGATCCGCACGGCCCTCAGCACCAGCACGGACACCATCAGGATCAGCGCGACCCCGCCGATGAACCCGCGTTCGAGGACGGAGGCGATGTAGTCGTTGTGCGCCTCCTGGACGTAGGACTCCTGCCGGACGAGCATCTGCGTCTCGGTCTGCGCGGCGCCGATGCCCCACGGATGGTCCCGGGCCTTGATCATGTCCCAGGTCGTCGAGAAGACGGTGCTGCGGGAGTCGGTGCTCTCCCCGGTCGTCCGGCCGACGGAGTCGCGGATCACCGGGGACACCTGGCTGGCGCGGTCCAGGAGCGGCTGGATGTCGACCTGGGTGACCACGGCGACCGCTCCGCCGCCGAGGAACACGGCCGCGGCGCCGACCGCCACCGCGTGGTGGGCCTTCCCCTCGCGCAGCAGCCGGAACAGGTAGCCGAGCAGCAGGGCGCAGCAGAGCGCGAGCAGGCCGCCGTTCGAGCCGGTCAGCAGCTCGGCGGCGATGAGGATCCCGCACACGGTCCAGCGCAGCCACCTCCGCCCGGGGAACCGGGTGGCGCGCACGATGAAGAAGACGCAGATGAACCAGTTGGCCGCGTAGTTGGCGTCGCCGAAGGTGAACATCAGGCGCTCGCCGTCGACCTGCTTGCCGGACATCGCGTCGATCCCGAGCGCGAAACCGGCCATCATGACGAGCGCGTAGATCGTTCCGATCCAGACGAAGGCGCGCAGCGCCACGCGGAGCAGGGACGGGTCGCGGCCGAGGTTGGCGACGCAGACCGCCCACAGCAGCACGAACAGGTCCTTGACGAGGGTGAGGGCCCCGACGTCGTTGACCAGCGCCGCGACGCCGCCCGCGAGGACGGTGAGCAGGGTGGGCAGCAGGAACGGCCAGCGGACGGGCAGCCTGCGCGTCCCCGCCCACAGGAACGTCATGATGACGAGCACGATCAGCACGACATCGGGCAGCGCCGTGTTGCCGGGGCCCGGCGCGAGCCCGGCGGGCATCAGCATCGGCAGCGAGGCGATGCCCGCGACGAGCGCGATCGCCTCCGGCCGCCACCGCTTCCGGGGGCCCCGCGGTCCCGCCCCGTCCGGCCCC
>NZ_SMKK01000523.1 GCF_004348425.1 Actinomadura sp. 7K507
CTAGTACGGCAGTCGTAGAACGTGATCTTGTCATTGGCGGTTGAGGCGGGCCCGGTAGTGGAACCAGCGGGCGCGGGCTTGGTGGCGTCGTCGCCAGGTGTGCCAGCGCAGGTGGTGCTCGGTGCTGTGCCAGGTTCGGGTGAGTAGGTTGGCCAGGCGTTTGGTCTCGGCGACTGTGAGGGGGATCAGTCCCGGATCGGCCGGTGGTGCCTGGTGGGGTCTGATCGGTGGGGGTGCGAGGCTGTCGTTGGTGCGTGCTTGGGCGGCGGTGACGGCGACCACGGCCATGGCGGTCATGGCCAGCACGAGGTGGCGCAGCAGCGCGGGATGGGTCCGGACCTGCGAATGGTCCAGCCCGAAGGCGTCCTTGCCGACCTGGAAGTCCTCTTCCACGGGCCAGCGGCGTCCGGCGACCTTGATCAGCGCACGCAATGTCACCGGTCGGCCTTCGGGTGCGAAGCACAGGTAGAACGCCAGTTCGCGGACGCCCTTGTCGTTCGCCGCGAGGCTGCGGCGGACCAGCAGGTGACGGCGGGGATCGGTGGTGGCGACCCAGGCCCAGGCGTACCGGCGTTCGCCTTTGGAGCCGGCCCCGCACGAGTCGATGACCCAGTCAGAGGCGATCAGTGTCTTGAGTACGCTGTCGGCGCGGGCCGTGGTGACGGGGCTGAGCGCGATGCGGGTCGACTTGGAGATTCCCAGTACGTACCCGGTGTTGACCTGGTCCGATTCCAGCCAGGCGCGCAGGCCCGGGTCGCGGCCGTAGACCTCGTCGCCGGTGACCCAGCCCGGGAGCCGGCCCTCGGCGTGCAGGTCGGCCAGGATCTGTCGGCCCAGTTCGGGCTTGGTGGCGAACACGGCGTGCTCGGGTACCCCGGCCCGGGCTCGCCGCTGGGGGTCGGTGGCCCATTCGCGCGGCAGGTAGGGGCGGGCGCCGACCAGCGCATGACCTGCCCGGGTGGCGAAACTGCAGTACACGATGTTGATGGCATTGGAGACCCGGCCTGCGCAGCCGACGTACTGCCGCTTCACCCCGACCGTGGCGGTGCCCTTCTTCTCCTGGCCGGACTCGTCCAGGATCGCGACCGCGTCACCGTCGTCCAGGTGCTCGCAGACGAAGCCGCGGACGGCCGCCATCGCGGCCATGGTGTCCCACTTCGCGCGTTCCAGCAGGTGCTGCATCTTGCCCGGTGTGGCATCGCCCGCATGCTCGGCGATCGTCCAGCAGTTCTTGCGCGGCAGGTCGCTCATCAACGCCCGCACGTATTTCCTCGCCTGCACCCGCGGCTCCCACCTGCGGAAACATCCGGCCATCGAGCCCATCAGCCCGTCGAGATGACCGCAGACAGTCTCGGCCTCTACCATGACGGCAGCAGCCGCCCAAGGTTCTTCTTGCGTCACAACTCGAAGATCATCGGGCGGCTGTCCTACGTTACGGCCGGTCCCTGCCCGTTCAGATCACGTTCTACGACTGCCGTACTAG
>NZ_SMKK01000524.1 GCF_004348425.1 Actinomadura sp. 7K507
TAAGAGACAGCCCCCAGGTCGTGTGGCTCGGCGGCTGGGGCCCCGGCACCGGCGTCGGCATCCCGCTGGCCGCCGACCCCCTCGCCGCCGGGCTCGCCTGCGTCACCGCCGCCCTCACCCTGGCCGCGCTCGCGTTCTCCTGGCGGTACTTCGCCGAGATCCAGGCGATCTTCCACGCGCTCATGCTGCTGTTCCTGGCGGCGATGTGCGCGTTCGTGTACACTGGCGACCTGTTCGACGCGTTCGTGTTCTTCGAGCTGATGAGCGTCGTCGCGTTCGCGCTCACCGGCTACCGCTCCGAGGAGCCCTCCACCGTCCACGGCGCCCTCAACTTCGGCATCGTCCAGTCGATCGGCGCCTACCTCACCCTCACCGGCATCGCGCTGGTCTACGGCCGCACCGGCGAACTCGGCCTGGCCACCGCCGGGAAGAGCCTCGCCGCCGGCACCGGCGCCCACGCCGACGCGCTCGCCACCGCCGCGTTCGTGCTCATCTGCACCGGCTACCTCGTCAAGGCCGCCGCGGTCCCCTTCCACTTCTGGCTCGCCGACGCCCACGCCGTCGCCCCCACCCCCGTCTGCGTCCTGTTCTCCGGCATCATGATCGAACTGGGCGTGTACGGGATCGCGCGGACCTACTGGGCCGTGTTCGCCGACCTCGTCCCGCTGCGCGCCATCGCCGTCCTGGGCGCCGCCGCCGCGGTGCTGGGCGCCGTGATGTGCGTCCTGCAGCACCACATCAAGCGGCTGCTGGCCTACTCCACCATCAGCCACTCCGGGCTGCTGCTGCTCGGCGTCGCCGCCGGCACCCCCGAGGCGCTCGCCGGCACCGCCTACTACCTGGCCGGGCACGCCGCGGTGAAGGGCGCGCTGTTCCTGGCCGCGGGGGCCCTGCTCAACCGGCACCAGAGCGTCGACACCCGCGACCTGCACGGCCGCGGACGCGGCATGCCCGTCACCGGAGCCACGTTCCTGATCGGCGCGCTGTGCCTGGCCGGCGTGCCGCCGTCCGGGCTGTTCGCCGGGCACTCGGTCACCGAGCACGCCGCCCTGAAGATCGGCTGGTGGTGGTTCATGCCGCTGTCGGTCGCCGCGGCCGCGCTCACCGCCGGCGCCGTCCTGCGCGTGTGGCTCGTGGTCTTCCGCGGCACCCCCGCCGGCGGCGACACCGCCCCGGCCCCGTCCGGCGCGCCCGCCGGCGGGCAGTCCGGGCAGGAGGACCCCGAGACGCCGGTGAAGCTGCGGTCCATCCCCTGGATCATGCTCGCCCCCGCCGCCGTCCTGCTCGCCGCGGGGCTGCTGGCCGGGCTGATGCCCGGCGGGCCCATCGCCGACGCGGCCCACGTGTTCGCCGACCGCGGCGCCTACGCCGGGCTCGTCCTGGACGGCCACGTCACCCACCCGCACGCACCGCCCGCCGCTCCCTGGACCCCGTCCGGCCTCGGCGCGGCCGCCGCCGCCCTGCTGCTC
>NZ_SMKK01000525.1 GCF_004348425.1 Actinomadura sp. 7K507
TCAGGGCTAATGCGTTCTCAGGTAGTGAGATCGAGTAGTTGAAGTGCGTGGGTGGGGTGTGCCCGGTAGTGGTCGTTGGCGGCGGCGATGTTGGTCCAGCCCATGAGGTTGGCGAGGGCGATGGCCAGGTTGCGCAGGCCGGCCATGATACGTGGTGCGTGGCCGGTGCGGATGTGTGAGCGGTCCTCGGCGTAGGTGACGTCGCGGACGTGGTGCAGGGCCTCGATGGTCCAGTGCCCGCGGATGAGGGCGGCGAGCTGGGCGGGTGTGGCGTGGCCTGGGGCGAGGCTGGTGACGGCGTAGATGGTTTTGATCGTCGTTTTGCCGGTGGTGCGGTCGGTGCGGCGGCGTTTGACCTGGATGGCCTGGACGGCGTGCGGGAACAGCAGCCCGGGCCGGACGGTGCAGGCTTTCAGCCGGCGGATCTCGTGGCGGCCGTGCCCGTCCTCAACGGTGCGGTCGTGCAGCTGGATCTCCCGCCAGGGCAGGCGCTTGAGCCGCCGGTGCAGGCTCTTCTGGTTGCCCTTCACGACCAGGAGGTAGTGCGCCTTTCGGTCCCGGACCAGGTGACGGGCGTGTTCACGCTGGGTGTGCAGGGCGTCGGCGGTGACGACCTTCCCGGTCAGATCCAGGCGGGCCAGCAGCGGGACGAACGCGGGGATCTCGTTGCTCTTGGCGTCGACCTGGCGTTGCGCCACCACGGTCCGCCCGTCGTGCAGGGCCGCCGCCAGCAGATGCGTCACCGTTCCGTCCGGGCGGCGGCTGCCCCGCAGCGTCTTGCCGTCCACCGACACCGCCTCCGGTCCGGCCTGGTACCCCGCGTCGGGGTCGTGGGCCAGGGCTGACAGATAGGCCCCGATCACCTTGTCGAAGGCGTCGCCGTCGAGCCGTGCCAGCAGCCGCCCCAGCGTTGTCACGACCGGCCTTGCCGCCGGCAACCCCAGGTCGGCGAGTACGCGTGGGTCCAGTTCCGCGGCGATCCTGCTGATCTTCGCCAGGCTGGTGGCGCCGCTGAGCACGGCGACCAGGCACAACGCCAGCAGAGGGCCGAGCCGGTACCGGCGGCCGCGGCGACGTCGCGGATCGGGAATGCGGTCCAGCACCTCCACCAGTACCGGCAGGCCGGGCAGGTCGGTGACGGGACATGGCGGGACGACGCCCTCGCAGTGGCGAACCAGGGCGTCGATCGGGGAGGATGGCACGCGAACGCGGTCCCTGTCTTGATCGACTGGCTTAGACACCCAAGATCATCGGGGACCGCGTTCGTCGTTCACAACCCCCCGGGTGCCACCCGCCGTTTGGCCTGCCGATCTACCGGCTCATCTCAGCATCTGAGAACGCATTAGCCCTGG
>NZ_SMKK01000526.1 GCF_004348425.1 Actinomadura sp. 7K507
GCCCACTTCCCCCGCGCCCTGTGCCGCTTCGACTCCGAGGACGGCCGCACCGGCCACGGCTGGACGGAATGGCACCAACCCCCCACCTGGCAGGACCACGGCTGGTCCTATCTCGCCGAGGAGAACCCATGACCCCACCGGTCTCCGGCGCCGGCGATCTGACCGCCCCCTGGCTGAGCGACGCCCTCGCCACGAAGGTCACCGCCGTCCGCACCGAGCCCGTCGGCACCGGCCAGGTGTCCGACAGCCTCCGCCTCTTCCTCACCTACGCCGGCCCCACCCGCCTCCCGGCGACGATGGTCGCCAAGGTCCCGGCCGCCGACGCCTCCAGCCGCGCCGCCGCCCGCGCCATCCGCACCTACGAGGTCGAGGCGCACTTCTACGCGCAGATCGCGGACCGCCTCGACGCGGGCGTCCCGACCTGCTACTTCGCCGCCTACGCCCCCGAACCCGACGAGTACACCGTCCTCCTGGAGGACCTCGCGCCCGCACTTCCGGGCGACCAGCTCGCCGGCGTCACGACCGAGGACGCCGCCGCCGCGATCGACGAGATGGCCGCCCTGCACGCCGCCGGCTGGGACGACCCGGACCTCGCCGCCCTGCCCTGGCTCAACCGCCACGACGCCGACTCGGCCGCCTTCACCGCCTCGATGGTCACCGGCCTCTACGACGGCTTCAAGGAACGCTACGGCGCCGACCTGCACCCCGACGTCCTCACCCTGATAGAGGACTTCCTCCCCGCGATCGGCACGTACCTCGCCGACCGCGAAGGGCCGTCCACCCTCTTCCACGGCGACTTCCGCGCCGACAACCTCCTGTTCGGCGGCCCGCGCGCCGCCGTCCTGGACTGGCAGACCTGCGCCTACGCCCCCGGCCCCGCCGACCTCGCCTACTTCCTCGGCTCCAGCCTCCCCACCGACGCCCGCCGCACCTGCGAACACACCCTCGTGGAGCGCTACCACAAGGCCCTCACCACGCGCGGCGTCACCCTCACCTGGGACGACTGCTGGAACGCCTACCGCCGCCACGCCTTCCACGGCATCGTCATGTCCATCGGCGCCTCCATGATCGTCGAACGCACCCCCCGCGGCGACGAGATGTTCCGCACCATGACCACCCGCCACGCCCACCACGCCCGCGACCTCGACTCCCTCAAGCTCACCGGCTAGACGGGGCCGACCCGCGTCGCGGCGCCGCCGTGCGAGTGCCGAGGTCGGTGAGGAGGTCTGGCAGCACCTGTTCCTCCTCCACACGGACGGTGCGGTCCTCCATCGCCGTGGCCAGGGACGGGTCCCAGGGGGTGGGGA
>NZ_SMKK01000052.1 GCF_004348425.1 Actinomadura sp. 7K507
GTCCGCGTCCGGCTCACCGGCGGCGACGGCGACGGCTCGACGCGGATCGACTACGACGCGGACGCGGTCGTGGGCGGGATGGTCGGCGGCGTCGGCCAGCGGATGCTCGGCAGCGTCGCCAAGCGGACCGCCGGCGAGTTCTTCGCCGCCGTCGAACGCGACCTCACCGCGCCGCCCGCACCCGCCGCCCCGCAACCCGGACCCGCCGCGCAAGCCCCGCCCGAGGCTCAGGCCGTCCCCGCCGGGACGGGCACGGTCTACACGGGACGCGCCGCGGCCGCGCCGGACCGGCCGTCGGTCGCCTGGCCGATGGCCGCCGCGTTCGCCTCCGGCGGCGCCGTGGCCCTCACCGGCGTCGCACTCGGGTACGTCCTGGGACGCCGGTCCCGGACCCGCTGACCCGCCTCGGAAACGCGGACGGCGGGCGCCCCGGAGCCGAACTCGTCCGGGACCGCCCGCCGTTCCGGCGCGTCCGGCCGCTAGCTGACGGCCATCATGTCGACGACGAAGATGAGGGTCTCGCCCGGCTTGATGGCCGGGCTCGGGCTGCGGTCGCCGTAGGCGAGGTGCGGCGGGATGACGAGCTTGCGGCGCCCGCCGACCTTCATGCCGACCAGGCCCATGTCCCAGCCCTTGATGACGCGGCCGCTGCCGAGCTCGAAGTCCAGCGTGGAGCCGCGGTTCCAGGACGCGTCGAACTCCTCGCCGGTCGACCACGACACGCCGACGTAGTGCATCGACACGTTCGAGCCCTTGGCGGCCTCGGCGCCGTCGCCCTCGCTGATGTCGGTGATGTCGAGGTACTCGGGCGGCTGGCCGTCGGGAAAGTCGATCTCGGGGCGTTCAAGCGCCATGAACGGGCTCCAGCGGTCTCGTGAATGCGTCGGTCGGATGGAACCGCCAAGCCTAGTCCCAACGCGGCCTGACGAAAGAACACCGCGCCCGTTGGCAGATCACGACGGTTTCGCAGGTGGGCGCGGTCCGGTAGACCCTAGATCATGGCGAGGCGGCTGCGGATCGGGATCGACACGGGCGGGACGTTCACCGACGTCGTCGCGCTGGACGAGCACGGCGGGGGCCTGGTCACCACCAAGACGCCCTCGACGCCCGCCGACCCCGCGGAGGGGTTCGCGGCGGGCGTCGGCAAGGTGCTCGGCCTGCTCGGCGCCGAGCCGAGGGACGTGGCGGCGCTGTCGCACGGCACGACGGTCGCGACGAACCGGCTCCTGGAGGACCGGATCGACGACCTCGGGTTCGTCACGAACGAGGGCTTCGAGTCCGTCCTGGAGATCGCGCGGCAGAGCGTCCCGGACGGGTACGGCAACAGCTACTTCTGGGTGAAGCCGCCGCGGATCGTCCCGGTGCACCGGGTGCGGGCGGTCGGCGGGCGGCTCGACCACACCGGCGCGGAGCTGCGCCCGTTCGACGAGGCGTCGGCGGTCGCGGCGGCCCGCTGGTTCCGCGACGCGGGGATCGACGCGATCGGGGTGTGCTTCCTGCACTCCTACGCCGACCCGTCGCACGAGCTGGCGATGCGGGACGTCCTGGCGCGCGAGCACCCGGACGCGGTCGTGTCGCTGTCGTGCGAGGTGCTGCGCGAGTACCGGGAGTACGAGCGGTCGGTGACGACGCTGGTGGACGCCGCCGTCAAACCCGCGATGAACGGCTACCTGGCGCGGATCGCCGAACGCGTCGCGTCCCGGCTGCTGGTGATGAAGAGCAACGGGGGCGTGCTGTCGGCGGAGGAGGTCGCCCGGCAGCCGATCACGACCGTCCTGTCCGGCCCGGCGGCGGGGGCGCTGGGCGCGGCGTTCGTCGTCGCGCACCGTGGTCGTGAAACGGGCGGCCATGGCTCGGTGGTCACGCTGGACGGCGGCGGGACGTCCACCGACGTCGCGGTCGTCCTGGACGGCGAGCCGACCCTCACGACCGAGGGGACGATCGGCCGCCATCCCGTCAAGATCCCGATGATCGACATCGTGACGGTCGGGGCGGGCGGCGGCTCGGTCGCGTGGCGGTCGCCCGAGGGCGCGCTGAAGGTCGGCCCGCGCAGCGCCGGCGCCGACCCCGGCCCGCTCTGCTACGGGCGCGGCGGCACCGAGGTCACGGTGACCGACGCGCACGCCGCCCTCGGCCGCATCCCGCCGCACCTGCTCGGCGGCGAGGTGCCCCTGGACGTGGACGCCGCCCGCGCGGGCGTCGCGGCCCTCGCGCAGGAGCTGGGACTGCCGCCCGAGCGGGCCGCCGCCGGCGTCCTGGAGATCTCGGCGTGGAACCAGGCCAACGCCATCCGGCAGATCACGGTGAAGCGCGGCCTGGACGTCCGCGACTACCCGCTGGTCGCGTTCGGCGGCTCCGGCCCGCTGCTCGCGTGCCGCCTGCTCGACATCCTCGGGCTGCCCGCCGCGGTGATCCCCGAGAACCCCGGCAACCTGTCGGCGTTCGGCCTGCTCACGGTGGACGTGAAGAACGACTACGTCCGGACGCGCGTCGTCCGCGACGCCGAACTCGACCCCGCGCTCCTGGACGGCGTCTACGCGGACCTCGAAGGGGAGGCCGCGACCGCCCTCGGACGCGAGGGCTTCACCGGCGACCGGCGCCGCTTCGCGCGTTCCGCCGACCTGCGGTACTACGGGCAGGCGTTCGAGGTGCGGGTCGCGGCGCCCGCCGGGCCGCCGGACGAGGCGTTCCGCGCCGAGGTCGTCCGCCGGTTCCACGACGCCCACGAGGCCCTCTACGGCTACTGCTACCGCGACGACCCACGGCATCCGGTCGAATGGGTCAACCTGCGCGTCTCCGGCATCGGCCCGATCGCCCGCCCGAGCCTGACGGAACGTCCGCACGGCGACGGCGACCCGACGCGCGCCCGGACCGGCACGCGGCCCGTCCACTACGACACCTGGGGCGACACGGCCGTCTACAGGCGCGAGAAGCTGACCCCCGGCGACACCGTCCAGGGCCCCGCCGTGATCGAGGAGTTCGGCTCGACGCTCCCGCTGCATCCCGGCTTCACCGCGAGACTCGACGGCTACGGCAACCTGGTGGTGACCCGATGATCGACCCCATCCTCCTGGAGATCGTCGAGGGCACGCTCGCGTCGGTGGAACGCGAGGTCGAGACGGCCATCGCCCGGACGGCCCGCTCCCCGATGATCCGGGACGCCCACGACTTCCGCGCGGGCATCCACGACCGCCGCCTCCGCAAGCTCACCGGCCGCTCCTACTCGGCGCTCGTCCAGCCGATCGCCCGCGACTTCCCCGTGGCGGAGATGCGTCCGGGCGACGTGTTCTTCCACAACGACGTGTACCTGTCGGAGGGCGGCATCGGGCACCTGCCCGACCTGTGCGTGACGGTCCCCGTGTTCCACGACGGCGAGGTGGTCGCGTTCGTCCAGGCGTTCGGCCACCACGACGACATCGGCGGCGCCGTCCCCGGCTCGATGCCGAGCCACGCCCGCAGCGCGTTCGAAGAGGGCCTGATGGTCCCGCCGATCAAACTGTGGGACCGGGGCGTCCCGAACGAGGCCGCGCTGACCATCATGACCCGCAACTCCCGGATGCCCGACTCCCTGGCCGGCGACCTGGACGCCGAATGCTCCGCCTGCCTCATGGGCGCCCGCCGCCTCGGCGACCTGTTCGCCCGCTACGGCCGCGCCGGCATCGAGGCGTGCTTCGACGCCGTCATCGACAAGACCACCGAGACGTTCCGCCGCGAGCTGCTCTCCAAGATCCCGGACGGGACGTTCGTCTGGGAGGACTACGCCGAGCACGACGGCGTCGACCCGCCCCGCCTGCACGCCCAGCGCATCACGCTGACCGTCGACAAGGCCGCGGACGTCCCCCTGGTCATCGACTTCGCCGGAACGTCGCCCCAGGCCAAGGGCCCCATCAACCACGCCGGGGACTACGCGGACGGCGTCTTCCTGAAGAAGTGGCTGGCGCCCGTCCTGCGGAACCTGGCCGACCCCCCCGAACGCGCCGCCGAACTGGACGTGAACGAGGGCGTGGTTCCGCTCATCGAGATGCGCTTCCCGGAGAAGGGGACCCTCCTCACCCCCGTCTTCCCGGCCCCGACCAACGCCCGGACCTTCGTCATCCTGCGCCTCCTCGGCGTCCTCGCGGGCGTCCTGGCCAAGGCCACGGGCGGCCGGATGCCCGCCGACCAGGAGACGATCCGCTACACCGGCGTCTACGGCGAGGACGACCGCGGCCCGTACCTGATGCGCGAGGTCCTCGGCGGAGGCTCCGGCGGCCGCTACTACGCCGACGGGGAGGACACCATCCACGTCGTGCCCGACTCCCGCAACATCCCCGCCGAGTTCGCCGAGGCGCGCTGGCCGTTCGTCGTCGAACGCCTCGGCCTGGCCGTCGACTCCGGCGGGCCCGGGGAGCACCGCGGCGGCCTCGGCTACGACAAGCACCTGCGCATGCTCCGCGACGCCCACTACATGTCGATCGCCGACCGGTCCATCCTGTCCTGCTGGGGCGTCAACGGGGGCCGCGCGGGACGTCCCTTCCGCGTCGACATCGACGGCGAGGAGATGGAAGGCCTCGTGGACGGCCATCCCGTCAAGGCCGGCCAGATCATCCGCATCCGCACCACGGGCGGCGGCGGGTGGGGCGACCCGCTGAACCGCGTCCCGTCCCGCGTGGCCGACGACGTCCGCGACGGCAAGGTCTCTCCCGAAGGCGCCCGAACCGACTACGGCGTAGTACTGAACAATGGCCAAGTGGACGAGGAAGCGACCACGACCTTGCGCACACGCCTGCGCGCCGAACGACCCCCCACCCCGTTCTTCGACCGGGGCCCCGGCTACCCGGAACTCTCCGGAGGTCTCCGGTCCGCCGGCCTCGACACCCTCGGAGAAGGCACCTCGCGGGCGGTCAGCCGGAACGCCGATACAGAATGACGGCCGGCCGCCTGCGTTCACGCACCGCGCGGCGAGAGGAGCCGTTCACGCGGTTGCCCGAACGCGTCGATCATCATCGGCGGGACATCCGTGCACGCCAGGCTTCGGCCTCGTCCGGGCGGTCCGTTTCCGCCATCAGGACGGCCAGCCGTTCCATGGCGCCATCGTGTCCCTTCCCGGCCGCGGCGGTGAGCCAGGACTCGGCGTCCTGGAGCTCGCCCGCCTCCTGCTTCAGGCGTCCGAGATTGGCCATCCCGTCGACGTTGCCGGTGTCGGCCGCCCGCCGGAACCAGAGTGCGGCGTCCGCGTGGTCTCCCCGGACGACGTACTGGATGGCCAGGTTGTTCATCGCGATGTCGAGACCGGCCTCGGCCGCGCGCCGGTACCAGCCCATCGCCTCATCGCGGTGACCGGTACGGCTGAGGCGCGACCCCAGATCGTTCATCGCCGGCGCATGGCCCGCCACGGCGGCCCGGCGATACCACCGCTCCGCCTCGTCCTCGGGCACGGAACGTCCCAGTTCGTACATCGACCACGGGTCGCCGGTCCGGGCGGCGCGCTCGAGCCACGTCCGGGCGTCGCCGTCGTCGCCCGCCTCCCAGCCGAGCCACACCATGCATTTGACCGAGGCGAGTTCGCCTTCCTCGGCCGCAGGACGGAAGTGGCGCCTCGCGGCTTCGACCATTCCGAACCGGCCCAGCCGCGCACACCACGAGGACGCGGCGTGATCATCGTCCTCGGCCGCCGCCTGCCGCAGCGCGATCTTGGCCGCAGGGCCGATTCCCTCGGAAAGCCCGTCATCACCGCTCATGGCACCAAGCTACTGACGGTGATCACACCGTGATGCCGGTTTCGCCGGATGTGATCGATTCAAGGGACGATGCGCGCCCAGACCCATTTGCCCCCGCCAGGGTCGCGGGTCGCGCCGCATGCGGCGGACAGCGCCTTGACGATGTGGAGCCCCCAGCCGCCGTTGTCGTCGAACGCCTGCTCCGAGAGGTCGAGCTCTTCGAGGGTGAGTTCGGTCATCGGCTTGACGCGCGGGAGTTCGCAGGCGGCGTCCCAGACGGCGATGACGACCCCGTGAGCGTCCCGGCTGAGCTGGAGACGCAGTTCCTTGTGCCGAGTCTGCTCGCCCGCGTTGGTGACGAGTTCCGAGACGATGAGAAGCGCATTGTCGAGAATGTGAAAATAGCCCCATTTGCGGATTCGTGCGTCCACAAGAGTGCGTGCAAGCCCCACTGAGGCCGGTGTGCCCATAAGGGGGATGAGCAGGTCCCCGGTCGCCGTCATCACCATCGTCCCGTCCTTGTCCGAGTTTCCGATTTCCTGCGACAAGGATCACCGGGGTTGTCTAGCCTTCTGTTGTACCCCCAGAAGTTGAAAACCAAGGAGACGCGATGTCCCCCGTTCGCGAGCCCTTGGACCCTCGGATCTCCATGTGGCACTTCCTGGCCTTCTTCATGCGTTTCATGCGGGAGAAGGCCGGCCTGTCGCTCGCCCAGTGCGGCGAGATCATGGGGGCTGCGCGGTCCACTGTTTCCAACTTGGAGGCGGGCAGGCGCCGTCCTCAGGACGATCAAATGCGAATGCTGGACCGGCACTACGGGACGGGTCTGCTTTTTCAGCTCATTCTCTGGTTTGCCCGAATGGCCCATGATCCGGATTGGGCGCGTCAGTGCATGGAGTACGAGAAGCGATCCACGGCGATCAAGACCTACCACGGGAAGGCGATACCTCGGCCGTTCCAGACCGAGGGGTACATTCGCGCGCTTCTCGAAACGGAGACGACCACGGACATCGAGGCCGGGATTGCCATGCGTGTGGAACGGCAGGCCTTGATCTTGGAACGCTCGGACGCGCCCACGCTGTGGGTGCTCGTGGACGAGAGTGTTCTGGCGTCTCCCATCGGTGGTCCCGAGGTCATGAAGCACCAACTGGAGCACCTGCTCGACATGGCCAGCCACCAGAACGTCATCATGCGGGTCGTGCCGACTGCGGCTGGCGCTCACCAGGGATTCGACGGGCCGTTCCAGGTGATCTGTCTGGAGGAGCGGGACGTCGCCTACGCCGGTGCCCAACACGGCGGACGCTTGATCGAGAGCCCCATCGAGGTGAGGGACTTTTCGACTAGGTTCGAACGTATCGGTGCGAAGGCCCTCCCCGAAGACGCCTCGCGTGCCCTCGTCGAGCACGACTTGGAGCAGTACTCATGATCGTTCATTGGCGGACGAGCAGTCACAGCGGTGGCACCAATGACCATCAGTGCGTTGAGCTGGGACGACTTGCGCCGGGCGTTGGGATCGGGATGCGTGACTCGAAGGACCCGGATGGGGGACACCTCACCCTGACCGTGGCCGAGTTCGCCGCGCTGCTGGACGGCATCAAGCGCCACTCGGAGTCGTAGCCGACTTAGAGGGCAGGCGGCCCAGCGCCCCTCCCCGTCCGGCCGGGCGGGAGCGTAAGGCGTTCGATCGTGTACTCACCCCCGGAGGTGCGATGTGGAGTTGGCGTGGTGGCTCCCCGTAGCGGCGGTGCTCGGCATCGTTCTCGGTATCTCGTTCGCTTGCGTTGCCGTCAAGCGTCGAAGGGGCGAGCGGGAGGCGCGGAATCCGAACTGGAGGGCCGAGCAGCAGGAGGCCCGGCGCGCAGCGGCACTCGATCGGGAGGTCGCCCGGGTGGAGGCCGCACGGCGTGAGATGGCCGAGCGGGTGGCGGCCCGGCAGGCGGAGGTCGATCGGGCGGCCGAGCGGCTGGGAGGCGACGCCCGGAAGGCCGCCGAGGAGATGTCGGCTGAGATCGCGCGCCGGGCCGAGGAGGCGGCGCTCCGGGCCGAGGAGGGCCTGCGTCAGCTCCGCCGCCGTCAGGACGGGTGACGACGGGCGATGTCCCGGTCCGCCGCGGCCTGACCGGAACTTCGGCGTCGATCGTATGGGTGCGATGAACCTGACGACGCCACCTCGTTTCACCGTGTCCTGAAGCGGTGCTGGGTGAAGGTGGTGCCGTCCACGAGGAGGTCGGAGCGGGCGCGGGTTCCGTCTTCGGTGAAATGGGTCAGTTCGCGCGCGGCCCAGGCGTCCCAGGCTTCGGCGTACTCGGGGCCGTCGCGGTCGAGGGCGCGGGCGCGGCGGAGGTCGTGGGGTGCGTCGATCCAGATGCGGTAGGCGGCCGGTGACTCCGCCCAGGCCGCGCCGACGCCTTCGACGATGAGGACGGGGGCGGGAGGGATCTCCTCCTGCGGGCCGTAGCGGTCGTGGTGCCAGTCGTAGCGGCGCAGGACGGCGGGCCGGCCGTCGCGGAGGGGGCCGAGGACCGTCTCCCGCAGGGGACGCCACCAGGTGAGGGGGTCGGCGTCCCACGGCACGCTGAAATCGTCCGAGCGGATGATCGGCGCTCCGGCGAGGACGGCGGCCAGGTGGTCGCTGAACGTGGACTTCCCCGCGCCGCTCGGGCCGTCCACCGCGACCAGGCGCACCGGGCCGCAGGACGGCGGCAGGGTGAGCAGGCGCGCGGCGAGCGCGGGGTAGGTCACGGTTGCGTCCGGCACGGACGGCATACTTCCAGGTGCCGGTCCCCGGAGGGAGAACGTCGTGGAGAGGGGCGAGTGATGGACCTGCTCGGCGAGTCGGGCGGCCCGGTGCGGGTCGCCGGACGGGACCTGGCGCGCGACGAACTGCTCGGCTGGGCGTCCGCCGTCGCCGCGGAGATCCGGGGCGCCGGAGCCGTCGCGGTCCATGCCACGGCGACGCTGGAGACGGTCGCGGCCGTCGCCGGCGGCGTCCTCGCGGGCGTCCCGGTGGTGCCGGTGCCGCCCGACTCGGGCCCCGCCGAGCGCGCCCACATCCTCGGCGACTCGGGCGCGAGCCTCCTGCTGGCCGCGGGCGGGGTGGAACCGGCGGACGGGGAGCCGCCGCTGATTCCCGTCGACGCGCTCCCTCGCAACGGAAGCGGGCACGCCCCGGTAAATGCCGCCGCGACCGCGATGATCCTCTACACGAGCGGGACGACCGGTGCCCCCAAGGGCGTCCTGATCTCGCGGGGCGCGATCGCCGCCGGGCTGGACGCCCTCGCCGAAGCCTGGGAGTGGACCCCCGACGACGTCCTGGTGCACGGTCTGCCCCTCTTCCACGTGCACGGTCTCGTCCTCGGGGTCCTGGGAGCCCTCCGGGTGGGGTCGCCGCTCGTCCACACGGGACGTCCCAGACCCGAGGCGTATGCGGCCGCGGCGCAGGACGACGGCGGGAGCCTGTTCTTCGGCGTCCCCACCGTCTGGTCGAGGACGGCGGCGGAACCCTCCACGGCGCGGGCTCTCCGCACCGCGCGGCTGCTCGTCTCCGGCAGCGCGCCGCTTCCCGTGCCCGTCTTCGAGCGCCTCACGGAACTCACCGGCCACCGTCCGGTCGAGCGCTACGGCATGACCGAGACCCTCATCACGGTCAGCGCGCGCGCCGGCGGCGACCGGCGACCCGGATACGTGGGCACGCCGCTGCCCGGCGTCGAGACCCGGCTGATGGGCGAGGACGGCGCGCCCGTCCCGCACGACGGGGAGACGCCCGGTGAGCTGCACGTCCGGGCTCCGCTGCTGTTCAAGGGCTACCTCAACCGTCCCGAGGCCACCGCGGAGTCGTTCGCGGCGGACGGCTGGTTCCGCACCGGCGACATCGCGGCCGTCGGCCCGGACGGCTGGCACCGGATCGTCGGCCGCGCGTCCACCGACCTCATCAAGAGCGGCGGCTACCGGATCGGCGCCGGCGAGATCGAGAACGCGCTGCTCGCGCACCCGGACGTCCGCGAGGCCGCCGTCGTCGGCACTCCCCACGACGACCTCGGCGAGCAGGTCACCGCCTTCGTGGTCGCCGACGGCGTGGGGGAGAAGCAGCTCGTCGACTTCGTCGCCGGGCGCCTGTCGGTGCACAAGCGTCCCCGCGTGGTGCACCTGGTCGGCTCCCTGCCCCGCAACGCCATGGGCAAGGTCGTCAAGACGCGCCTGACCGACCTGACGCGGTAGGGCCCGCGCCTCAGGGGAGGAGTTCGGCGAGGACGGGCCGGACGAGGTCGCGGGCCGCCGACTCCGGCAGGTCCGGGGCCTCCGCGCCCTCGGCGAAGTAGCGCAGGAACCCCTGCTGGAAGCAGGCGCCCATCAGCAGGGCCGCTACGGCGCCCGTGTCGGCGCGGTCCGCGACGCGGCCGAGGTCGCGCTCGGCGTCCAGGTACCGGGCCAGCGCGCGCACCGGCTCGTGCGGGCCCGCGTCGTACTTGCGCAGCGACTCCCGGGTCGCCTCCATCAGCCGCGGCTGCGACGCCAGCGACGCCATCATCGGGAACGCGAGGCGGTAGAAGCGCAGGCCGCCGTGCACGGCCGCGACGAGGTTGGCCTCCACGGTGCCCTCGCCGGGGGCGTACGTCGAGGTGAACGCGGGCATCCGCTCCTTGAGGACGTGCATCATCAGCTCCTCCTTGTCGCGGAAGTGCTTGTAGAGCAGCGCCTCGGAGTAGCCGGCCGCCCTGGCGATCTCCTTGGTCGTGGCGCGCGCCACTCCGTGCCGGCGCATGATGTCCGCCGCGGCGTCCAGGATCCGTTCCCGTGCGCTCAATGAGGCCCCCTTGACGGGTGAGTGAATACTAACCATGCTAGGGGTTAGTAAAGATTCACCAACCACCCTGGGGGTAAGAATGCGGCTCACGATCTTCGGTGCGACCGGCGGGACCGGCGCCCGGCTCGTCCGGCGTGCGCTGGACGGCGGGGACGAGGTGACGGCCGTCGTCCGCGACCCGGCACGGCTGCCCGGCGAACTGCGTTCCGCCGCCGACGTCGTCCAAGCCGACGTCATGGATCCGGCCGCGATCGAGAAGGCGGTGACGGGCCGCGACGCGGTCATCACCGCGATCGGCACCCGCGAGGGCCGCGCGCCGACGAGCGTCTGCGCGGACAGCGCGCACGCCATCGCCGGCGCGATGAAGGCCGCGGGAACCCGGCGGCTGGTGGTCGTGAGCGCGTCCGGGCTCGACGCCGGGCCGGGCGACGATCCGCTCACCCGCTTCGTGGTCAAACCGCTCATCCTGCAGCGGATCCTGAAGCACGCCTTCGCCGACATGCGCGCCGCCGAGGACGCCACCCGCGCCTCCGGGCTCGACTGGACGATCGTCCGCCCGCCCCGCCTCACCGAAGGTCCGGGCGCCGGCCGCTACCGCAAGGCCGTCGACCGCCACGTCCTCGGCGGCTTCTCGATGGCCCGCGCCGACCTCGCCTCCGCGCTGCTCGACCTCGCGGGCGACGCCTCCTCCATCGGGCACGTCGTCGCCGTCGCCCGCTGAGCGGCGGCACGTGACACCTGTCATGCCGATCGCGTGACAGGCGCCGCCGGAACCGGTGACACGAGCGTCTACCGGCGGACCCGCGGCCTCGCGAGGCTGGACGCATGCAGACGAACCCAGCCATCCACGTCGACGGCCTCCGGCAGCGGTACGGGGACTTCGAGGCCGTCGCGGGGATCTCCTTCGAGGTCGCGGCAGGCGAGCTCTTCGCGCTCCTCGGCACGAACGGCGCCGGCAAGACGACCACGCTCGAAGCCCTGGAGGGACACCGGGCCGTCCACGAGGGAACGGTCCGGGTCCTCGGGCACGACCCGCACCGGGAACGCCGCAAGGTGCGCCCGCGGATCGGCATCATGCTCCAGGACGGCGGCTTCTTCACCGACCTCACCGTCGCCGAGACCGTCGACCACTGGCGCGGGTTCACCCCGGCGGCGCGCGACCGGGACGAGGTCATCGGCACGGTCGGCCTGGCGGACAAGGCCGCCGTGCGGGTCCGGCAGCTGTCCGGCGGCCAGAAACGCCGCCTCGACCTCGCGCTCGCGCTGACCGGCCGTCCCGCCGTCCTCTTCCTCGACGAGCCGACGACCGGCATGGACCCCGAGGCCCGGCACGCCACCTGGAAGATCGTCCGGGATCTGGTGGCGGGCGGGACGACCGTGCTGCTGACCACCCACTACCTGGAGGAGGCCGAGCACCTCGCCGACCACCTCGCGATCCTGCACCGCGGCCGGATCGAGACGTCCGGGACGGTCGGCGAGGTCGTCGCCGGGCACGGCGACCGCATCAGCTTCCAGGTGCCCGAGCGTCTCCAGGGCGCCGACCTCCCCGGCCTCCACGGCGCCCACGCCGAGATCTCCCTGGACGGCGGCCGCGCCATCGCCTCCTACACCGTGACGGACGTCGGGCTCCAGGCAGGCCTGTACGAGCTGCTGCGCTGGGCCGACGAGAAACAGGTCAGCCTGCACGGCCTGGAGGCGCGCAGCGCCTCGCTCGAAGACGTCTTCCTCCGCACCGCCGCAGGAGTCACCCGATGAACGTCCCCGTGAACCTCACCGCCATGCTCCGCGTCGCCCGCCTCGACCTCACCCTCCTCTGGCGCAACCGGACCATCCTGTTCATCGTGTTCGGCCTGCCCGTGCTGTTCGGGGCCATGCTCGTCCCGACGCGCGGCCAGGAGGCGGACGGCGTGGACCTCGCGCTCCTGCAAGGCACCGGCCACCTCGGCTTCTTCCTCATCTTCGCCGTCTTCATGAACCTCGCGACCGTCTTCACCGCACGCCGCGAGGACGTCACGCTCAAGCGGATGCGCGGCACCGCCCTGTCGGACGCCGAGATCATCGGCGGCAGCGTGCTGTCGGCGACGGCGATGTACCTCGTCCAGGTGGCGGCGCTGCTGGTGCTGCTCGGCACGGTCCTCGGCGGCGGGTTCCCGGCGTACCCGCTGCTGCTCCTGGCCGGACTCCTCGGCGGCGCCGCCGTGTTCGCGCTGCTGGCGTTCGCGGTCTCCGGCCTGACCCCCAACGCCGAGATGTCCCAGCTCACCGTGCTGCCGATCATGTTCGCCTGCATGCTGGGCGCCGGCGTGATGTTCCCGCTGGACGTGCTGCCGGGCGCGGTCGCCGAGGCGTGCCGCTGGCTGCCGCTCAGCCCGGTCGTCGAGATCACCCGGACCGCCTACTTCGGACAGGACTTCGCCGACCACTCCGCCCATCCGCCCGTGGACCGGCTGGAGGCCTGGAGAACCTGCGCCCAGGCGGGCGCCGCCCTGGTCTTCTGGCTCGCCATCGGCCGGCTGGCGTCGTCGCGCTGGTTCCGCTGGGAGCCGCGGCACGCCTGAGGGCGCGGCCACCGGACGCGGCCACCGAATACAGTGCGAGGCGAGGAGGACCATGACATGGCGGTCGCGACCACGGCGGACCTTGAAGCGCAGGACACCCGCAGACTGGAACGCTACAGGCGGGTGACGCACCGCTCGTTCATGCTGGCCGCCCTCGGGTTCATCCTGCCGAGCCTGATCGGGCTGATCGCCGCCTACGGCGACGGCCGCGTCGGAGTCCCGGTCGCGCTCGCGGTGATCGCGGGCCTCGGCGCCCTCACCTGGGGCTATTCGCGGCTCGTCCGGACGGGCCTGGAGGGCGGGGCGTCCCTGCGCGACATCGTGCTCAGCGGCGCCGTCGCCGCCGCCCTGAGCCTGATGATCCTCGTCAACCCCCTGTTCAATGTACTCGCGGTCTTCTGGGTCTCCGCGGTGGCGTTGTCGCCGAGGACCCGGCGGGAGATCATCGCACTCTGCCTCGGCGCCGCCGCGTTCTGCTCGGTGCTCAGCACGGTCGCGGTGGAGCGCCTCAATCCGGGCGGGGACCTGCCCTGGTACGGCCTCCTCGCCATCACGTTCCCGCTGTACGTCGCCATCTGCTGGGTCGTCGTGTTCACCAACCGGTACCAGCGCCGCATGTGGATCATGCACCAGGAGACGCACGCGGCCCGCGACGCCCTCGCCCGCCTCGCGGTGACCGAGGAGCGGCTCCGCTTCTCCCGCGACCTGCACGACCTGCTCGGCCACAGCCTCTCGCTGATCGCTGTCAAGAGCGAGCTGGCGATCCGGATGACCGAGACCGACCCGGCCCGCGCCGGCGCCGAGATGGCCGACGTCCGCAACACCGCCCGGGAGGCGCTCCGGGAGGTGCGGGCCGCCGTCAGCGGATACCGCGAAGTGGAACTGGACGTCGAGCTGGCCGGCGCCCGCGCCGTGCTGGAGGCGGCCGGGATCCGCTGCGAGGCCGGCGAGCTGCCGGGCGCGCTGCCCCCGGAGGTCCGCGCGGTGCTGGCCTGGGTGATCCGGGAGGGCACCACCAACGTGATCAAGCACAGCCAGGCCGCGCGATGCGCCGTCTCGCTCACGTCCTACGGTGACTCGGTGGCCCTGGAGATGCGCAACGACGGCGCCTCCGGCGGCGACGGCACGGACGGGTCCGGCCTCACCGGCCTCGCCGAGCGCGTCGCCGTGCTCGGCGGCGAGATCACCGCGGGCCGCCACGGGCGCGGCGACTTCGTGCTGCGTGCGGACATCCCGCTCCCCGGCCCGGACACGGACGAGGACGAGGACACCGCCCCTGAGGCCGTGCCCGCCTCGACGGCGGGGAGGAGCGCGTGATCCGCATCCTGCTCGCCGACGACGAGCACCTCATCCGCGGCGCCGTCGCCGCACTGCTCGGCCTGGAGAGCGACCTGGAGGTCGTCGCCGAGGTCGGACGCGGGGACGAGGTGGCCCCCGCCGTCGCCGAGCACGACCCGGACGTCGCCGTCCTCGACATCGAGATGCCCGGCGCGGACGGCCTCACCGTCGCCGAGCGGCTCAGCGCGTCCGGCGCCCGCTGCTCGGTGTGCATCCTCACGAGCTTCGGCCGTCCCGGCTACCTGCGCCGCGCCATGGCCGCCGGGGTCCGCGGCTTCGTCGCCAAGGACGCCCCCACGCAGGAACTCGCCGCCGCGATCCGCAAGGTCCACGGCGGCGGCCGCTACCTCGACGCCGAACTCGCCGCCGGCGCGATGGCCGCGGGCGACAACCCGCTCACCGGCCGCGAGCGCGAGGTCCTCCGCCTCACCGGCACCGGCACCGAGACCGCCCGCGTCGCCGCCGTCCTCCACCTGTCCGAGGGCACCGTCCGCAACTACCTCTCCACCGCGATGACCAAGCTCGGCGAATCCAACCGCCTCGCCGCCTTCCAGGCCGCCAAGCAGATGGGCTGGATCTGACTGCGTTAAGTAACGGGTATGCGGCATCATGTAGCTCCCCTTGTGGGATGGTCCGCTCGGACAGGGGTTCCCAGACTCCAGGGGACCGTGCTCCCCGCGCACGCGGGGATGGGCCAGTAGGCTTGCGCCGTGATCGAGCCACTGGTCCACCGCATGCGGGGATTCGGTGAGACGGTCTTCGCTGAGATGTCCGCGTTGGCCGCTCGTACCGGATCCATCAATCTAGGCCAGGGATTTCCCGATACCGGTCCCGCGGAGGCCGTCCTCGACGCGGCGGTGGAGGCCATCCGGTCCGGGGACAACCAGTACCCTCCCGGTCCGGGGCTGCCGGAACTGCGGGAGGCGGTGGCGGCGCAGCGGCTCGGGCGGTACGGGCTGCCGTACGACCCGGCGACCGAGGTCTTCGTGACCGTGGGCGCCACCGAGGGCATCGCGGCGTCGGTGCTGGCGCTGGCCGGGCCGGGCGACGAGGTCATCGTCTTCGAGCCGTACTACGACTCCTACGCGGCCGTGATCGCGCTCGCCGGAGCCGTCCGCCGGCCCGTCATGCTCCGCCCGGCGGAGGGCCGCTTCACCTTCGACCCCGACGAGCTGCGCGCCGCCGTCGGCCCCCGCACCCGGGCGATCCTGGTGAACTCGCCGCACAACCCGGCCGGCACCGTGTTCACGCGCGCCGAGCTGGAGGCCATCGCGGACGTCTGCCGCGACCGCGACCTGGTCGCGATCACCGACGAGGTCTACGAGTACCTGACGTTCGACGAGACCGAGCACATCCCCCTGGCCACGCTCGACGGCATGCGCGAGCGGACGGTGTCGGTGTCGTCCGCGGGCAAGTCGTTCTCGGTCACCGGATGGAAGACCGGCTGGGTGACGGCGCCCGCTCCCTACATACGGGCCGTCCAGACGGTGAAGCAGTTCCTCACCTACGCGGTCAACGCCCCCTACCAGCGGGCCGCCGCGTACGCGCTGGCCAACGAGCTCCCCTGGGTGGAGGAACTGCGCAAGTCCCTCCAGGCCAAACGGGACCGCCTCATCAGCGGCCTGGAGGCCGCCGGGTTCACCACGTACCGTCCGCAGGGCACCTACTTCGTGCAGGCCGACATCCGGCCGCTCGGATTCACCGACGGCATCGAGCTGACCCGTGCACTGCCGGAGCAGGCGGGCGTCGTCGCGATCCCGACGCAGGTCTTCTACGACCACGCCGAAGCGGGCGCGCACTTCGTCCGCTTCGCGTTCTGCAAGAAGGACGAGGTCATCGACGAGGCCGTCGAACGCTTGTCCCGCCTCCGCTGATTTCTCCGGCACCGCTGTAAACGGAGCCGCCCCGACGGGATTACCTCACGACAACCGATCCCGACGGGAGGGTCTCCGTGGATGATCCCGAAACACGGTTCACGCGGCTCTACGACGAGAACCACCGGCGTGTCCTGGCGTACGCCCTCACCCACGCCGAGCCGCACACCGCCGAGGACGTCGCGGGTGAGACGTTCCTGATCGCCTGGCGGCGACTGGACGACATCCGTGACCCGGCCTTGCCGTGGCTGCTCGGCGTGGCCCGCAACCTCCTGCACAAGCAGCGCGACCGAGGCCGGCGCGGCCGAGTGCTCGCCGACCGGATCAAGGCGCTGGCCGGGCCGTCCGACCTCGCCGCGTGGGACGCCGCCGAGCACGTCGTGGCCCGGGAGACCGCCCTGGAGGCGATCGCCGCGCTGCCCGAGCGGGACCTTGAGGTCCTCACGCTCGTCAACTGGCACGGACTGGACCCCCGTCAGGCCGCGAAGGTCGTGGGCTGCTCCGTCCCGGCGTTCGCCGTCCGGCTGCACCGGGCCCGCAAGCGGCTCGCCCGCGCCCTGGACAGTCCCGGGGCCGCACCGGAACATCCCGTCCGCGCCGCCCCGATCGCGCGGGAGGCGGCCCGATGATCTCAGGAGAGAAGATGAAGGACCCCGACACGATCGTCCGCGCGCTCAGGCCCGCCGCACTGGACGAACTTGCCGACGACGCGCACGCCGGGCGCCGCGACGCCGACCTGGCGAGGGCGATGAACGCCGCCGCCGGGCGGCGGCCGCGACCGCGGCCACGCCGGGTGGGGCTGCTGGTCGCCGGGGTGGCGGCGGCTGCCTGCGCCGCGGCGGGCCTCGCCGTGGTGTCCGGCGGGGACGGCGCGGCGCCCGGCGGAACGACGACGGCGCGGGGGCCCGTCGATGCCCGCACGTTCCTGCTGGCCAGCGCGAAGACGGCCGAGCGGTCCCCGGCCAAGGTCGGCCGCTACTGGTACAACAAGATCCTGACGCAGGAGGTCACCGACTGGAAGTCCGCGGAGCTCAGCGGGAACAACCGCGCGGAGAAGGTCCCGTACATGTTCCGGCTGTCGAGAGGCGAGGAGAGCTGGCACGCGCGCGCCCCCGACGCCCCCTCCCGGACGATCACCGGAATCGACGCCCGAGTCACCTTCCCCACCAAGGAGGATGAGGCGGCCTGGAGGCGCGCCGGCTCGGAGCCGCTGGTCCCTCCGGGGATGCGCGAGCCCACCGTGAATAACTACGACATGCCGTTCCACTACGGGATCGGCAACGGCCGGATAACGATGCCGGAGCTGCGGAAGCTCCCGGTGGATGCGAAACGCCTGAAGGCGGAGCTGCGCCGCAGGCACACGGCGGACGCCCGCGAGATCGGGGAAGAGTTCAGCGGCAACTTCACCGAGTACGTCTTCTCCACCGCCTCCGATCTCCTGGCCGGGCCGCTCACACCCGGCACGAAGGCGGCGATGTACCGCATGTTGGCGGACCTGCCCGGGGTGAAGTCCGAGGGCAGGGTCACCGACCCGCTCGGCCGACCCGGCGTGGCGGTGTCGATGGACGGCTCGAACCTCGATGGCGACTACCACTCCACGCTGATCGTCGACCCGCGCACGGCCGAGGTGCTGGTGTACGAGGGGGGCTTCACCTATGTGCACCAGGAGATGGGCTGGGTGAACGAACTGGGCGCCCGTCCCTAGAAAATGCCGAAGAAGCGGCGCTCGTTGGGCGAATTTCGCCCGTGAGCGCCGCTTTCCGTGCGGCTAGCGTTCGCCCCGTGACCTCGAACGGCGGTGTCGGCGGGAAAGACGGGGAAGCGCTCGGCGGTGAGCGGATCCTGATCGCGCTCGGCGGCAACGCCATGACCGCGCCGGACGGCAGCGCCACGCCGCAGGCCCAGGCGGCGGCGATCGAGCGCGCGATGGGGCCGGTGGCCGAGCTGGTCGCCGCGGGCGCGCGGGTCGCGCTCACCCACGGCAACGGCCCCCAGGTCGGCAATCTGCTGATCAAGAACCAGCTCGCGGCGGGCGTGGTGCCGCCCGTCCCGCTGGACTGGTGCGGGGCCCAGACCCAGGCCACCGTCGGCGTGATGATCATGAACGCGCTGGAGCGGGCCCTGGCCGCCCGGGACGCCGCGCGACCGGTCGCCACCGTCGTGACGCGCACGCTCGTGGACGCGTCCGACCCCGGATTCGCCGACCCCGCCAAGCCCATCGGCCGATACTTCCCGGAGGAGGACGCGCGCCGGGCCATGGAGCACGGCGAGGTGTGGCGGCGGTTCGGGGAGCGGGGCTGGCGCCGCGTCGTCGCCTCGCCGGAACCGCTCGGCATCCTGGACGCGGGCGCGGCGGCGGCGCTGCTGGACGCCGGGTACGTCGTGGTCGCGGCGGGCGGCGGCGGGACCCCCGTCGCCCGCGTGGACGGGGCCCTGCGCGGCGTCGAGGCCGTCGTCGACAAGGACCTGGCGGCGCAGCTGCTGGCCCGCCGCCTGGACGCGACCACCCTGGTGATCGCGACCGACGTGGAGAACGCGATGACCGGCTACGGGACCCCGCGGGAACGTCCCCTGCACCGCACGACGGCCGCCGAGCTGGGCGAGCTGGCCGCCGCCGGGCACTTCGCCGGCGGCAGCATGGGCCCGAAGGTGGAGGCGGTGCGCCGCTTCGTCGCCGTCGGCGGGCGGCGCGCGGCCATCACGTCGCTGGCGAGGCTCGGCGACGCGGCGCACGGCACGGCCGGAACGGTCGTCGAGGCCTGACCCGGGGTAGAGAACGATCACCAGAGCAGCTGAGGAGCGATGACGTGCCCGATCCGATCGAAGTCCGCAAGATCCCCATCGAGAGCGTGACCGACGCGTCCGGGCTGGCCGGGCTGATCGACGACGGCGTTCTGGACGCCGACCGGGTGCTCGCCGTCGTCGGCAAGACCGAGGGCAACGGCGGCGTCAACGACTACACGCGGCTGCTGGCCGACCGCGCGTTCCGCGAGGTGCTGATCGGCAGGGGGACCCGCCCGGCGGACGAGGTGGCCCGCGTCCCGCTGGTGTGGTCGGGCGGCACCGACGGCGTCCTGTCCCCGCACGCCACCGTCTTCGCCACCGTCGACCCGGCGACGGCGCCGAGGTCGGACGAGCCGCGCCTGTCGGTCGGCGTCGCGATGAGCGAGACCATCCTGCCCGAGGACATCGGCCGGCCCGCGATGGTCGGGACGGTCGCCGCCGGGGTGCGCGAGGCGATGAAGACCGCCGGGATCGACGACCCGGCCGACGTCCACTACGTCCAGACCAAGACGCCGCTGCTCACCCTCGACACCATCAACGACGCCAAGTCCCGCGGCCGCGACGTCGTCACCGAGGACACCCTCAAGTCGATGGACATCTCCAACTCCACGACCGCGCTCGGCATCGCCGTCGCCCTCGGCGAGATCGAGACGCCCTCCGCGGAGCAGATCCACAAGGACCTGTCGCTGTACTCGTCGGTGGCGTCGTGCTCGTCCGGCGTGGAACTCGACCGCGCCCAGATCGTCGTCGTGGGGAACGTGCGCGGCATCGGCGGCCGGTACCGCGCGGGGCACGGTGTGATGAACGACGCACTGGACGCCGGCGGCATCTGGGACGCGATCAGATCGACCGGCCTCGGCCTGCCGGAGCGGCCCCGCACCGGCGACCTCGGCGACCGCCTCGTCAACGTCTTCATCAAGTGCGAGGCCGACCCGAGCGGCTCGGTCCGGGGGCGCCGCAACATCATGCTGGACGACTCCGACGTGCACTGGCACCGGCAGATCAAGGCCTGCGTCGGCGGCGTCGCGGCCTCGGTCACCGGCGACCCCGCGGTGTTCGTGTCGGTCGCGGCCGTCCACCAGGGCCCCTCCGGCGGCGGCACCGTCGCGGCCATCGCCGACCTCGGCTGACCGAATCGATGCCGGACAGTATCCGGATAGTCGCCCACAGTGTCCGGCGGAGGTTATAGCCTTCCTGGCGTGTCCGGACTGACCATTCCCGAACCGCAGTTCCCGGGGGACGACGGCGGGGCCGACCCGCGGCTGTGCGAGGCGCTCACCGGGTACGCGGCGGGCCGCGTCGGCGTCCACGTGGTGCTGCGGCTGCTGCGCGGCTCGCGGCTGCTCGTGCCCATCGTCGCCGTCCTCACCGAGGAGGAGGAGGTGGGCGCGGGCGAGCTGCGCCGGGAGAAGTCGAGCGACATGGCGCTGCCCACGCTGATCGGCGACGACGGGAGGCGCGGCGTCCTCGGCTTCACCTGCACCGAGACGATGAAGGCGTGGCGCGCCGACGCCCGCCCCGTCGCGGTCCGCGCCGAGGAGGCGTGCCGCGCCGCCCTCGACGAGGGCGCGCACGCCCTGGTCGTGGACGTGGCGGGCCCGGTCCCGTTCGCCGTGGACGGCCTGCGCCTGCACCTGCTCGCCGAGGGCCGCCCCGTCCCGCCCCCGCACGAGGACCCCGACGTCCTCGCCGCCGTCGAGGCCGCGTTCGGATCCGACCAGTCCGTCACCGGGGTGCGCGTCACCGAGGGCACGTCCGCCGAGGTGGCCGTCCGGTTCGCCGTCGTCCCCGGCCATGACGAGCGCCGCACCGTGCAGCGCGTCTCCGACCGCCTCGCCGAACTGCTCCGCGGCCGCATCGTCGGCGGCGTCGAACTGAACGTCGTCCGCCGGTAGCCGTGCCGGTAAACCGTTCGCGTCCGGCCCGCCGCCGGGGGCAGGGTGGATGGCATGACCGACGTTGACGCATTCATCGCCGACGGGCTCGTCAGGGTGGAGGGGGCGTTCTCCCGGGAGCTGGCGGCCGAGTGCCGCGAGATCCTCTGGCGCGACACCGGCTGCGACCCCGGCGACCGCTCGACCTGGACGCAGCCCGTCGTCAGGCTCGGCGACTACGCGCAGGAGCCGTTCCGGGCGGCCGTCAACACCCCGCGCCTGCACGCGGCCTTCGACGCGGTCGTCGGTGCCGGCACCTGGCAGCCGCGCGGCAGCCTCGGCTCGGTCCCGGTGCGGTTCCCCAGCGAGGACGAGCCCGGCGACGACGGCTGGCACATCGACGCGAGCTTCCCCGGCGACGACCCTTCCGACTTCATGGCCTACCGGGTGAACGCGGCGTCGAAGGGACGCGCGCTGCTGATGCTGTTCCTGTTCTCCGACGTGGGTGAGGACGACGCGCCCACCCGGGTCCGGGCGGGATCGCATCTGGACGTCCCGCCGATCCTGGAACCGGCGGGCGACGAGGGCCTCGCCTTCATGGACATCGCGGGCAAGGCGGCCACCGCGTCCGAGCACCGCCCGGTCACATTCGCGACCGGCAGGGCCGGGGACGTCTACCTTTGCCACCCCTTCCTCGTGCACGCCGCGCAGCCGCATCACGGCACCGAGCCGCGCTTCATGGCGCAGCCGCCGCTGCTGCCATCGGGCCCGCTCCCCGAATCGTCCCCGGTGCGGATCGCGATCGAGCGAGGTCTCTGGCGCTGAGCTTCTAAGCTTGGTCGATCCCGTCACCTTGGAGATTCCGTGCTGACCATGCAGGACGCCCTGATCCGTCTCACCGGCTACTGGGCGGGGCGCGGCTGCCTCGTCGCGCAGCCGATGAACACCGAGGTGGGGGCGGGCACGCTGAATCCGGCCACCGCGCTGCGCGTCCTCGGGCCGGAGCCGTGGCGGGTCGCCTACGCCGAGCCGAGCGTCCGCCCCGACGACTCGCGGTACGGCGACAACCCCAACCGGCTGCAGACCCACACGCAGTTCCAGGTGATCCTCAAGCCGGAGCCGGGCGACGCGCAGGAGCTCTACCTCGGCAGCCTCGCCGCGCTGGGCATCGACCTGCGCGCCCACGACGTCCGGTTCGTCGAGGACGACTGGGCGTCGCCCGCGCTCGGCGCGTGGGGGCTCGGCTGGGAGGTGTGGCTGGACGGCCTGGAGATCACCCAGTTCACGTACTTCCAGCAGTCCGGCGGGCTGACCCTCGACCCGGTGTCGGTCGAGATCACCTACGGGATGGAACGCATCCTGATGGCGCTCCAGGGCGTCTCCCACTTCAAGGACATCGCGTACGCCCCCGGCATCTCCTACGGGGAGGCGTTCGGGCAGGCCGAATACGAGATGAGCCGCTACTACCTCGACGACGCCGACATCGCGACGAACCGGGAGCTGTTCGAGGCGTACGCGGCCGAGGCGCGGCGGATGCTGGACGCCCGGCTGCCCGTCCCCGCCCACTCCTGCGTCCTGAAGTGCTCGCACGCGTTCAACGTCCTGGACGCACGCGGAGCGATCGGGACGACCGAGCGGGCCCGCGCGTTCGCCCGGATGCGCGGCCTCGCCCACGAGGCCGCCGCCCTGTGGGTGGAACGCCGCGCCGAACTGGGCCACCCGCTGGGCGACGCCGCGACCCGTCCCGCCGCCGCCCCCGCGCCGGACGCGCTGCCGGACCTCACCTCGCCCGGCTCGCTCGCGCTGGAGATCGGCGTCGAGGAACTGCCGCCCCACGAGGTCGCCCGCACGGCGGACGGCGTGGCGGAACGGCTGCTGCGCGGCCTGGAGGAGGCGGGCCTGACCACGGACGAGTCGGTGCTCGACACCTACGCGACGCCGCGCCGGATCATCGTGCTCGTCCGCGACCTGGAGCCGCGGGAGCCGGACTCCGAGCAGGTCGTGAAGGGGCCGCGCCTCGCCGCCGCCTACGACGCGTCCGGGGAGCCGACGCGGGCGCTGCAGGGGTTCGCGCGCGGCCAGGGGATCGACGTCTCGGACGTCCGGCAGGTCACGGTGGGCGGCGGCGAGTACGCCGGGCTCGTCCGCAAGGTGGCCGGACGGCCCGCCGCCCGGGTGCTGGCGGAGCTGCTCCCCGAGATCGTCACCGGGCTGCGCGCCGGGAAGAACATGCGGTGGAACGCGCCCGGCCTGTCGTTCGCCCGCCCGATCCGCGGGCTGCTCGCGCTCCTGGACGGGGACGAGATCCCGTTCACCGTCTCCGGCATGACGGCGGGCCGCCTCACCCGCGTCCACCGCACGGCCGAGGAACCGGTCATCGAGGTCCCGGCCGCGGGGTCGCTGATCACGACGCTGCGCGAGCACGGAATCGAACCGGACCCCGCCCGCCGCCGGTCGCGCGTCATCGAGGACGCCGGAGCGCTCGCCCGCCGCCACGGCGGCGCCGTCGACTTCGACGGCGAGCGGAACCTCGTCGAAGAGATCGTCGACCTCGTCGAGGAGCCCGTCGCCATCCTGGGCGCGTTCGACGAGAAGTACCTGGAACTGCCCGAGGAGATCCTCACCACGGTCATGCGCAAGCACCAGCGCTACCTGCCGGTTCGTGCGTCCGCGGGCCGCCTCATGCCGTACTTCGTCACGGTCGCCAACGGCGAATGCGACCGTGACGCCGTCCGGGCCGGGAACGAGGCCGTACTCCGCGCGCGCTACGAGGACGCGTCGTTCTTCTACAAGCAGGACCTCCAGAGCACGCCCGAGCAGATCAAGGAGGGGCTCGGCAGGCTGACGTTCACCGAGCGTCTCGGCTCGATGGCCGACCGCTCGTCCCGCATCGCCGCGATCGCCGCCGAGCTGGCGGACCGCCTCGACCTGGCCTCCGAAGAGCGGGCGGCGGCACGCCGGGCGGCCGCGCTGGCCAAGTTCGACCTCGCCTCGTCCATGGTCATCGAGCTGTCGAGCCTCGCCGGGACGATGGCCCGCGAGTACGCCCGCCGCTCCGGGGAGGACGAGGCCGTCGCGCAAGCCCTGCACGACAAGGAACTGCCCCGCTCCGCCGGGGACGCCCTGCCCGCCACGGCCGCCGGCGCCGTCCTCGCCGCCGCCGACCGGCTCGACCTCCTCGCGGGCCTGTTCGCCGTCGGGTCCGCCCCGACCGGCAGCTCCGACCCGTTCGGCCTGCGCCGCGCCGCCCTCGCGCTGACCGCGATCCTGCGGGACGTCCCGCCCCTGGCGCCGATCACGGTCGGGGACGGCCTCGCCATCGCCGCCCGGCACCAGCCGGTGGACGTCGCCCCGGAGGCCCTCGCGGAGGCGGAACGCTTCGTCGCGCGCCGCCTGGAACAGAACCTCCTGGACGAGGGCCACCCCGTGCACGTCGTCCGGGCCGTCCTCCCGCACGCGGGCACGCCCGCCCGCGCCGCGGAGGCCGCGGCCGACCTGGCGAAGCTGCTCGGCTCGTCCCGGTTCGAGCGGCTCACGACGGCGCTGCAGCGCGTCCTGCGCATCGTCCCGGACGGCACCGCCGCGGGCTACGACCCGTCCCTGTTCACCGAACCCGCCGAACGGAACCTGCACACCGCGTTCACCGCCGTCCAAGACGATCTCCCCGCCGACCCGACGCTGCCGGAGTTCTACGCGGCCGCGACGGCCCTCGTCGACCCGATCGACACCTACTTCGACGACGTCATGGTCATGGACGAGGACCCGGCCCGGCGAGCCAACCGCCTGGGCTTCCTAGCCGCGATCAGAGACCGGGCGGCCCCCGTCCTCGACTGGCGCGAGATCACTTAGAACCAGACGACGGGCAGGCCGTGCGACGGCCCCTCGCCGAGGACCACCCGCTCGCCGCCCGGCCACAGCCGCAGCGCCACGACCTGCACGGCACTGAGCAGGGCGGCGTCGCGCCCCTCGAACGACAGGTGGGCGACCGGTGCCTCCTCGGTGGCCGCCGCTCCGGCGTCCTCCAGGTGGCGGAACAGCCCCGCCGCCTCGTCCTCGGACAGGTACGCCCGCATCGTCGAATGCCACACGACCGTCGCCACGCCGGGGCGCGGGGCGAGCCCGTCCAGGAAGTCGGCCGCGCCTGACCGGACGACCGTCGCCGGAACCCGCGCGGCCACCTCGAACGCCGCCCGCAGCCGCTCGACCCGCGCCGTCTGGTCGGGCCACACGTACGACAGCAGCCGCCGCCGAGCCTCCGGCGAGGTCGCGTCCAGGGGACTTGGGTCGCATCCCAGCCGCTCGGCGATGGTGAGCGGCGCGTCCACTGGGGGAAGGCCACGCCAGGCGTCGTCCAGCACGACCGGCGACTCCGGCCCGTACGCGCCGCCCTCGTGCAGGAGCCGGAAATGGTCGGCCCGCAGGTTCAGGCCCGCGCTGGCGCCGATCTCCAGCAGCCTGATCGGCAGCCCCGTCGCCGCGGCCACCGCGAGGAGCCCGCCGACCAGCGGGGACGCCCGCCCGACCTCGTTCGTCTGCGGCGGGTCGGCGAGCCCCTCGCGTATCTCCTCCGCGTGCTCGGCAAGCACGTCACGGAACGCGGGCCAGGCGGCGAGGGGGTCCTTCCTCCCGCCCGCGGTCGGGTAGTGCTCCGCGAGTTCCGGTACCCGGCCTTCCAGGACGAGCCGGTGCACCGTCCCCAACACCCGCAGGACGGCCCCGGGCTCCGCCCGCCCACCGAGCACCGCCGCCACGGCCCCACCGGGATCGTCCGCCGCCCGCGCCAGCAGCTCCGCGTACATCGGCGACCCCAGCTTCGCGCACCCCCGCGCCTGCGCGACCAACGCCTCCCTCATCGCGCGTCTCCGCCGGCGAGTTGGCTCCACGCGTTGACGAGCCAAGCGTCGTACCAGGCGAGAAAGTCGGGAGTGGGGCCGAGGAAGATCGGTTCCACCTGGGCGTAAAGGTCCTTGATCAAGGTCGCCGGCGCGGCCGTCGCAGGGCGTATCGAAGTACTTCCCCAGTCCCAGATGGTTCCGGCGAGGTCTCCGGTGACGACGAGCACGACGAGCCCCTCGCATCCCTGGGTGCCTATCGGGATGCAGCCGTCTTCGGGAACGAGGCTGTCCGCGGCAGGTCCTCCGGTGGAGTCGGGATCTCGCAGCCAGGCCCGGCGTCGGCCGTACAGGCGTTCGACGTCGGCACGGGTGAATCGGAACTCCCCGGCCGGATCGCCGACGAGCTCGAACTCGTCCAGGGACTCCTGGGGAGTGAAGATCCCGTAGTACGGGCCGGCCCCTGGACCGACCCGAAGGAGGAACTCCCGGTACGCGGGCGGAAGTGACACTCCCAGGGCACCCTCGAACGCCGCGACGGCGTCCCTGGTCAGCGGGGTGTTGCGGTACCGGTGGACGTCGGCGCCGAAGACCAGGAACCGCTCACGGCCATCGATGTCCGTCTGACGCTGAGGCAGCGCCCGGCGCAGGCGGCGAGGCGGGTCGTTCTCGATGGCCCGGAGCCGCCGGAGCCTGGCGGTCAGATCATCGAATACCGGCACGATCCACCCCCTGGTATGAAATTGACCGGCGCCAGGTCCGCGGACGAGTCTCTCAGATGGTGGACGGCGGCACGGGCGGGTGCGGGGAGTCAATAGGATCTAGGCATGCTGCGCTGGTTGACCGCGGGGGAGTCCCATGGCCCGGCCCTGACCGCGATCGTGGAGGGGCTGCCGGCCGGTGTGCGCGTGACCTCGGGGGAGATCGCCGAGGAACTGCGCCGCCGGCGGCTCGGCCACGGGCGGGGCGCCCGGATGAAGTTCGAGCAGGACCAGGTGACGATCATCGGCGGCGTCCGGCACGGGGTGACGCAGGGCGGGCCGGTGGCGATCGAGGTCGGCAACACCGAGTGGCCCAAGTGGGAGACGGTCATGTCGGCCGACCCCGTGGACGCCGACGTCCTCGCGGCCCAGGCGAGGAACGCGCCGCTGTCGCAGCCGCGGCCCGGCCACGCCGATCTCGTCGGCATGCAGAAGTACGGCTTCGACGACGCCCGGCCCGTCCTCGAGCGGGCGAGCGCGCGGGAGACCGCCGCGCGGGTCGCGCTCGGGACGGTCGCCAAGGCGTTCCTCAAGCAGGCGCTCGGCGTGGACGTGCTCAGCCACGTGATCGCGCTCGGCGAGGTCGCGGCGCCCGACGGCGTCCTGCCCGAGCCCGGCGATCTCGCCCGCGTGGACGAGAGCCCCGTGCGCTGCTTCGATCGGGAGACGTCGGCGGCCATGGTCGCGCACATCGACGAGAACAAGAAGGCGGGCGACACCCTCGGCGGCGTCGTGGAGGTCCTCGCCTACGGGCTGCCCCCCGGTCTCGGCAGCCACGTCCACTGGGACCGCCGCCTCGACTCGCGGCTCGCCGGGGTCCTCATGGGCATCCAGGCGATCAAGGGCGTGGAGCTCGGCGACGGGTTCACCACCGCGCGGCGTCCCGGGTCCCGGGCGCACGACGAGATCGACGGCACGCCCGAAGGCGTCCGGCGGCGGACGAACCGGGCCGGCGGCGTCGAGGGCGGCATGACCACCGGCGAGGCGCTGCGCGTCCGGGCCGCGATGAAGCCGATCTCGACCGTGCCGCGCCGCCTCGACACCATCGACGTGAAGACCGGCGGGCCCGCCAAGGCCATCAACCAGCGCAGCGACGTCACCGCGGTCCCCGCCGCCGGGGTCGTCGCCGAGGCGATGGTGGCGCTGGTCCTCGCGGACGCGGCGCTGGAGAAGTTCGGCGGCGACTCGGCCGAGGAGACCGCCCGTAATCTGCGGGGATACGTGTCCTCGCTGACCATCAAGTGAACTGGACACGCTGAGAATGCGACCGAAGGCCGTCATCATCGGGCCGCCCGGCTCCGGCAAGACCACGATCGGCGACGCGCTCGCGCGGCGCCTCGGCGTCGCCCTGCGCGACACCGACGCCGACGTCGAGAGCGCGGCGGGCAAGCCCGTCGGGGAGATCTTCATCGACGAGGGCGAGGAGCGGTTCCGCGAGCTGGAACGCGCGGCCGTCGCGGCGGCGCTGGCCGAGCACGAGGGCGTCGTCGCGCTCGGCGGCGGCGCGGTCCTGGCGGAGGAGACGCAGGAGCTGCTCGCCGGGCACACCGTCGTCTACCTCCGGGTCGGGCTGTCGGAGGCGATCAAGCGGGTGGGGCTCGCGTCGGCGCGCCCGCTGCTGGTCCTCAACCCGCGCAGCCAGATGCGCAAGCTCCTGGAGGAGCGCCTGCCGATCTACGAGCGGCTCGGCACGGTCGGCGTCGAGACCGACGGCCGCGAGCCCTCCGACGTCGTCGAGGAGATCGCCGAGGCCCTGGAGGGCGCGGCGTGACGCAGGCGCGGGTGCGTGTCGGCGGCGCCGACCCGTACGACGTCGTCATCGGGACGGGCGTCCTCGGTGAGCTGCCCGGCATGGTCGGGGATCGCGCCCGGACGGTCGCCGTCGTGCACGCCGAAGGGCTCCCGGAGATCGCCCGCCCGGTGTGCGGTGCCCTCGAGCGGGCCGGATACACCGTCCACGCGCTGCCCGTCCCGGACGGCGAGGCCGCCAAGGAGGCCGGTGTCCTGGCCGGGCTCTGGTCGTCGTTCGCCCGGTCCGGCATGACCCGGACGGACGTCGTCGTCGGCGTCGGCGGCGGCGCGACCACCGACCTCGCCGGGTTCGCGGCGGCGTCGTGGCTGCGCGGCGTGCGGGTCGTGCTCGTCCCGACGACGCTGCTCGGCATGGTCGACGCCGCGGTCGGCGGCAAGACCGGTATCAACGTCCCCGAGGGCAAGAACCTCGTCGGCGCGTTCCATCCGCCCGCCGGGGTGCTGTGCGACCTGGCCACGCTGATGACGATGCCCCGCGAGGACTACATCAGCGGCCTCGCGGAGATCATCAAGGCCGGGTTCATCGCCGACCCGAAGATCCTGGAGCTGGTCGAGGCCGACCCGGCGGGCGCGGCGTCGCCGGAGGGCCCCCACACCCGCGAACTGGTCGAGCGCGCCGTCCGGGTCAAGGCCGACGTGGTGTCCGCGGACCTGCGGGAGAGCGGCCTGCGGGAGATCCTCAACTACGGCCACACGCTCGCGCACGCCATCGAGAAGGCCGAGGACTACCGGTTCCGGCACGGCCACGCCGTCGCCATCGGCATGGTCTACGCCGCCGAGATGGCCCGCCTCGCCGGACGCCTGCCGTCCGGTGCCGTCCGGCGGCACCGGGACGTGCTCGCCTCCGTCGGCCTGCCGGTCTCCTACGCCGCCGACTGGCCCGGCCTGCGCGCCGCCATGACCATCGACAAGAAGTCGCGGGGCGCCACGCTGCGGTTCGTCGTCCTCGACGGCATCGCCGAACCGGGCCGCCTCGAAGGCCCCGACGAGGAACTGCTCGCCGCCGCCTACCGGGAGATCGCCCCATGACCCGCGTGCTCGTCCTGAACGGACCGAACCTGCACCGCCTCGGCGTCCGCGAACCCGACAAGTACGGGACGACCACGTTCCACGACCTGGCCGAGCTCTGCCGGGACGCCGGCCGCCGCTTGGACCTGAACGTCGAGGTCAGGCAGACCGACGACGAGGCCGAGATGATGAGCTGGGTGCACGAGGCCGCCGACGAGCGCGTCCCGGTCGTGCTGAACCCGGCGGCTTTCACGCACTACTCCTACGCGCTGCGCGACGCGCTCGCGCAGCGCACCGCGCCGCTCATCGAGGTGCACATCACGAACCCGGCGGCCCGCGAGGATTTCCGCCACACCTCCGTCGTCGCGGGCGTCGCGACGGGCACCATCGCCGGCTTCGGCGTGATGTCCTACGTCCTCGCCCTCCAGGCGGTCGCGGAGCTGACCGCCGGGGAGTCCTGACCGCGCCGGCGCCCGGCCGCCGGAACGCCCGACCGCCCGGAACGCCCGACCACCCGGTACTCCTGACCACCCGGTACTCCTGACCACGGGGGCTACCGGGCCTCCTGGACGGCCCTGCGGGTCATGTCCTTGAGTTCGGCGACGACGTCGTCGAGGGGCGCGACGTCGCGGTGGGCGCGGCACAGGATCGTGGCGCCCTCGACGGCGGCGACGGTCAGGCGGGCCAGGCGGGCGGCGCGGTCGTCGGCGAGGCCGGCGTTGCCGAGGCCGGTCGCGAGGGTGTCCTGCCAGCGGTCGAACGCCGCGGCGGCCGCCGCGGCGAGCTGCGGCGCGTCGTCGTGGCACTCCACGGTGACCGCCACGATCGGGCAGCCCGCGCGGAACCCGCTCTTGATCAGGACCTGCCGCCACCAGGAGACGAACGCGTCCACGGCGGACGCGGGATCGCCGCCCTCGGTGGCGGCGAGGATGCCGGCGTTGAGGAAGTCGCCGGCGTAGCGGACGGCCTCCTCGGCGAGCTGCGCCTTGCCGGCGGGGAAGTGGTGGTAGATCGAGCCGCGCGGCGCGCCGCTGTGCGCGATGACGTCGCGGAACCCGGTGCCGCTGTAGCCGCGCTCGCGGAAGAGGTAGGCGGCACTGCGCACCATGCGTTCCCGGCTGTCCGTCCCCATGGCCCGATTATGACATTCATCATAAGCTCTTCGCATTGACCATGACAATCGTCATAGAGAATCTTGCTTATGCCGGACGTCATACCGAATGGGGGGCCATCGGGCGCATGGTGTCCCCTGCCTGCTACCCGCGAGTAGGGTCGGCTCAGGCACTGACGAAGGAGACTGCCGTGATCGATCTCCAGCGCGACGGGGACGTCTACGTCCTGCGGTTCGACGCGGGTGAGAACCGTTTCAGCCCCGGCTTCCTCGACGCGGCCGAGGCCGCGCTCGACACGCTGGAGAAGAACGACGGGCCTGCCGCCCTGGTCACCGCCGGGACCGGCAAGTTCTACTCCAACGGCCTCGATCTCGACTGGCTCGGCGCCAACGAGGACAGGTTCGAGGACTACCTGCGCCGGATACACGGCCTGTTCGCACGCGTCCTGTCGCTGCCGATGCCCACGGTCGCGGCGCTGAACGGGCACGCTTTCGCGGGCGGCGGGATGCTGGCCCTCGCCCACGACTTCGCCGTCATGCGGACGGACCGGGGCTATTTCTGCCTGCCCGAGGTCGACCTCGGGATGACGTTCACGCCCGGGATGAACGCGCTGATCCAGGCGCGGCTGCCGAAGCGGACCGCGCACGAGGCGATGGTCACCGGCCGCCGGTACACGGCCGCGCAGGCGGAGGAGGCCGGGATCGTCCAGCGCACCGCGGCCGAGGAGGAGGTCCTGCCCGCGGCCGTCGAGTGGGCGGCGTCCATGGCGGGCAAGAACGGCAAGACCGTGGGGAAGATCCGCGCGGACCTGTACCGGCCGGCGCTCGACGCGCTGAACGGCCCGGTCCTGCCCTGACCCTCGCCGCGGGACGGCCGCCGGAGTAGGTTACGTTCGACTGGAATCCGATTCGGTTACGGGAAGGGGTGCCGATGCGCATCGGGATGGGGCTCAACTACGCGGGCGGTTTCAAGGAGACCGTCGAGGAGCTGACCGACTTCGAGAAGGCCGGCCTCGACATCGTCTACGTGCCGGAGGCGTACAGCTTCGACGCGGTGAGCCAGATGGGCTACATCGCCGCCAGGACCGAGCGGGTGGAGATCGGCTCCGGCATCCTCAACATCTACTCGCGGACGCCGACCGCCATCGCGCAGACCGCCGCGGGGCTGGACTACATCTCCGACGGGCGGTTCACGCTCGGCATCGGCGCGTCCGGCCCTCAGGTCATCGAGGGCTTCCACGGCGTGCCCTACACCGCGCCGCTCGGCCGCACCCGCGAGATCATCGAGATCTGCCGCAAGACTTGGCGGCGCGAGCGCGTCCAGCACGACGGCAAGTACTACAAGCTGCCGCTGCCGGCGGGGCAGGGCACCGGCCTCGGCAAGGCCCTCAAGATCATCAACCATCCGGTGCGGGCCGACATCCCGGTCATGGTCGCCGCGATCGGCCCGAAGAACGTCGAGCTGACCGCCGAGATCGCCAACGGCTGGGAGCCGATCTTCTACATGCCGGAGAAGGCCGAGGAGGTCTGGGGCGCGTCCCTGGCCGCCGGGAAGGCCAAGCGCGACCCGGCCCTCGGCGAGCTGGACGTGGTCGGGCAGTCGACGCTCGCCATCGGCGACGACGTGCAGGGCTACCTGGAGTTCGGGCGCCCGATGGCCGCGCTGTACATCGGCGGCATGGGCGCCAAGGGCAAGAATTTCTACAACGACCTCGCCCGCCGGTACGGCTTCGAGAAGGAGGCCGAGGAGATCCAGGACCTGTACCTGGACGGCAAGAAGGACGAGGCCGCCGCGAAGGTCCCGCACGAGCTGCTGGAGAAGATGTCGCTCATCGGCTCCGAGGGCCACGTGCGCGAGCGGCTCGCGGCGATGAAGGAGTCCGGCGTCACCACGCTGAACGTCTCCCCGATCGCGGGCGACCACAAGGGCCGCCTGGCCCTCATCGAGAAGGTCAAGGAGATGGCCGCCGACCTGTAGGCACGGGCGCGGGACGCCCCGCCCGGAGCCGACGGACGAACGTGGTCCGGCCACTGCGCGACAGCGGCCGGACCACGCCCGTCAGGCGCCGGTGACCCGCACACGCAGCACAGGGGCCCGCACGTCACACGGCCCGCACGTCACACGGCCCGCACGTCACACGGCCCGCACGTCACAGGGCGGCGTGGACCTCCTTGGCGACGCGCTCGCCGGAGCGGACGGCCCCGTCCATGTAGCCCGTCCAGTAGTCGGACGTCTCGGTGCCCGCCCAGTGGATCGGGCCGCACGGCGCCCGCAGCGCCGGGCCGAAGGCGGTGAGCGCGCCGGGCGGGGCGATGCCGGTCGGGCCGCCGCCGCTCCACGTCTCGTTGTCCCACCGCTGGATCGCCGTGGCCCGCGGGGCGGCGGCCTTGTCGCCGAACAGCTTCCGGAACGAGTCGAGCCCGGCGGCCCGCACCTCGCTCTCCGGCGCGCCGTCGAGCTTCCTGATGTTGGCCTGGTTCATGAAGCCCATCAGGATGCCGCGCGACCCGTCCGGCGGGCTGTTGTCGAACGTCGCGTCGATGGCCCCGCTGTCGGCGATCGACTGCCCGGTCAGGCCGTCCGCCCGCCAGAACGGGGTGTCGTAGACGCCGATGAACTTGGCGATCGAGCCCATCGGATAGCGCTGCGTCAGCTGCGCCCGGCTCGCGGGCAGCGCCGGCGAGTAGTCGATCCTTCCGGCGATCGCCGGGGACATCGCGACCACGACCCGCTCGGCGGACACCGTGATCCCGTCCGCGTTGACGGTGACGCCGCCCGAGCCGGTGACGATCGACCGGACCGGCGCGTTGTAGCGGACGATGTCGCCCAGGCTCGCCGCCAGCCGGATCGGCACCTGCTCCGGGCCTCCGGCGAACCGGGACTCCTGCGCGCCGTCCTTGGTGTTGATCAGCCGGTCGATCGTGCCGGGGGTGCTCTCGTTGCCCGCGGCGGCCGCGTAGTGCAGCAGGTAGAGCAGCGACACCTCCTGCGAGCGCATCGACAGCGTGGAGGAGGCGAACGCGTCCATCAGGAACCGCGCCCCGCTGCTCAGCGAGTTCGACCGCGACCAGGTGTAGAACGTCTGGGCGTCCCACTCTTCGGCCTTCGGGGCCTTCCACGGTTCGCCGACCGGCACGTCCTTGATCATGTCGCCGAGCTTGAACAGCGCGATCTGCAGGTCGATGACGCCCCAGTCCGGCGGCACCGCGCCGAGGATGCCGTCGGTCTCGTACAGGGACCGCGTGCCGTTGCGGTAGTAGACGTTCTTGCCGGTGTTGTAGGTCTTGAAGGTCTCCACGCCCATGTCGCGGGTGAGCGCGGTGATGCGGTCCTGGGTGGGGCCGATGAACTCGGCGCCGCCCTCGGTGGTGGTGCCGTCGCCGAGCGGCAGGCCGTAGACGCGCCCGCCGGGCCGGTCCCGGGCCTCCAGGACGATCACCGACCGCCCGGCCGCGACGAGGTCGCGGGCCGCGGTCAGGCCGGACAGGCCGGCGCCGACGATCACCACGTCGGCGGTGGCGGGCGCGGTGCGGGCGGCGGCGGACGGCGCCGCGGACGCGGAGACGACGGCTCCGGCGGCGGTGAGCGCGCCTGTGCCGAGCAGTCTGCGGCGGCTGACTCGGGTCACTGGGATCCCTCCTGGGGGAAGTCCAAGAGCGGGGGGACGAAGATCCAACGGTCGGTCACGCTAAGCCAGCCCGGAGATAAAGTCGAGGGTTCTTCATGTTTTGTGATCGCGCCGAGTCCACCGCCGTGCCCTAGAGTCCTGGACATGGGGGAGACGCACATCGCCCGGCGACGCCGGCTGGCCGCGCTCGCCGCCGAGCGGGACGCCGGCGCCCTGCTGGTGACCCGGCTGGTCAACGTCCGCTACCTCACCGGCCTCGACAGCTCCAGGGCCGCGCTGCTCGTCGCGGCCGGCGGCGAGGCCGTGCTCGCGACCGACGGCCGGTACGCCGGCATGGCCGCGCGGGTCTGCCCCGAACTCCCCGTCATCGTCGACCGGCAGGTGGCGGCGGCGCTGGTGACCAGGGCCGCCGCGGACGGTCACGGCCGGCTCGGCTTCGAGGCCCACGACATCACCGTGGAGCAGCACGCCGCGCTCCGCGACCAGGCGGCGATCGAACTGACCGCGTCCGGTCATCTCGTCGAGGGGCTCCGCCAGATCAAGGACGAGGAGGAGATCGCGCTGCTGCGCGAGGCGTGCGCGATCACCGACCGCGCGTTCGAGGCCGTCCTCCCCGGGATCCGCGCCGGCGTCACCGAGCGGGCCGTCGCCATCGCGCTCGAACGGGCGATGGTGGACCTCGGCGGCGACGGCCCCGCATTCGAGTCGATCGTCGCGTCCGGGCCGAACGGCGCCGTCCCGCACCACCATCCGGGCGGGCGCGAGCTCCAGCGCGGCGACCTGGTGACCATGGACTTCGGCGCCCGGTACGGCGGCTACCACGCCGACATGACCCGCACCGTCGCGATCGGCGAGCCCGCCGGCTGGCAGCGCGACGTCTACGACCTCGTCCACCGCGCCCAGGCCGCCGGCCTGGCCGCCGCAGTCCCCGGCGCCGACACCAAGGACGTCGACGCCGCCGCCCGCGACGTCATCAAGGCCGCCGGGCACGGCGACGCGTTCACCCACGGCCTCGGGCACGGCGTCGGCCTGGAGATCCACGAGGCTCCGCTCATGGGGTACGACAAGACCGGTAGGCTGATGGACCGAGTTCCGATCACGGCGGAGCCGGGGGTCTACCTCACGGACCGGGGCGGGGTCCGCATCGAGGACACGTTCGTGGTCCGGGCGGACGGCCCGGAGCTCCTCACTACAACGACCAAGGACCTGCTCGTGCTCTGACGCGCGGGCCCGCGACCGGGAGAACAACGCAGTGGCGACGACGAACGACCTGAAGAACGGCATGACGCTGAACCTCGACGGCCAGTTGTGGACCGTCCTGGAATTCCAGCACGTCAAGCCCGGCAAGGGCGGCGCGTTCGTCCGTACCAAGATCAAGAACGTGCTGTCAGGGAAGGTCGTCGACAAGACCTTCAACGCCGGGACCAAGGTCGAGGTGGCCAGCGTCGACAAGCGGGAGATGCAGTACCTCTACCGCGAGGGCGACGACTTCGTCTTCATGGACACCGAGACCTACGACCAGCCGAACATCCCCGCCGGGGTCGTCGGCGACGGGGCGAACTTCCTGCTCCCCGAGCAGAACGTCACGATCGCCTTCAACAACGAGAACCCCCTGTACATCGAGTTGCCCGCGGCCGTCGTGCTGGAGATCACCGAGACCGAGCCCGGCCTGCAGGGCGACCGCTCCACCGGCGGCAGCAAGCCCGCCACCCTGGAGACCGGCGCGCAGATCCAGGTGCCGCTGTTCATCACCACGGGCGAGAAGGTCAAGGTCGACACCCGTTCCGGCGAGTACCTCGGCCGCGGCTGAGGATGGGCGCTCGGACGAAAGCACGCAAGCTGGCGCTGGACATCCTGTTCGCGGCGGAGCTGCGGGAGGAGGAGCCGACCGCGGTGCTCGCCGGCCGGGGCCGTCCCAACCAGGACGAGCTGGCCGAGTACCCGCACGCCGTACGGCTTATCGAAGGCGTCCAGGAGCACCGGGAACGCATCGACGAGCTGATCGCCACCTACGCCACCGGCTGGACGCTGGACCGGATGCCGGTCGTCGACCGCAACGTCCTCCGGATGGGCGCGTTCGAACTGCTGTGGGTCGACGATGTTCCCGACGGCGTCGCCGTCAGCGAGGCGGTCGGCCTGGCCACCGAGCTGTCCACCGACGAGTCCCCGCGCTTCGTCAACGGCCTCCTCTCCCGCCTCCAGCAACTGAAGCCCTCGCTCTCCCTGTAGCCGCGTTGCCGTTCCGCCCCACGGCGCGGCACCGCGGGCGACTAGGCTGGACAAGGATGAGCGACGTTAGGGGAGCGGCGGTGACCGGCCGGCAGCAGAAGCGGGTGCGGGGCGGCACCCGTGTGCGCAGCGCGGTTCTGTGGGAGGCGCTGCGCGCCGTCCTCGAACGGATCGCCCCGGAGGCCGGCCAGAGCGAGGTCGTCGACGTCGGCGGCGGCACCGGCGGCTTCGCGGTGCCCCTCGCCGAGCTCGGGCACCGGGTCACCGTGGTCGACTCCAACCCCGACGCGCTGGCGGCGCTGGAACGCCGCGCCGCCGAGTCCGGGGTGAGCGTGCGGGCCGTGCAGGGCGACGCCGTCGACCTGCCCGACCTGCTGGGCCCGGACGCCGCCGACCTGGTGCTGTGCCACAGCGTCCTGGAGTACGTCGACGATCCCGGCGCGGCGATGGCGGCGCTGACCGGCACCGTCCGTGGCGGCGGCTCGGTCAGCATCCTGGTCGCGGGCCAGATCGCCGCCGCGCTGCACCGCGCGGTGTCCGGGCACTTCGACGACGCGCGCCAGGTGCTGACCGACCCGTCCGGACGGTGGGGCGAGAGCGACCGGATGCCCCGCCGGTTCACCAGGGAGACGCTGTCGTCGCTGGTGCGGGGCGCGAACCTGCGGGTCGCCGAGCTGCACGGCGTACGGATCTTCGCCGACCTGGTGCCGGGCGGCATGCTGGACGGCGACGCCGACTCGGCCGACGCGCTGATCGCCCTGGAGTCCGTCGCGGCCGTCCACCCCGTCCTGCGCGATCTCGCCACCCAGCTGCATCTGGTGGCCGACAAGCCGGCCGGGTAGCGGCCGTGAGTCGCAAGCAGCAGCTGCACCGGCCGGGGCCGCAGCCGGGCCCGCCCGCCGACGACACCGGATGCTCCATCCTGCACGTGGACATGGACGCCTTCTTCGTCAGCGTCGAGCTGCTGGAACGGCCGGAGCTGCGGGGCCGCCCCGTCATCGTGGGAGGCGCGGGGCCGCGCGGGGTGGTGTCGGCGGCGTCCTACGAGGCCCGCCGGTTCGGCGTGCACTCGGCGATGCCGATGACCCGGGCGCGGCGGCTGTGCCCGCGGGCGGTCGTCCTGCCGGTGAGCCACGGCAAGTACTCCCGCGTGTCCGCGGCGGTGTTCGAGATCTTCCGCTCCGTCACGCCGCTGGTGGAGGGCCTGTCGCTGGACGAGGCGTTCCTCGACGTGGCGGGCGCCGGGCGGCGGCTCGGCCGGCCCGCCGTGATCGCGGAGATGATCCGGGAGCAGGTCCGGGACCAGCAGGGGATCACCTGCTCGGTCGGCGTCGCGAGCACCAAGTTCATCGCCAAGCTGGCCTCGACGCTGTGCAAACCCGACGGGCTGCTCGTCGTCCCCGCGGACGGCGCCGTCGACCTGCTCCACCCGCTGCCCGTCGCGTCCCTCTGGGGCGTCGGGGAGCGGACGGAGCAGGCGCTGACCCGCCTGGGGCTGCGGACCGTCGGGCAGCTCGCTCAGGTGCCGCTGAGCACGCTGCAGCGGGAGCTGGGCAACGCGCTGGGCGCCCATCTGCACGAGCTGGCCTGGGGCCGCGACCCCCGCGAGGTCGTCCCCCACACGCCCGACAAGAGCATCGGCGCCGAGGAGACGTTCGACACCGACATCGACGACCCGGAGGTCATCCGCCGGGAGCTGCTGCGGCTCTCGGAGAAGGTCGGCGCGAGGCTGCGCGAGAGCGGGAACGCCGGTCGGACGGTGAGCGTCAAACTGCGGATGGCGAGCTTCAAGACGATCACGCGGGCGCGGACGCTGGACGAGCCGACCGATCTCGCCCGTGTGATCTATATCACAGCCTGCGCCCTCTATGAGGGCGCGGGGCTGGATCGGGTACGTCTCCGACTGGTCGGGGTCCGGGTGGAGAACCTGGGTCCCGCCGGCGAGGCCCCCCGTCAGCTCGCCCTGGACGAGCCGGAAAGCGGCTGGCGTGAGGCCGAGCGTGCCATGGATCAGGTCGCTCACCGGTTCGGTCGCGGTGCGGTCCGCCCCGCCGCGCTCGTCCGGCGTGCAGCCGATGGTGACGGACGTGACGGCAGGGACGGAAGACAATGAAAGATGGCTGTGAGGTGACCGGCGCCGGGCCCTCGGCGGGCCGTTCGCTTTCGTACGCTCGACAGTGCTCGTATTCTGGGCATATCACCGTTGAGGTTCGCGTCCTGCATCGGATACCCCGCCGTGGGGCTGTCGTTGGGAGGTGCCGTGCCGCTCTCTGAGCACGAGCAGCGCATGCTCGAACAGATCGAATCGGCTTTGTACGCCGAGGATCCCAAGTTCGCTCACGCGGTTCGCTCGACCAACCCTCAGGTCCACTACAAGCGCCGGATCGTCAAGGCCGCCTTCGGCTTCGTCGTGGGCGTCTGCACCCTGATGGCCGGTCTTGTGATCAACGCGGGCACCGCCACCATCGCGGTCAGCGTGACCGGCTTCCTCCTCATGGTGGTGAGCTGCGTCTGGGCGCTGACGAGCTGGAAGCGGATGACGGGCGTCGGAGACGAGGCCGCGCCCCCGCAGGGCGGTGACGGCCGGCAGGCCGACCCCGCCAAGCCCGCCAAGGCGGGTTTCATGGAACGCATGGAAGAGCGCTGGCGCCGCCGCACCGAAGGCGACTGACCCGCCGCTCTCCGTTCGTCCCGGTCCGCCGCGCGGGCCGGGACGAACGCGTGCCCGGGGATGATCCCCCGGGCACCTGCGGCTACTTGCGGCGCAGCCGGGCGGGCAGGTCGTTCAGGCGGGCGGTGACGTCCAGCACCCGGCCGGTGGCCGAATGGAACGTGTCCCGCGTCTGCGCCAACGTGGAGGGCGGCAGCAGCCGGGCGCGCCACCGGGTCCGGCGGCCCACCGACGCAGCGAACGCCTCGCGGACCGTGCGGACGTCGGCCCGCAGCCGCTCCGGCGGGTCGGGGGAGCGGGACAGGGAGTAGCGGGCCAGCTCCTCGGCGCGGGCGACGCGGGTGAGAGCCCGCGCGCCCGCCGCGTCCAGTTCCAGCAGCTCGCCCAGGCGGCGTGCGGTGGCGCGCGGGGAGTCGCTGGAGCGCCATTCGAGCCCGTGGTCGAGCGCGTCGGCGCGCAGCTCCCGCCACGCGGCGTGCGCGGCGCCCGCGGCATCGGGCGCACCCGACCGGTCGGCCGCCCCGGGCGGGCGCCCCGGCGGCCGCCCGGCCGCCGGGCGGTCCTCCGGGCCGGGCGGCGCCGTCAGCGCCGCCCAGCGGCGGCGCCTGGTGTAGAGGCGCAGGGCCATCGGGACGGCCATCAGCAGCAGGACCAGCAGTCCGCCCGCCAGCCACGGCGTCGCGGAGAACCCGTCATCCTCGCCGTCCTCGGGCGCGGCGGCGCCTTCGGGGCCGGTGTCGCCCCGGTGCTGCGGGCCGGCGGTGGGCGCGGCGGCGTCGTCCTCGGCCTGCGACGACGACTCCGGCGCCGGCGCGGTGTCGCTCTCGGGGCCGCCGCCGCTGATCGCGGGCAGGCTGTAGCCGGGGGCGTCGGCGGTGCCCTGGCCGGCCGCGCCCGCCGGCGTCGGCTCGAACCGCACCCAGCCGCTGCCCTGGAAGTACAGCTCCGGCCAGGCGTGCGCGTCGCGCGAGCGGACGACCCACTCGCCTGGCCTGACCTCGCTACCCGGCGTGTAGCCCATCGCGACACGGGACGGGATGCCGAGGATCCGCGCCATCAGCGCCATCGACGCGGCGTACTGCTCGCAGTAGCCGCGCTTGCTGTGCAGGAGGAAGTCGACGAGGTCGCTGCCGTGCTGCGGCGCCGGCGCGGACAGGTCATAGGTGAAGCCGCCGGTCTGGGTGAACCAGCGCTGCAGCTTCACCGCCTGCGACAGCGCCGTCCCCGACCCGTCGGTGACCTGCTGTGCGAGCTGCCTGATCTCCCGCGGGATGTTCCTGGGCACCGCCGTGTAGTGCGAGACGACGTCGGCCGGGTAGTCGCCGCCGGCGGCGAGCTGGCCGGACGTCGGCTCCGCGCGCAGGCTCTCGACGGTGTAGGAGCGCCCGCCCGCGGAGTCGCGCAGCGAGTAGACCATCAGCGACTGGTCGTGCACCCGCCAGTCGCCCTTGATCGACACGCTGGACGGGGCGTACGGCACCGGCAGGAACGTCATGTTCTTGACCTCGGGCCGCACCTCGACCGTGGTCGTCACCTCGCGGGTGTCGGCGACGGTCAGGCCCGGAGGCGGCGGGAGGTCGTCCCCGGTCAGCCGGTCCCTGGAGCTGCTCTTGAGGGGGCTGTAGGTCCACCGGTCGCCGTCGAACCGGTCGAGGGCGTACAGGCGCAGGTAGTCGGGCGCCTGCCGGTCGTCCGTCCGGTAGGTGAGGACGACCGAGTCGTCGAGCCGGGTCAGCTCCCGCTTCAGGCTGACCAGCGGATCGGGCGTGGTCACCGTCTGGGTGCCGCCGCCCTCGCCGCCGCCCAGCCCGAGCACGCCGCGAGGGTGCAGGCCCGGCACGGCCGCCGGCACCAGCACCGCGACGGCGACGGCGACGGCCGCGATCCGGCGGCCGCTCGCCGCGAGCGCCGCCGCGTCCAGCGAGGTGGCGGTGTCCTCCGGGCGGAACCCGGCGCCCGCCATGGGCACCTCGCGCTGGCGGCGGCGCGTGGTCACCGTCCGCCCCCAGCCGCCGAGCCGCTCGCGGGCGTCGGCCATCAGCAGCCCGAGGAAGCCCAGTGCCCCGACGCCGAACGCCAGCCAGCTGACACCGTCCTCGCGGACCGCGGCGGGCACGCTGTACATGGCCAGCAGCGGCAGCCCCGCCGGGGCGGTGCGGCGCAGCCGCACGGCCAGCAGGTCGACCAGGACCGCGACCAGCCCGACGCCTGCGGCGGCCATCATCGAGATGCCGGGCAGCAGCGGGACGGGCGCCGCGTACCGGTTGGCGGCCTGCCATCCGGCGTCGTTGAGGTCGGCGAGGCGGCCGATCGACTCCGGCGAGGGGATGACCGCCAGCCAGGCCGTGTCGGCCGCGTAGACCAGGTTGAGGTAGAGCAGCAGCGCGAGCAGGCCGAACAGCAGGTTGAACGGGGCCGGCAGCCGCAGCCGGCGCGACAGCAGCCCCCCGCCGGAGACGGCGAGCACCGCCCCGAGGCCCGCCCAGAACCAGCCGTGCTCCTCGAACAGGGGGTAGAGGCCGATCGAGCCGGCGAGCGTCGCCAGCGCCGCCATGACCGTCATCCGGATCCTCATGCGCCGTCCTTGACTGTGCCGTCCTCGACCGTGCCGTCCTTGACGAAGTCCTCGGCGCCCTGGCCGGCCTGCGCCCACGCCCCGGCCAGCTCCGCCGCCGACCGGATGATCACCACCCGCCAGCCGCCCGCGCGCAGCAGCCCGGCCGCCGTCCGCGCGGCCACCCGGCCACCGCCCGCCGGTGCCGCGCCCCCGCCGCGTCCGTGTCCCTCGACCAGCACCGCGACACCGGTCCCGGTACCGCGCCGCGCCACCGCGACCGACCGCGCCTCCTCGGCGGTCAGGACGCCGAACACCGCGATGACCAGCCCGCCGCCGTCGCGCTCCTCGCCCGGCCGGCCGCGCAGCGCCGCGAGCCCCGCCGACAGCGAAGCGCCCTTGGACCTGCGCGCCACCGCCAGGGTGTCCAGCAGCAGCCCCTCGAACCCCCCGTCGGCGGACGCGGTCGGCAGCGCCTCACCCGCGTCGGTGACGTAGCGCATGTTGATCCCGGTCTGGACGAGGTGGACGCCGATCGAGGCGGCGACCGACACCGCCTGCTCGAACGAGCCGGCGGCGCCGTCGCCCCAGTGCGCGGTGCGGCGGGTGTCGAAGAACAGCGTCCCGCTGCTCTGGAAGTGCTGCTCCTCGCGCCGCACCATCAGCTCGCCGTGCCGCGCCGTGGAACGCCAGTGCACGCGGCGCAGGTCGTCGCCGTGCCGGTACTCGCGCGGCGTCACGTCGTCCTCGCCCGCCGTGGAGACCGCCCGCGCGATGCTGTCGCCGCCGCCCGTCCACGCGCCGGTGAGCCGCTCGGGCGGCAGCGGGACGATCGTCGGCGTCACCGTGAGCGTGTCGGACAGGCTGAACGAGCGGACCAGCTCCACCATCCCGAACGGGTCGGCCAGCCGCACCGTCAGCGGGCCCACCCGGAAGCGCCCGCGCACGTCGGAGCGGATCCGGTAGCCGAGCTCGCGCTTGCCGTGCGGCTCGATCCGGTCCAGGACGAACCGGGCGCGCCCGCCGAGCGCGTAGGGGACCCGGTCCTCCACCATCAGCACCCCGCTCGGCAGCCGCGACACGTTCTCCAGCCGCAGGTCGACGCGGGCCTCGCGGCCGACCGGCAGCCGCGGCGGGTCGAGGCGCCGCGCGCACGCCAGCCGGTAGCGGGTCCGCGATACCGCCAGCGTGCACAGCAGCGGCAGCACCAGCACGAGCACGCCCGCGCGCAGCAGGTCGCGCTCGCCGAGCACGAAGGCGCAGACGATCGCGGTCCCGCCGGCGGCCACGAAGGACCGGCCGCGGGTGGTGAGTCCGGCCAGTGCTCGTCTCAAGGCTCGGCTCCGGTCAAAGCTCAGCTCCGGTCAAGGGTCGCTTCCGGGGGGAGGGCCGCTCGCGCGGGGACGGTCACTTCCGGGGGGACGGGACCGGCAGGCGCTTCACCAGGTCGGCGACGACCTGCTCGGGGCGGCGCCGCTCCACCTGAGCCTCGGCGGTGGGCAGCAGCCGGTGCGCGAGGACGGGGACGGCGAGTTCCTGGATGTCGTCGGGGACGACGTAGTCGCGGTCGTCGAGCGCCGCGTACGCCCGTGCGGCCCGCACCAGCTGCAGGGTCGCCCGCGGCGAGGCGCCGAGCCGCAGCTCGGGATGGGTGCGGGTCGCCGTGACAAGGTCGATCGCGTACTGGCGCACCGCGGGGGACACGTGCTGGCCGCGCACGACCGTGATGAGGTCGCGGACGTCGGCGGCGTGGGCGACCGGGGTGAGCCGCTCAAGGGGGGACACCTCGCCGTGGGTCTCCAGCATCTCCAGTTCCGCGGCCGGGTCGGGGTAGCCCATCGAGATCCGGGCGGTGAACCGGTCGCGCTGCGCCTCGGGCAGCGCGTAGGTGCCCTCCATCTCCACCGGGTTCTGGGTGGAGATGACCATGAACGGCGGCTCCAGCCCGTAGGTGGTGCCGTCGACCGTGACCTGGCGTTCCTCCATGCACTCCAGCAGCGCGGACTGGGTCTTCGGGGACGCGCGGTTGATCTCGTCGCCGACCACGATGTTGGCGAACACCGGGCCCGGCTTGAACTCGAACTCGCGAAGCTCCTGGTTGTAGGCGCTCACCCCGGTGATGTCGCTGGGCAGCAGGTCGGGCGTGAACTGCACGCGCCGCACGGAACAGTCGACCGAGCGCGCGAGCGCCTTGGCGAGCATCGTCTTGCCGACGCCGGGCACGTCCTCGATCAGCAGGTGCCCCTCCGCGAGCAGCACCGTCAGCGCGAGCCGCACCGCCGAGGGCTTGCCCTCGATCACCGACTCCACCGCGCTCCTGATCTTGCTCGCCACCTGGGCGAGGCCGTCGAGCCCCGGCCCCGTTTCCTCGCGCCCAGTGCCGCCGTGACGGGCTGGGCGGGATGCCGGGGGGTCGGTCTCCATGAACGACTCACCGTGCGTGCCTACTGCCACCAAACCCTCCTCAGCCGTCCGGTCGCGCGGTCGGCTCGAACGCCCCTTGCCGGGCCCGCCCCCGTTCCGGCGGACCGGTCCCACCG
>NZ_SMKK01000527.1 GCF_004348425.1 Actinomadura sp. 7K507
TGAGCTTCCCCCCGGAGCACGGACATCTGATCTGAGGTCACCGGCGATCATCAGGAAGGATGTCCGCCATGCCCTCACCACACCCGCCCGAGTTCCGCCGCCGCGCGGTCGAGCTGGCCCGCCAGGGCGATAAGTCCATGGTCCAGCTGGCCAAGGATCTGGGCGTCAGCCGGTCCTGCCTGCAGAACTGGGTGAACCAGGCCAATACCGACGACAAAGGCGCAGGAGAGAAGGGCGGCAGTGACCGCCTGACCACCGCGGAGAAGAAGGAACTGGCCGAGCTGCGACGGCGCAACCGGCAACTGGAGACCGAGAACGAGATCCTCAAACGGGCGGCCGCGTACTTCGCCCGGGAAAACGTGCTCCCAAAGTAATCTACTCGCTGGTCCGCGAACTCGCCGCCGACTCCATCCCGGTCGCGGTGGCCTGCCGAGTACTGAACGTCTCCACGTCGGGATATTACGACTGGCTCGGCCGGACCGAGCCGCCCCGCGCGCTGCGGAACAAGGAACTGACGAAGATGATCCGCGAAATCCATGCCGATTCCCGGGGCAGTTACGGCTCGCCTCGTGTGCACGCGGAACTGACGCTGGGGCTGGGTGAGCAGGTCAACCGCAAACGGGTCGAGCGGTTGATGCGCCACGCCGGCCTGCAGGGCGTCTACCGGCGTAAGGGCCGCCGCAACCTGGTGCATCAGGCGACCGAGGAAGACCTGGTACAGCGCCGCTTCGATGTCGCCGGCCCGGACCGGCTCTGGCTGACCGATATAACCGAGCACCCGACAGGAGAAGGGAAATTGTACTGCGCAGCGGTCATGGACGCCTATTCGCGGCGGATCATCGGCTGGTCCATCGGCGCCCGGCAGGACACCGATCTCGTCGTCAACGCCCTGGCGATGGCCGTGACACGGCGCAGCCCGCCGACCGGCTCCACAATCCTGCATTCCGATCACGGCACTCAATACACATCCTGGGCGTTCGGGAAGCGTCTACGGGATGCCGGGCTGCTCGGCTCGATGGGCACGGTCGGTGATTGCTACGACAATTCAATGATGGAGTCGTTCTGGGGAACTATGCAGCTGGAGTTGCTCGACAGCCGCACCTGGAAGACCCGAGAAGAACTTGCCGGCGCTGTTTTCGAATGGCTTGAGTGCTGGTATAATCCATACAGGCGGCATTCCAGTATTGGGATGCATAGCCCCGTCACGTTCGAAGGGCTCAACCTGCCCTCAGACGCCGTCGAGTGACCTCACCTCGGGTGTCCGTGCAACGGGGGGAAGCTCA
>NZ_SMKK01000528.1 GCF_004348425.1 Actinomadura sp. 7K507
CTCGGACCCGTCCCTTCCTGCCCCTCCGGCAGGTCACCCGGGGCCCGGTACGCCGAGCGGCTCCGGCCTGTCCGGAGGTTCGAGCAGCCCGGGAGCACCCGGTGCCCTGAGCGGCGGCCCGAGCGCGCCGAGCGGCGGGGGCATGTCCGGGGGATCTGGCTATTCCGGGGGATTCGGCGGATCGGGCGGCCCGGGTGGCGCCGACCCCCTGAACGACCCTCTGAGCGGCCCTGGCTCGGCTGGACGTTCGCGCGCCCCGGGAGACCTCGGTGGTTCGGGCGCGGCTGGTTCGAGCGCGCCGGGCGGCAGCGGTATGTCCGGTGGGTATGGATCGCCGGGTGCCCCCAACCCGTTGAACGACCCCCTGAGCGGTCCTGGCCTGGCCGGACGTTCGGGCGGGCGTATGCCCGGAGGAGGGGCCGGTTCGTCCGGTGGGCCGGGTGGCTCTGATCCTCTCGGTGACCCTGGCGCGGCGCCGACCGCGCCCGGACCGGCCATCCCGTCGGACGCCGGGCTCCCCGGAGCGTCGAGTGGCCCGGGTGGGCGCGGTGACGCCGGCGGCTTCGGGCCGACCGGCCGTTCCGCCGCGTTGAACGACCCGGGGATCGGACGTGGCGCCGGGGCCCCGGGCGGGCCCGGCACGGGCGGTGGCCCGAGCGGTTCGGATGGCCGGGGCGGACCGCGCGACCCTGGTGGGTTCGGATCGAGCGGTGCCGGTGCGGCCGGAGGTATCGGTGCGGCGGGCGGGCCTGGCAGGCCCGGATCGGCGATGCCCGGTGGTCCCGGCGGTGGTCCCGGTCCCGGTGGTGCGGTTGTGCCCCGGCGGCCTGGGGCCGGGAATGCGCCCAGTGGGCATGGAATGGGCGGCGTGCCCCCCGGTGGAGCGCCTGGTGCGCCTGGCATGGGGAGTGCGCCCGGGGCTTTCGGGGCCGCTGGTGCCGGGATCGGTGCGGCGGGCGCGAAGCCCGGGGTCAAGGACAAGCTCGGCGAGCTGGGGAAGGCGGGGCAAGAGCTCGGATCGAAGGTCACCGCGAAGTTCCGCGGTGGCGGTGTCCGGGCGGCCAATCGCTCCGGTGGGCCGGGTGCGCCCGGCGGGCCAGGTGGGCCCGGCCCTGGACGGCCCGGTGGTCCCGGTGGTCCCGCTGGGCCGGGTGGTCCCGGTGGGCCTGGGCGGCCCGGGCCGCCGAAGAAGACGACCTTCATCGATCATCTGCGGTCGCGGGAGACGGGCTGGCGGCGGTTCATTCCGTCCTGGAAGGTCGTGGCCGGGGTGGGCGGGCT
>NZ_SMKK01000529.1 GCF_004348425.1 Actinomadura sp. 7K507
GGTGAGGAGGGCGAAGTGGTCGGTGTCGGCGGTGAGGGCGATCGGGCCGCCTTCGGCGGGGAGGAGGGCGCGGAAGGTTTCGGCGGAGGTGCCGGCGCGGCGTTCGATCTCGGCGGAGACGGCTTCGAGGACGTGCCGGGTGTGCAGGGCCTCGGGGCGCGGGAGGGTGTCGAGAAGGGCTTCGCGGGCGCCGGGGACGAACTCGTAGCGCGCGCCGTCGGCGGGTCGCAGGAGGCCGCTGAGCAGGACTTCGGCGAGCTGCCCGGGGCCCGAGCCGCCCAGGATCCGGTGCTGGATGAGCCGCATGACCGGCAGGGACGGGACGGACACGGCGACGTGCGCGGCGAGTTCGGCGGCGTCCGGGGAGGCCGTGGCGAGGAAGCGGCGGACGCGCTCCACGACCGGCAGTTCGCGCTCGCGGGCGATTGGAGCCGTCCCGGACGGGCGGGACGGGAGCGTCGCGACGGCGGCGGGCTGCGGCTCCGAGCCGGAGACCAGCCGCGCCCACGCGCCGAACCAGCGGGGCGCCACCTCCAGGACGGGGACGGGCACGCCGGGCGCAACGGCGCCGTCGTACGGGGTGAACCGCAGGTCGGTGTTCGGGGCGCCCGGCCGGGGCAGGACGGCGAGGCCCGGTGAGGCCGGGGCGGCGGTCCGTCGCCAGAGGCGCTCGGCGAGGGGCTGGAGGATCGCGGTCGGGCCCGCCTGGGCCCACCTCCGGACGGCCTGGGCGGCGCGTCCGTCCCACCAGTGCGGGCCGGAGCAGTCGCTGAGGACCAGCACGGCCTGGCGTCCGGACCCGTCCAGGAGCGTGCCCGGGTCCCGGGGCGGGGCGTCGGGGGTCGAGGCGATGCGTCCCGTGGTGCCGAGGTAGCTGAGGTGGACGTCCTGGAAGGCGCCCTGCCTGAGCATCGCCTCCGCCAGTTCGCGGGCGAGGGGCCGCCACAGCCGCATGGTCGGGCCGGTGTCGACGACCAGGCTGAGGCTGAGCCAGCGTTCGGGTGACGGGACGAGGACGGGCGTCCACAGGCGGGTGTCCGCGATGCGCGCCGCCGTCGCGTCCTCGTCTAGCTCGACGCGGTGCCTGGACGGGACGCGGCGCTTCAGCGGCCGCAGCGCCCGCTGCACGCCGAGGGGATCGGCCAGCATCGGCGCGGTCGGGACGAGGACCTCGATCGCCTCACCGGCCGGCCGGGTGTCGGGGGCCGCGCGTGGATGGAGCGCGGTGAGTGACGGGGG
>NZ_SMKK01000530.1 GCF_004348425.1 Actinomadura sp. 7K507
CCGCCATACTTCCCCCGCCCACCAAGGCGCAGCTTCCCCAGGACGGCGCACCAGACCGCGACTCCGCGCTCGAAAGCGAACTCCAGCCCTTCCTCGGCACCTTCTTCCAGGAGTACGCGACCGGCAACCAGGAGGCCCTGTCGCGCTTCTCCGACGGGACGACCATCGTCGGACTGGCCAACTCCGTGAAATTCATGCAGGTCAAGGAGGTCGTCGCGCCGAAGGGACCCGCGGGTGAGCGCACCATCACCGCGACCGTCGCATGGCAGCCCGCCGCGGGCGGCGGCGGTGAGCTGGACCAGACCTACCGGCTCGCCATGGTGAAGAGGGGCGACAAGTGGCTCGTCCGAGACATTCGCGGGACCACGCGACCGAACCCATCATGAGAGGCCTTGATTTGTGCGATCCATCCCCCAATGAATTCGCCGTCCAAGGAAGGTAGACGCTGATGTTGCAGCAAATTATCGCGTCGATTCCCTATGAAGTCCTTGCGGCACCCGGTGACGAACTGAAGACCGACCAGCTCGCCGACTGGCTGCGGCAGATATTCGGTCCGCTGTTCCTGGTGATCGTCTCCATTGTGGCGATCTTCTTCCTGTTCACCCGCGAAATCACGCGTTTCGTGCAATTCATCCTGCTCGCGATCGGAATCGGGGTGGTCTTCTACGTACCCAACATCATCGAGACCACGGCCAAGGCGATAGCCACGGCCCTCGGCGTGGACGTCACCTGACCGGAGACCGGCAGGCGGACCCGTGCTCGCGCAGTTAGGGGAGTAGGGGCGTGGATCTACCCACGTACACGAACATCTGGCGGATCGAGAAGCGGCTGTACAAGCTGTACGACCTGCGGCTGCCCATGCCGCTGCCGCTCGTCCAGATCGGTGTCTTCCTCGGCGTGTTCGTGCCCTGGATCGTCCTGCTCAGGCTCGTCGGGATCCCCTTCGAATCCCCCTGGCACGTCCTGTACATCGTCCCGCCGGGCGTGCTGACCTGGCTGGCGACCCGTCCCGTCATCGAGGGCAAGCGGCTCACCGAACTGCTGCTCTCCCAGGGCCGCTACCTCTCCGAGCCCCGCACCTGGTGCCGCCTGACCCCGATCAGGGAACCCCGCGAGGTCGTCATCGTCGCCCGCGTCTGGCGCCGCGCCGAGGCCCCCGCCCCCGTCGCCGCCGCGGAACGCGCCGCGATCAAGTCCCGCCGCAAGCG
>NZ_SMKK01000531.1 GCF_004348425.1 Actinomadura sp. 7K507
GGTCGGCGGTGACCTGGAAGCCGCCCGCCGGGGTGGGGCCGGCGTGCAGGGCTCCGCCGATGAGGCGGACCCGTTCGGTCAGGCCGGTCAGTCCGCGGCCGCCGGACGGCAGCGGCGGCGTCCCGCCGGGCGGGGCCTCGTTGGTGACCGTGACCGTCACCAGGCCGCCCCGCCCGTCCTGCCCGGCGGGTTCGGTGCGGTGGGTCAGGTGGACGGTGACGGCGGCGCCCGGGGCGTGCTTGGCGGCGTTGGTGACGGCCTCCTGGACGACGCGGTGGGCGGCGAGCGCGACCATCGGGGGCAGGTCCGGCAGGTCGGCGGCGTCCCCGTCCCCGTCCTCGTCGGCGCCGCCGGCGAGGCGGACCGGGATGCCGGACGCGCGGGCGCGTTCGACGAGGTCGGGGATGCTCTCGCGGGCGGGCCGCGCCATCGCCGCCGCGCTCGCCGCCGTGGCGCCGGTGGCCGTGCCGTCCGGGAAGGGGCCGCCGGTGGCGGTGTCGTCGCGCAGGACGCCGATGATCTCGCGGAGCCGGTCGGTGGCCTGGGCCGCTCCGGCGCGCAGCTGGGCGGCGGCGTCGCGGTGCCGGCCGTCCAGCCCGGGCGCGACCTGCAGGGCTCCGGCGCGGACGGCCATGAGGGCGAGTTCGTGGCCGAGGGAGTCGTGCATGTCCTGGGCGATGCGGGCGCGTTCGCGGAGCCGTTCCCGCTCGGCGGTGATGCGCTGCTCGTGCTCCAGGTGCTCGGCGCGTTCCCAGCCGGCGTGCAGGAGTTCCTGGTATTGGCGCCAGTAGCGGCCCGTCAGCCAGGGCAGGACGCCCAGCAGCACCAGCCAGACGGTGGAGGGGAACCAGGCGGTGACGGCCAGGCCGCGGGCGACCGACAGGAGCGCGCCGGCGACGAACACGGCGGTGAACCCCCACAGCAGCGGCTGCGCGCGGGTGGTCCGCCGTCCGGTCAGGTAGGCCAGGACGGGCATGGCGAACACGAAGTTGCCGTGCAGGCCGGTCAGCGCGGTGGCGGTGAGGAGCGCCGCGGTGGGCCAGGTGCGGCACACCGCGACCGCGGCGGCCAGGATGGTGAGGCCGGCCGCTTGCAGCCACCATGAGAGGGCGTGGGGCTCCAGCGGCGAGATCATGTCGACGGTGACGGGGAAGGCCAGCACCCCGTACAGCAGGATGTCCTTGAGC
>NZ_SMKK01000532.1 GCF_004348425.1 Actinomadura sp. 7K507
CCTTCCTGGAAATCGGACCCGACGCCGCGCTGACCGCCACCGCCGACCCCGGCGACGAGGCGGAGTTCATAGCCGTCCAGCGCCGTGACCGCGACCAGCCCCGCCAACTGCTGTCGGCGGTCGGGGAGCTGTACACCCGCGGTGTTCCGGTTGACTGGGCGGCGCTGTTCCCCGGTGCCCGGCGGGTCGACCTGCCGACCTACGCCTTCCAGCGGCAGCGGTTCTGGCTTGATTCGGTCGCTGTCCCGGCTGATCCGGCAGCGGCGGGGCAGCAGAACGCCGATCATCCGTTGCTGGCGGCGATGGTGGCGCTGCCCGGCAGCGATGGTGTGGCTTGGACCGGGCGCTTGTCGTTGGACGCTCATCCCTGGCTGGCCGACCACACCGTCACCGGAACGGTGCTGCTGCCCGGCACCGCGTTCGTGGAACTGGCGTTGTTCGCCGGTGATCAGGTCGGCTGTCCCACGATCGAGGAACTCACCTTGCACCATCCGCTGGTGCTGTCGCCTGATCAGGGCGCCGCGATCCAGGTCACCGTGGCCGGGCCGGACGAGGCCGGTCACCGTGCGGTGGAGGTCCATTCCCGTCCCGAGGGCAGCGCCGAGTCACTGTGGACGGTGCATGCGACCGGGACGGTGGGTCTCAACGCTGTCCAGGTGCGGGCCGGTGCGGGGGTGTGGCCGCCCGAGGGGGCCGTCGCGGTGCCGGTGGCGGAGTTCTACGATCGGCTGGCCGATCAGGGACTCGCCTACGGCCCGTCCTTCCAGGGCCTGCAGACGGCCTGGCGGCGCGGCGGGGAGGTCTTCGCCGAGATCGCGGTCACCGGCCTGGAAGTGGGCGGGTACGGCATCCACCCCGCACTGCTGGACGCCGCACTACACACAGCCTTCCTACACACCAACACCAACACCGACACCAACACCGGCAGCACCGACAGCGGCACCGACACCGACAGCACCGACACCGGCACCAGCGGCAGCGGCTCCGGCTCGGGTCTGGGGGTGGCGGTGCCGTTCAGCTGGAGCGGCATCGGGTTGCACGCCACCGGCGCGACCGCGCTGCGCGTCCATCTCCCCGACCCGCAGACCCTGCACATCACCGACACCACCGGGGCACCGGTGGCCACCGTCACCACCGTCACCACACGCCCCCTGACCACCGGCCCGGCCGC
>NZ_SMKK01000533.1 GCF_004348425.1 Actinomadura sp. 7K507
GCCCTACCTGGCCCCCGCGCCGCCCTACGCGGCGCCAGCCCCGGCCCCGGCGCCGACGCAGTACTACGCGACCACGACGCGCCCAGACGCAGCCCCAGCACCACCCCACCTGACGTCCGCGCCGCCCTACATGCCCCCGGCACAGCCCAACACGACGCCCGCGGCGCCCCACCTGACATCCGCGCCGCCCTACACCACCTCAGCGCAGAGCTACACGACTTCGACACGGCCGGACGCAGCACCAGCGCCGCCCCACTTGACGTCCACGCAGCCCTACGCGGTCCCAGCACAGGCCAACCCGACGTCCACGCAGGCCTACGCGCCCCCGGCACAGCCCCACCTGACGTCCAGGCAGGTCTACGGGGCCGGGCCGGCGCCGGTGGGTTACCCGCAGATGGGTTACGTGCCGGACCCCGCGGCCGCCGGCGGATCGGCGTACACAGGGCGGGTGTCGGGTGGTGCGGCCTGGCCGGGCCCCCCGGGAACGGCCGCCGGTGTCCCGCCGCATGCGGCGCCGACGCAGCCCATGCCGGTCCCGGCCGGCCCGTCCTGGCCGGGACCGAACTGCACGATCGTCTACACCGACATCGTCGGGTTCAGCGCGCCCCACCGCAACGACGTGGACCGCCTCGAAATGCGGCGCGCCATGTACGCCGTCCTGCGCGAGGCGTTCGAGGAGTCGCTGGTCCCCTGGCAGGCCTGCCACACCGAGGACCGCGGCGACGGTGCGCTGATCGTCGTGCCTCCCGAGGTACCGACCGCCACCGTCGTCGACCCCATGATCGCCGCCCTCGCCGTCCGGCTGCGCCGCCACAACCAGCGGTCGAGCAGCGCCGTCCACATCCAGCTCAGGGTCGCGGCCGACGTCGGGCCCGTGATGCCCGACCCGCCGGGCGTGACCGGCTTCGCCCTCATCCACACGGCGCGGCTCCTGGACGCGCGCCCCCTCAAGGAACGCCTCGCCGCGACCGGCGCCGACCTCGGCTTCATCGCGTCGCAGTTCGTCTTCGAGTCCGTCATCACCCACGGCGCCGGCTACGTGAACCCCGCCGAGTACGAGCCCATCAGCTGCCGGGTGAAGAAGCTCAAGACCGAAGGCTGGATCCACCTGCGCGGCGTGCCCGCCCAGTCGGCGGTCTGACCCGCCGCACCGCCCCGGCC
>NZ_SMKK01000534.1 GCF_004348425.1 Actinomadura sp. 7K507
CACCCACCCACCACCGAGGCGGCGGCCTCGACAGGACCCCGGCCCATGCTCGCCGACACCTTTCTAAACACGGCCTACACCACCGCGCGTCACCCCCGTGCCGTCGGCGCCCGCCCAGGGCACCGGCGGCACGGTGGTGCGGTGGGTGCCGTGGTGCGGGTCAGCGGGGGAGCATCGGCTTCCTCAGCGGGCGGTCCTGGCTTTCGCCGAAGCAGACGGCGGTGCGGTTCCCGGCCTCCCATTCGACCTTCTCGGGGTACAGCCACCACGTCAGGTCCGGTGACCGGTGGCCGCGGAAGAGCTTCGCCGCCCGCTGCTCGCAGCCGCGCCGCGCGCCGCGCTCTGCCGCCTTCTCCCCTGGGTACGGGCCCGCTCCCAGCTTGAAGTTCGCGTACACCTGGATCCAGTACGGCCCGGTGCAGGAGACGGTGCGCTGCGCGAGCTCCTCCTCGTCCCACTTTCCGAGGCAGTCCCCGGGGGCCAGCTCGTCCCAGAGTTTCAGGCTCGGGTCCAGGGTCTGGCCGATGGATGTGGTGAGCGTTCCGCCGGTGTAGCGCACCAGGCAGATCACCTCGCGGTCGCCGGCGTCCCAGCCGGTCCGGTCGGGCCAGAGGTTGTAGGGCTCCAGGTTCTTGATGTACCGGCTTCTCTGCAGGTGGAGGCTCTTCTGGAAGCAGGCCTCGTCCGTCTGCTCGGTGATCTCCTTGTCGCCGGGGTACTCGTCGCCGGGCAGTTTCAGCTTGGCGATGACCTCGCCGTCATGTGGCCGCGCGCAGGGCAGCGCCGTCACGAGGACCTTGGTGGTCTCCTCTTCGAACCCGGTGAAGCAGTCACCGGCCCGCAGATTCACGAGGACCACCCGGTCCTCGCCGGTGACCTCCCCCGACTCGTCGCGGTCGACGGAGGTGACCGAACCCGCGGCGACGATGACGGCGGCCAGCCCTCCCACGATCCATACGGAGGACGCGACGAGGCCGCCGATGGCCAGGCCCTTGCCCTTCTCTCCGCGGCCCCCGGCCTGCAGGAGCGCGGCGATGGCGAAGCCCACCGCGAGCAGGACCAGGCCGAGGACTCCGGTGACCAGCGCGGCGATCGCGAACCTGTTCGTCCGGGCGGGGGCGGCCGGGGGCGGCTGCCCGTAG
>NZ_SMKK01000535.1 GCF_004348425.1 Actinomadura sp. 7K507
GCCCCCACCGGCTCCGGCGCAGGCCCCGCCCCGAACACGTACTTGCCATAAATGCCCAGGTGAACATGCAACACCCGCTCATCGTCGAACCCCAGCAGCAGATGCTTACCGTGCGCGTCCCCCACCACCAGCACACGCCCGTCCAACCACGCCGCCCCCTCGGCGAAACGACCCTGCGGACTCGACGCGGCGACACGACGGCCGCCGAACATCCGCAGATGCTCGGCGGCCAGACGATGAACGGTATGTCCCTCCGGCATGGCCGGAGCCTATCCCCGCACCAGGGCCCTACCGCAGCGGCTCCCCCACCTCACGCAAGTGCCCCAGCGCCTGCCGGTACGACTCCACCATCCCCGTCTCCGTGTAAGGCACACCGACCGCCTCGCAGTGCTCACGCACCAGCGGCCGCACCCGGCGCAGACTGCAGCGCGGCATCCCCGGGAACAGGTGATGCTCGATCTGGTAGTTCAGCCCGCCCATGAACCAGTCCGTCACCGGCCCACCGCGCACGTTCCGCGACGTGAGCACCTGCCGGCGCAGATGGTCCCACCGCTCCCCCGGCTCCGGCATCGCCATCCCCTTGTGGTTCGGCGCGAACACCGCCCCCAGATGCACGCCGAACAGCGCGTGCTGCACCGCCATCAGCGCCAGCGCCTGCAGCGGCGGCAGCAGCGTGAACGCCAGCACCAGATACCCCACGGCGTGCGCGACCAGCAGACCGCCCTCGATCACCTGGTCACGGCGCGGACGCCCCCGCAGGAACAGCAGGCTGCCCACCTTCAGGTTGAGGCCCTCCAGCGTCAGCAGCGGGAAGAACATCCCCGCCTGATGCCGCGCCAACCACCGCAGAACTCCGCGCTGCCGCCCGGCCTGGTCCTCCGTCCACGCCAGGACGCCCTCACCCACATCCGGGTCCTTCCCGACATGGTTGGGATTGGCGTGATGCCGGTTGTGCTTGTCGCTCCACCAGCCATTCCCCATCCCCAGCACCAGATTGCCCAGCAGCAGCCCCAGCCACCGGTTCGCGCGGGCGCTGCGGGCGATCTGCCGGTGCCCGGCGTCATGACCGAGGAACCCGGTACGGGCCGACAGAACGGCGAGAGGCACACCGAGCAGAACCACCCACCAACTGGCCCCCAC
>NZ_SMKK01000536.1 GCF_004348425.1 Actinomadura sp. 7K507
GTCCCCGGGGGATCCGCCGGGGGGCCGGGCAAGGTCGCCGGCCCTGCGGACGGTCAGCCCCGCGGCGGCCGCCTGCTCCAGCAGGACACCGACCCGGTCCAGCGACGGCGACGGCACCGCCCCGGCCGGGTCCTCGGCGTCGGCCTGCCGCAGAACGCCCAGCACCCCGCGCAGCTCCCGCAGCGTGTCCTTGCTGGCCGACTTGATCGCCTCCAGCGCCGCGTACGCGCGGTCCGCGTCCGCGCGATCCGCGTCGTCGCGGCGGTGCAGCGCCGCACCCGCCTGCACGTTGATCAGCGAGATCTGGTGCGCCAGCACGTCGTGCAGCTCCCGCGCGATGCGCAGCCGCTCGGCGGTGGCACGGCGCCGCGCCTCGGCCTCCCGGTCCCGCTCGGCCTCCGCGGCGCGCCGCTCGGCGGCCTCGGCCCGGTCCCGCCGGCTGCGCACGTACTGACCCAGCGCCACGGTGAGCAGCAGCCCCATCGACAGCGACGCCACGCCCCGCGCGTCCACGATCGCCTGCGCGTCGCCGCCGCCGTCACCGTCGATCACCGCCGCGCCGAGGAACCCGGCGTTCACCACGATCACCGCACCCAGCGACACCGCCAGCCGGCACTCCACGGCCGCGGTGAACAGCGCCACCCACAGCACCAGCACGACCGGCCCGTCCGGATACCCCATCGGGTAGTACAGCGGCGGCGCGGCCACACAGATCACCAGCACCGCCACCGGATGCCGCCGCCGCGCCGCCAGCGCCAGCGTGGCCACCGCGATCAGCGCGAGCCCGCCCGGCCACAGCCCGCGGTCCCCGGGCTTCTCGGCGGACACGCTCATCAGCAGCGTCACCGCCAGCGCGGCGACCGCGAACAGGGTGTCGGCCGCCTGCCCGCGCGGCCACCGCTCCGCACGCACGGCGCGGGCCACGCGGACGGCGACGCGCCCGCTGCGCCGGGCCGGGGTCGCTGTCACGGCCCAACCGTAGTTCAGCCGCACACCGCCCACACACCGCACCCAAGATCGTGACCGTGCGGCGGGCGACGAACCGGCCCCGGCCGCACCCCTGACTTTCGTCAGTAACGCCGCAGTTCACCCGCTTGTAGCGTGGACGCGTGAACGACACGGCGTCCTCCCGGCCCGCC
>NZ_SMKK01000053.1 GCF_004348425.1 Actinomadura sp. 7K507
GAACCCCGCCCACCCGACGCGACAGTCGGGCCCGACGAATGACCCGCCGCTGAAAACGAAGAGGCGGTTGGGGCGCTCCGCGACCCAACCGCCCCGGTGAAAGATCGAGGCTAATGCGTTCGATGCGCCCACGAAGCTCTTGTTCCGCCACCATCCGCCGTTTATACCACTAATGTTCCACCTGGGCTCTGGCGACGATGGACGTGGCCGGCCCGTACGGGTCGCAGCGCTGGTCGTGTTTGCTGTGGCCGGGTCAAGGGACGGGCACGAGGCCGCCCGTCCATACGCAGGTCGCATCACCGCGTGACGATCACGCCGGGGCCGACGGGGTGCGAGTGTTCTTCAGTTCATGGTGGTACTGGGGCGGAACTTACAGGAGGTGTGGTTCCTTCACTCTTCTCGGTTCGGATCTCTTCGGAGTCCCGGGCGTCCTCGGCCTCGACGGCGTGTGCTTCGGCCAGGACCCGGTCGATGCTGACGGCGGGGATCACGACTGCACCGGCGGTGTCGGCGTAGATGTAGTCGCCGGGGGTGATCGTGACGCCGGCGATCTCGACGGCGGCGCCTGCCGCGTAGGGCATCACGGTGTCCCCACCCCACCGGGTCGCCTCGCCGCGGCACCAGGTGGAGAACCGGTAGTCGCGCAGTTGGGTGAAGTCGCGGAGTCGCCCGTCGGCGAGGACTCCCGCGATCTGCTGGTGGTCGCCGCGGGAGAGCTTGGTGCCGCCTCCGAGGGATGCGTCGGGGTAGCCGCCGCTGGAGAGCACCAGCACTCGTCCCTGCGGCTGTGCGCCGACGGCCTGGTAGAACAGCTCGGCGAATCCGGTCTCGGTCTGGGGTAGGTCGTCGCGGTACGGCATGTAGGCGAGGGTGGAGGCCGGCCCGAACAGTGGTCGAGCCGGGTCGGGGCTGCTCAGCGCGAGGATGTGCGCCCGGTGGCCGTGGACCCTGCCCATCGCGTCCACCAGTGCCGCGCACCCCAGCTCGGCGGCCTGGGTGGCGCGGTCGCGCGTGTCGCCGGCGGCGCCGTCGCTCGTGTCGTCGTTGCTCATCGGTCTCGGCCTTCCGTGGTGGCGGGTGGGTGGTGGGTTGCTCGGCGTCGTCGCGCCGGCCGGCCATGGGGGCAGGTAACGCCCGTGTGGGTCTACTGTCCGGAGTCGGCCGGCGGGTCGGCGAAGACTCCTTCGAGCATGCCGGTGGCCTGGCCGATCTCGATCAGGTAGCCGTCGGGGTCGCGCAGGTAGCAGCGGAGCTCGGCCTTTCGGTCCAGGGGCTCGGTGAGGAACTCGGCGCCCTTGGCGGTGGCCTGGGCGTAGAAGGCCCCGATGTCGGCGACGCGGACGTTGAGGAAGCTGGACACGGTGTCGCCGGGCTGCGGGGCGGCTGGGGCGGCCAGGCTGATGTCCGGCTTGTCCGGGGTGGGTCCGCCGCCGGGGTTCATGATGATCCAGCTGTTGGCGATCTTCACGATCCCCGGGTTCTCGTCCAGCACCACCTCGCCGCCGAAGATGTCGGCGTAGAAGTCCCGGGAGGTGGCGACGTCGCGGACGGTGAGGAAGTGGGTGAGGATCAGCCCCTCGACGGGGGCGGGCAGGTTGTCGTAGGTCGCTGGGGTGGCCATCAGCATGCTCCTTTGCTCGGTGTCGTTGGACCTTTGGTCGTGCCGGGACTCCCATATCGAGCGGATGGGTCAGTGTTGCCGCTGCCGGTCCTGCCACCGGGCGGGGTCGTCATCGAGACTCGCCCGGTCCCAGTTGGCGCGCTCGGCGGCGGCCTCGTAGGTGCTGTGCAGGAACTCCAGCAGCGCCCGGTCGGGGTCCTCGGCGGTGCGCACCGCTTCGTAGGGCAGCAGGAACTGGCCGTTCGCGGTGCTGTAGTAGGCCGCCTCGGGCCCGACCCGGTACTCGGCGAACCCGTCGGGTTCGGGGTAGGCGTAGGCGTAGAAGGCGCCCTCCTCTCCTCCACCGGGCCAGAAGCCGCAGCTGCTCAGCTCACGTGAGTAGCCCTCCACCATCACCCAGTCCCCGCAGTTGGGGGCTCCGCCGGGATGCTCGGGCGCCGGCCGCCCGGAGAACCGGGTGCAGGCCAGGTCCATCGCGCCCCAGAAGAAGTGCACGGGGCTGACCTTCCCGACGAAATGGGATCGGAACTCGCCGAACACCCGGTGGGCCTGGACCAACTGACCCCAGAACAGGCGCGCGGCCTCGGGGTCGTAGGAGGTGTGCTCGGTGTCCTCGGCGAACGGGATCGCCGGGTCGACCTCGTTGGGACGGTCCTGGATCTCGACCTGGATGCCCAGCCGGCTCAGCGCCGCCAGAGTCTCCCGGTGGAACTGGGCCACCGGCTTCGGCTCGAGCCGGACGGTCTCGGCGCCTCCGTCGCTCCTGCGGACGGCCAGCCGGTGGCCGACGAAGTCGAACTCGATCTCGAAGAGGCCGTTGCCGTCGGGGATGCTGCCGGTGGTCAGGCCCCGCGGGGTGACGTACAGGGTGACCTGCCACCAATGGTTGACCAGCGGTGCTCGCGACAGCCGGATCTTGCCGACGATCTGGGTCCACATGTGCAGGGTGTCGCGGGTCTCGGTCCAGTCGTCGACCCGCAGCCGGGGCCACCCCCGTCCGGTCGCGGTGAGTTCCCTCGTCATGCTCGCACCTCCTGGTCGGCGGTTCGTCTCAGTGGTGATGCTGCTGCGCAGGGCGGACGCTTCGCGTCGGTGAACGTCCCTGATGCCGACAGACCGGGGGTGGTTTAGGTAGGTGGGACCGATCGGATGGTCAGCCGGCTTGCGGGGACCCGTTGCCCGGCGGCGACGGCGACCCGGGGTCCTCGACCATGCCTGCCGCGTGTCGACGGCCTTCAGGTGAGCCGCAGGTCCTTCAGCTGTCGACGCGAGGTGATGTCGAGCTTGCGGAAGATGCTGCGCAGGTGGGCCTCGACCGTGCGGGGACTGAGGAACAGCCGCGCGGCCACTTCGCGTGAGGTCGCCCCGGTGACCACCAGCCGCGCGATCTGCAGCTCATGCGGAGTGAGGGCGTCGGTGGGCTGGGCGGTGCGTTTGCGCGGGTGCCCGCCGGTGGCGCGCAGCTCACGGGCGGCGCGGGCGGCGAACGCCTCCGCCCCCATGTTCACCAGGAGCTCATGCGCGATGCGGAGCTGCTCGCGGGCGTCCTGGCGCCGGCGTTCCCGGCGCAGCCACTCGCCGTAGACGAGGTGGGTGCGGGCGAGATGGCCGACCATCGTGCTTGCGCCGAGTTGTCCGACCCCCTCGAGATAGTGCTCCTCGGCGGCGGGACCCGCCGTGATCAGGGCTCGCGAGCGGGCCGCGAGGCCCTCCGAGCGGCGCCGGAAGCCGTCCTCGACGCGGCGCGGCACGCTCAGGGCGTCCGGCAGCTCGAAGCCGCCGGCCAGACGCATGGGCGGAGCGCTCCGAGGCAGTTCCAACAGCGCGAGCGGGTTGCCGCGCGCCTCGGCGACGACCCGGTCGCGCACACCGTCATCGAGCGGTGCCGGGACCGCGGCGGCCAGCAGCGCCCGCGCAGCGCTCTCAGTCAGCCCGCTCAGCCGGAGCTCGGGCAATCCGGCGAACGAGCGGGATCCGGCGCAGCACCGGCCTCCTGCCCGAACGCCACCCGCAGGGCGGTCTGCTGGGGCCCGGGCAATGCGTCCAGCCGTTCCAGGAGTGGCGTGCTCAACTGGTGGAGGGCTCCGAACACCACCTGTTCCTCTCCAGCCCGGCGCACGAGGACTGCGTCATCGTCGCCGACACGCACAAACTCGGCCAGGCCCGGCCCAGTGCTGAGCGGACCCACCGGGCACGACATCAGGGATTTCCACCGACGCGAGGGCGCCCGGTCATGCCCGAGCCTGATGCTAGCGCGGCGAGACCGGCGCCGACCGGCCCGCCAAGCCTCCCCGGTCGGCCGCAGGGACCGGATGACGACACCCGTCGCCTAGAAGGGACGACCGCCATGCTCGAGATCGCCCGCAGCGAGCTGATCCAGATCTTCCGGACCCGGCTGGCTCTTCCTCAAGCGCTGCGCTCCACCGCCGCGGGGGACGCCGCACCCGAGCTCATCGGCAGCATCACCAACGACCGCGGAGCCGGGCCAAGCGCCGCCGACGACGACCTGTGCGTGGTCCCTGCCATGAGCGGCCACGTCGGCGGTGTCATCGCCTTGCGCTGATTCACAACAACACGTCAACCAGGAAGGAACGCATCATGGGATTCATCAACGTCGGAGAAGAGAACAGCACCCCGATCGAGATCTACCACGAGGAGCAGGGAACGGGTCAGCCCGTCGTCCTCATCCACGGCTACCCCCAGAACGGCCACAGATGGGAGCGCTTCCGCACGCTTCTCCCCGACGCCGAGTACGTCGAGATCGTAGGAGCACCGCACGGACTGCTCTGGACGCACGCCGACGAGGTCAACAGCGTCCTGCACGCCTTCCTGGCGGACCGATGACCAGACAGATACACGTCACTCAACGGGTCGAGGCAGGGGGAGTGGCCCTCATCGCCCTCGTCGCGGCCGTCATGCTGTATCCCGGATGGTGGTGGGTGATCTTTGCGGCGTTCCTCGCGTTCGACCTCTCGATGCTGGGATACGTGCGATCGACCGCCGCCGGCGCCGCGACCTACAACGCGGTCCACAACTACGCGTTCCCGGCCTTGGCGGGGCTGGTCGCGCTCGCCGCCGAGCCGGTGTCCTCGGGTACCTCGACGGCGGCCGGACTGCTCGCCTGCGCGTGGGCCTTCCACGTCGGCGTCGACCGCGCCTTGGGGTACGGACTGAAGCTGCCGGACTCGTTCAGGCACACCCATCTCGGAGAGATCGGCAAGAACCCGCCGCACAGCTCACCGGGACGGTAGTCGGCACCGGCCTGCCCGGGGCACCTGAAGCCCGTGAACGGAAAGGCATGGCACTGACCGGGGCGTGTCCCCCCCGGCCCGCGACCGGGATCGTACGCTGGTGGCGTCAGGCTCGGTTACTACTTCCGGCCGCCGACGCGGAGCGGACCGAGCGCGTGATCCCGGACGGCACGTTCGTGCCGGTGGAGCCGGACGTCTTCGATGACGACGAGCCCTGGAGCCGCGGGTCAGCCGTAGCGGCTGAGGTCGTGGAAGAAGCCCGGGACGGTGTGGAGGGTGCCGGAGGCGGTGACCTCGTTGTAGACGTAGCGGGCGACGGCCAGGTCCAGGACGCCCAGGCCGAAGGGGGAGAAGACGACCGGCTTGTCGGCGGGCGGGGTGGTCTTGCCGGTGAGGACGTCGTACAGGGTGCCGTCGACGAAGTCGCGGTTGCCGACCTGCTGCTCGGCCAGGTGGGGGGACGTGTTGGCCTTCATGCAGTGCTCGACGTCGTCCACGATGTTGCAGGACGAGAGGATGATCTCGGGGGACAGGTCGCGCAGCGAGATGTGCAGCACGAGCGGGTTGTGCGTGAACCAGGCCGGGTCGGTGACGTGGGGCTCCCCGGCGACCGTCGCGAAGACGACCAGGTCGGACGAGCGGATCAGGGACTCGGCCGACTCGTGGATCGTGATCTCGCCCTTCTCCGAGCGTTCCAGGTAGCCCTTGAAGCCTTCGGCGTGCTCCGGCGACAGGTCGTGGATGCCCAGGGAGTCGAACGTGAAGCCGTTGCCCGCCAGGTAGGTGTGGATGTAGCGGGCGATGATGCCGACGCCGATGAAGCCGACGCGGCGGGGGCGGTCGCCGCGCTTGTCGGCGAGGGTGGCGGCGGCGAGGGCGGCGGACGCGGCGGTGCGGGCGGCGCTGATGATGGAGCTTTCCAGGCACGCGAACGGGTAGCCGGTCTCGGCGTCGTTGAGGATGAGGACGGCGGACGCGCGGGGGATGCCGTTCGCGACGTTGCCGGGGAAGCTGGAGATCCACTTGATGCCGTGGACGCCGACGTCGCCCTTGACGGAGGCCGGCAGGGCGATGATCCGGTCGGACGGGCGGTCGGGGAAGCGCAGGAAGTAGGAGTCGGGATTGATGGTCTGCCCCTCGCCGTGCAGCCGGTAGGCGGCCTCGACCATCCGGGTGACCTGCTCCTCCCGCCCGGTGACCGCGTCGTGGATCTGGGCGCCGGAGATCACGGCGAATGAGGGGGCCTGCGTCATCGAAACCGCTCCGTGTTCGTCTGTCCGTGTCCGTCTGGGTGATCAGGCGTCGAGGATATCCGGCAGTTCTTCGCCGAAGTGCTCGCGGAGCCAGCCGTCCTCGTAGATGGAGTCCAGGTAGCGCTCGCCGAAATCGGGGGCGATGGCCACCGCGACCGGGTCCTCGCCGGGGTACTTGGCCTCCAGCCAGCGGGACGCGCCGGACACGACGGTGCCGGTGGAGCCGCCGAACAGGAACCCGCGCGACGACAGCGCGCGGACGGTCCGGATCGTGTCGGGCTCGGGGACGTGGATCACGTCGTCGATGAGCGACTCGTCCACCAGGGAGGGCTTGCTGCTGGTGCCGAGGCCGGGCACCATGCGGCGTTCGGGGATGCCGCCGAAGGTGACGGACCCGACGGCGTCGACGGCGACGATCGTGACGGGGCGGTTCCGCTCGCGGAAGTAGCGGGCGCAGCCCATCAGGGTCCCGGTCGTGCCCGCGCCGACGAAGAGAACCTCCAGGTCGGGGAACTGCCGGTCGATGGATGGAGCGGTCCCGCGGTAGTGGGCCAGCCAGTTGTTGCGGTTGGCGTACTGGTTGAGCCACACGTACTCGCGGCCGGACTCGCACAGTTCGCGGACGTAGGCGATCCGGCCGCCGAGGTAGCCGCCGTTGTCGTCCCGGTCGGACACGACCCGGACCTCGGCGCCGAGCGCCCGCATGACCCGCATGGACGCGGGGTTGCAGCGCGGGTCGGTGACGCACACGAACTTCAGTCCCCGGCTCGCCGCGATGAGGCTGAGCGCGATGCCGAGGTTGCCGGACGAGGACTCGACGATGATCGAGTTCTCGGTGAGCGCGCCCTCGGCCTCGGCCGCCTCCACCATCGCGGCGGCGGCCTTCAATTTGACCGAACCCGCGAAATTGAATCCTTCGCATTTGAGATACAGTGGACGATCGATGACGTGCCGCAGATCGACGTAAAGGTCGTCGACATTGAATTCCTGCGGCGAGGTGATTATCGGCACACTGTCACCTTCAAATGAAGAAACAATTCCCTCATCTTCCCCGAGCTTCGCCGCGGGCTCGCGCCTGTCCATGGCGAAGCATCACGGTACCGGCGTGCATCTTCTCCACGCAACCCCCCACTTACCGACGGGTAGCGATGAATGCGAGATGCTTCCGGCATACCACGGATAAGCTATGGCCCCCGCTTGTTTTTTGATGACGGTGGAGAAGTTCTACATCACGGAGAGTAATGATGAATGCTCGCGGACCCGCCGTGGACCGGCTGCTCCCCCTGGCCGGGCTGCCCGCCCTCGACGTGTCCGCGGCGCAGGCGAGGCGGGCCCGGGAGCTGACCGTCCGGCACGGCATGGTCCGCGAGGAGAGCGTGGATCTCGCCGACTCCGTGATCGCTCGGGTGGAGCGGTTCGCGGCCGAGCGGGACCGGCCCGCCGTCACCGACGGGGCGCGCGTGCTCTCCTACGCCGAGCTGGCCGGGGAGGCGCGCCGGCTGGCGGCGCTGCTGGAGGGCGAGGGCGTCGCGCCGGGCACGGTCGTCGGCGTCGGGGGGCCGCGCAGCGCGACCGTCATCGCCGCGTTCCTCGCGATCGAGCTGATCGGAGCGCTGTACGTGCCCGCCGACGAGACGTGGCCCGCCGGGCGCGTCCGCGACGTCCTCGACCAGGCGGGGGCCTCCGTGCTGGTCATGGCGGACGACGCGGGCGCGCTGGCGGAGGGCGCGGCGGCCGCCGGCTGCCGGGTGGTGCGGGCCGCCGCGGCGGACGGCCTTGGACCGTGGGCGGGCGAACCCCGCCTGGACACTCTCGACCAGCCCCGGTACGTGCTGTTCACCTCGGGTTCGACGGGCCGCCCCAAGGGCGCGGTCGTCGAGCACCAGGGCATGGTCAACCACCTCTGGGCCAAGATCCTCGACATGGGGCTGACCGGCGCGGACGTCGTGGCGTTCACGGCCCCGCTCGGTTTCGACATCTCGATCTGGCAGATGCTGTGCCCGCTGCTGCTCGGCGGCAGGGTGGACGTCATCGGCGACGAGGTCGGGCACGATCCGGTCGCGTTCGCGCAGGCCGTGGACGAGCAGGGCATCACGATCGTCGAACTCGTCCCGACCATGGTCAGGCATCTCCTGGACGACCTTGTCCCAGGGAGCCTGCGGGGTCTGCGCTGGATGATCGCGACGGGCGAGGAGCTGCCCGCCGAGCTGTCGCGGCGCTGGCTGGACGCGATGCCGCACGCCCGCCTCCTCAACGCCTACGGCCCGACCGAGTGCTCCGACGACGTCACCCACCACACCGTGACGGCGGGCGACCTGGACCTTCTCCGCCTGCCGATCGGTACCCCGGTCGTCAACACGCGCCTGTACGTGCTGCGGGAGGAGGACGACGGCACCTGGACCGCCTGCGACGCCGGCGAGACCGGTGAGCTGTTCGTCGGCGGAGTGGTCGTCGGGCGCGGCTACCTGGGCAACGACGAGCGGACCCGCGAGGCGTTCTACCGCGACCCGTTCGGCGACTCCCCGACGGGCCGCCTCTACCGGACGGGCGACGCGGTGCGGCTGCTGCCGGCGGGCGCGGGCGGCGAGGACCGTCCCACCCTGCAGTACCTGGGGCGCGTCGACCGGCAGGTCAAGATCGCCGGGGTGCGGATGGAGCTGGGCGAGATCGAGGCGGTGCTGCAGCGGCACCCGTCGGTGGGAGCCGCCGCGGTCGTCGTGCACGAGTATCCGACCGGCTGAATGTCACGCACCGTAATCGGCTTGGGTCGAATGTGTTGTGAACCTTTGTCAACCGGCGAGCGTCACCGGGCATGAACGGCGGGTCGCCCGCAGGCGACTTTGTCACTCCTGTTAGCAATGGGTCTGGTCAAGTTCTGCTTTTGAGGGGATTGCGAGGCATGTGACAGGCTGGTTGACTGTGGCTCCGCTACTCCTGAGTAGTACATGGGTCCAGGGCGGTCCGGGACGAGGGCGGAACGTGGCGGCGCTCTGTATTGACCGGACCACAGGGCGTTGGCTCCCGGGTGGACGCGGGGCGATCGCGTTCCCGGCAGGGACTCGGGGTGAAAGGGGACGGGGAACAGCCCGATTTCTGTGGTCATTCTCTTTGATTTTCTGCCCGACGGCGCCGGGCCGGTGCCGATGGCGGGCGTAAAACAAACCCCCTTCGACCGGGAAAGTGCCGCTTGATGTCCACCGAGTACGTTCCTCTTTCCGCCGCTCAGCGGAGCGTCTGGTACGCGCAGCAACTGGCGCCCGAAACGCCGATCCACATCGCGCAGTACATCGAGATCGAAGGGCCGCTCGACCACGAACTGTTCGACCGGGTGGCGCGCATCGCCGCGCACGAGGTACTCGCGCAGAACGCACGGCTGGTCGAAGTCGACGGCGTCGCGCACCAGATCCTCGACCCGGACGCGACCGTCTCGGTCCCCCTCGTGGACCTGTCCGGCGAGCCCGACCCGGACGCCGCCGCGCGGGCGTGGATGGACGAGCGGATGGCCGAGCCGCTGCCGCTGGACGGCGAGCGGCTGTTCCACACCGCGCTGCTGCGGCTGGCCCCCGGCCGGCACCGGTGGTTCGTGCGCGCCCACCACGTGGTCCTGGACGGCTACGGCGGCCTGCTGGTCAGCCGCCGCGCCGCGGAGGTCTACACCCTCCTCGCCGGCGGCGGCGAGTACGAGCCGGGCGAGCTGGGCGACTTCCGGCGGGTCCTCGCCGACGAGGAGGAGTACCGCGCGTCGGAGAGGTTCGAGGGGGACCGCGCGTACTGGACGCAGCGGTTCGCCGACAAGCCCGTCGCGGTGTCGCTGTCGGACGCGATGGCCGAGCCGACCGCCGACTACCTGAGCCGCATCGCCGTCGTCCCGCCGGACGAGGCGGGCGCGCTCGCGGCCGGCGCCCGCCGGCTGCGCACCGCGGCGCCGGGGCTGGCGATCGCCGCGACCGCCGCGTACGTGGCGCGGATGACCGGCGCCGAGGACGTGATCCTCGGTCTCGCGGCCGCCTGCCGCACCACCGAGGTGTCCCGCGAGACCCCCGCGATGCTGTCGACGGTCCTGCCGCTGCGCGTGCGGGTCGAGCCGGACATGACCGTGGAGGAGCTGGTCCGGTCGGCGACCCGGGCGAGCGCGCGGGCGCTGCGCCACCAGCGGTACCGGCGCGACGACCTGCTGCGCGACCTGAAGCTGCTCGGCGAGCGCCACCGCCTGTACGGGCCGGTCATCAACATCATGCCGTTCGACTACCGGCTGGACTTCGCCGGCCTGCGGGCCAGGACGCACGCCATCACGACCGGCCCGGTCGACGACCTGTCGATCAACATCTACGACAACTTCGACGGCACGGGTATGCGCGTCGACTTCGAGGCGCACCCGGACCTCTACACGGAGGACCAGGTCTCCACGCACCTGAACCGGTACGTCGGGTTCCTGCGCGCCCTGGGCGACGCCGATCCGTCCACGCCGCTCCACGAGGTGGACCTGCTGGACGGCGCCGAGCGGTTCCGCGTCCTGGAGGAGTGGAACGACACGGCCCTGCCCGTCGCGGACGGTGTCGTCCCGGACCTGTTCGAGGCCCAGGCCGCCGCGACACCGGACAGCACGGCGGTCATCGCGGGCGGGACCCGGCTCACCTACGCCGAGCTGAACGACCGCGCGAACCGCCTGGCCCGGTGCCTGATCGAGCGCGGCGTCGGCCCCGAGGACTTCGTCGCCCTGTCGCTGCCCCGCGACGCCGACCTCGTCGTCGCGACGCTGGCCGTCCTGAAGGCGGGCGCCGGATACGAGCCGATCGACCTGGCGTACCCGCCCGACCGCATCGCCTACATGCTGGAGGACGCCGCCCCCGCCTGCGTCATCACGACCCGAAACGCGGACTTGCCCGGCGGGACGCCGCGCGTCGAACTCGACGCCCTCTCCCTCGACGGCTACTCCGGTGCGGACGTCACCGACGCCGAGCGCGTCCGGCCGCTGCGTCCCGCCAACCCGGCGTACATCATCTACACGTCCGGTTCGACGGGCCGCCCCAAGGGCGTCGTCATCTCCCACGCGAACGTCATGGACTTCTGCGCCGAGTCGATGGCCGGCTACGGCGCGGACAGGATGCGCCGCGTCCTGTTCTCCACGTCGCTGAACTTCGACGTGTCGCTGTTCGAGTGGCTGGTGCCGCTCACGATCGGCGGTGAGATCGAGGTCGTGCGCGACCTCCTGGAGATCGCCGAGCGCGGCGGCTGGTCCGGGACGCTGATCAGCGGTGTGCCCTCCGCGCTGGCGGTGCTGCTGGGCCGCGGCGGCCTGCGGCTGGACGTCGGCGATGTGGCGTTCGGCGGTGAGGCGCTGCCGCCCCAGCTCGTCCAGGACGCCCGCGCGCTCCTGCCGGACGCGCGGGTCTCCAACATCTACGGCCCCACCGAGGCGACGATCTTCGTCACCGGCTGGTACGACGACGGCAACCCCGAGGGCATCGCCCCGATCGGCCGGCCGATGGCCAACACCCGCCTGTACGTGCTGGACGGCCGGTTCCGCCCCGTCCCCGTCGGCGTCCCGGGTGAGCTGTACCTGGCGGGGAACGGGCTGGCGCGCGGGTACCTGGACCGCCCCGCACTGACCGCGGACCGGTTCGTGGCGTGCCCGTTCGGCGGGCCGGGCGAGCGGATGTACCGGACGGGCGACCTGGTCCGCTGGAACGAGGCCGGGGAGATCGAGTACCTCGGCCGCCTCGACCACCAGGTGAAGGTCCGCGGGTTCCGGATCGAGCTGGGCGAGATCGAGGCGGCGCTGTCCGCGCACCCGGCCGTGACGCAGAGCGTGGTCGCCGCCCGCCGCGACGCGGTCGGCGACGGCGTCCTCACCGGCTACGTCGTCGGCGCGGTCGACCCGGCCGAGCTGCGCGCGTTCGTCGCCAGGACGCTGCCCGCCTACATGGTGCCGTCCGCGATCATGGTGCTGGACGCGATGCCGCTGTCCCCGAACGGCAAGCTGGACCGGTCCGCGCTGCCGGAACCGGACTTCACGGCGGCCCCGACCTCGCGCGGACCGCGCGACGCCCGCGAGGAGATCCTCTGCGGGATCGTCGCCGGCGTCCTCGGCCTGGACCGGGTCGGCATCGACGACGGGTTCTTCGACCACGGCGGCGACTCGCTGAAGGCGACCCGCGTCGTGGCCCGCGCCCGCGCCGCGCTGAACGTGGAACTGCCGGTCCGCGCGCTGTTCGAGGCGCCGACCGTCGCGGGTCTGGCCGAGCGGATCGCCACCGGGGCGGCCGACGGGTCCGCCGCCGGGCGCCCGGCGCTGCGTCCCGCCGAACGCCCCGTCCCGCTGCCGGTGTCGTACGCGCAGGAGCGGCTCTGGTTCCTGAACCGGCTCGAAGGGCTCACCGCCACCTACAACGTGCCGATCCCGCTGCGGCTGACCGGCGAGATCGATGACGAAGCGATGCGGGACGCGTTGCGCGACGTCGTCGCCAGGCACGAGTCCCTGCGGACGCTGTTCGGCGACGCCGACGGCGAGCCGCACCAGGTGATCCTCGCCCCCGGGGAGGCCGAGCCGCAGCTGACGGCAGGCGAGACCGACGACGTGCACGGCGCCCTGTTCATGGACGCGACCCGCGGCTTCGACCTCGCGAACGAGCTGCCGATCCGGGCCCACCTGTACCGGCTCGCCGAGAACGAGCACCTTCTCCTGGTCGTCCTGCACCACATCGCCGGGGACGGCTGGTCGCTGGCGCCGCTCGCCCGCGACCTCATCACCGCGTACGTGGCCCGCCGCGACGGCCGCGCGCCCGAGTGGGCGCCGCCGGCCGTCCAGTACGCCGACTACGCGCTCTGGCAGCGGGAGCTGCTGGGCTCCGAGAGCGACCCCGGCAGCCTCGCCGCGCGCCAGATCGCGTACTGGAGGGACGCCCTCGCCGGGCTGCCCGACCAGATCCGGCTGCCGCACGACCGGCCCCGCCCGGACCGGGCGTCCTACCGGGGCGGCCAGGTCGCCTTCGAGGTCCCGGCGGAGCTGGCGGACGGGCTGGCGGGACTCGCCCGCGACCACCAGGTCAGCCTGTTCATGGTCCTGCAGGCGGCGCTCGCCGCCCTGCTCACCCGCCTCGGCGGGGGGACGGACGTGCCGATCGGCTCGCCCGTCGCGGGCCGCACGGACGCCGCCCTGGACGATCTCGTCGGCGTCTTCGTCAACACGCTCGTGCTGCGGACCGACACCTCCGGCGACCCGGCGTTCGCCGAGCTGCTCGCCCGCGTCCGCGAGACCGACCTGGCCGCGTACGCGCACCAGGACGTCCCGTTCGAGCGGCTCGTCGAGGTGCTGAACCCGGCGCGGTCCCTGTCCCGGCACCCGCTGTTCCAGGTCATGCTGACCCTGCAGAACAACCCCGAGGCGTCCGTCGAGCTGCCCGGCCTGAACGTCGCCGTCGAGCCGGTGGACGCCGGGGTCGCCAAGTTCGATCTGGAGTTCCTGCTGGAGGAGGCCCGCGATGGTCAGGGCGGCCTCACCGGAACCCTCGAATACGCCCGGGACCTGTTCGACCGGGAGACCGCCGAGCGGCTCACCGGCTGGTACCGGCGGACCCTTGAGGCCGTCGTCGCCACTAAGGCCGCCGTCACGGTCGACGGCCTCGACCTCCCGGATCTCACCGCGCCCGAGGTACTCGAAGGCCACGTGGTCGGGGGGCCGGTGGTCGAGGGGCAGGTGGTCGGGGGGCCGGTTGTCGAAGGGCCGGTGGACAAGCGGCTCGTCGCGTACGTGGTCGCCGCGCCCGGCCAGGCGCTCGACACCGAGGAGCTGCGCGCCCACATCCGCGAGAGCCTGCCCGAGTCGATGGTGCCCGCCGCCGTCGTCGTCCTGGACGAGATGCCGCTCACCCCGAACGGCAAGGTCGACGTCAAGGCGCTCCCGAAGCCGGAACTGACGATCACCCCGGCGACCGCCTACCGTGCCCCCTCCGGGGAGACGGAGGAGGCCGTCGCCGCCGTGTTCGCCGACCTGCTCGGCGTCGCCCGGGTCGGCGCGGACGACGACTTCTTCGCGCTCGGCGGCAACTCGCTCGTCGCGATGCGGGTCGTGAGCCGCGTCCGCCGCGTCCTGGACACCGAACTGCCCGTCCGCGCGCTGTTCGAGGCGCCCACCGCGGCGGGCCTCGCCGCCCTCATCGGCGGCGGCGCCGGCGCGGAGCCGGGCCGTCCCGCGCTGGAGCCGCGCGAGCGTCCCGGTGTGATCCCGCCGTCGTACGCGCAGCAGCGGCTCTGGTTCCTCAACCGGTTCGAGGGACCGTCCGCCACCTACAACATGCCGCTGGCGCTGCGCGTCCGCGGCCCCCTCGACGTGGACGCCCTCCGCGCCGCCATCGGCGACCTCGTCGAACGGCACGAGACGCTCCGCACGATCCTGCCCGACGGCGGGGGAGTGCCGCGCCAGCAGGTCCTGGACGCCGCCGCGGCCCGTCCCGAGCTGGAGGTCGCCGACACGACGGAGGCGGAGCTGCCGACGCGGCTCGCCATGGCCGCCGGGTACGCCTTCGACATCTCCGCCGAGCCGCCGCTGCGCGCCCACCTGTTCCGGGCCGGGCCGGAAGAGCACGTCGCGCTGCTGCTCATGCACCACATCGGCGGCGACGGCTGGTCGCTGGCGCCGCTGGCACGCGACCTCATCACCGCCTACGCGGCCCGTTCGGAGGGGCGGGAGCCGCAGTGGGCGCCGCTGCCGGTCCAGTACGCCGACTACACGCTCTGGCAGCGTGATCTGTTCGGGTCCGAGGACGACCCCGGCAGTTTGGTCTCCAAGCAGATCGCCTACTGGCGGGATGCTCTGGCCGGGCTGCCGGAGGAGTTGCCGCTTCCTGCCGACCGGCCGCGTCCGGCGGAGGCGTCCTACCGGGGCGCGACGGCCCGCTTCCGCCTCGGCGCGGACGTCCACAAGGCGCTCCTGGGACTGTCCCGCGACACTGGCGCGAGCCCGTTCATGGTCGCCCAGGCCGCGTTCGCCGCGCTGCTCACCAAGCTCGGGGCCGGGACGGACGTGCCGATCGGGTCGCCCGTCGCGGGCCGCACCGACGAGGCCCTCGACGACCTCGTCGGCATGTTCGTCAACATGCTCGTCTTCCGCACCGACACGTCCGGGGATCCGTCGTTCCGCGAGCTGGTCGGCAGGGTGCGGGAGACCGACCTCGCCGCGTACGCGCACCAGGACGTCCCGTTCGAGCGGCTCGTCGAGGTGCTGAACCCGCCGCGGCACCTGGCCCGGCACCCGCTGTTCCAGGTCGGGCTGACGTTCCAGAACAACCCCGAGGCGCGGCTGGAGATGCCCGGCTTCAGCGCCGAGGTGGAGCCGCTGACCGCCGGCGTCGCCCGCTTCGACCTGCTGATGATCCTCACCGAGCGGGAGGACGGGCTCGACGGCGAGCTGGAGTACGCGCTCGACCTCTACGACCCGTCCACCGCGCGGCGGCTCATCGAGCGATTCGAGCGGTACCTGTCCGCGCTGCTCGCCGACCCGGACGCGTCCATTTCCGCCGCCGACGCCCTCTCCCCGGAGGAGCGCGCCACGATCCTCGGCGACTGGGCCGGGGGAGGGGCCGCGCCCGCGGAGCGGGCCACGATTCCGGCGCTGTTCGAGGCGCAGGCCGCGGCTCGTACGGATGCGGTGGCGGTGACGTTCGACGGCGTGTCGTGGACGTATGGCGAGGTGAACGCGAGGGCGAACCGCCTTGCACATCGCTTGGTCGGGCGGGGTGTGGGGCCGGAGCAGCTGGTGGCGTTGTCGTTGCCGCGTTCGGGTGATCTGGTCGTGGCGATTCTGGCGGTGCTGAAGGCGGGCGCGGCGTATGTGCCGATCGATCCGGATTACCCCGAAGAGCGCATCGCGTACATGGTCGAGGACGCCGAGCCCGTCCTGACCTTGGGACCGGACGACCTGGACGCCACCGGATACGACGAAACCAACCTCGGTGTCGCCATCTCTGCGGACCACCCGGCGTATGTCATCTACACCTCGGGTTCGACGGGGCGCCCGAAGGGTGTGGTGGTTCCGCATCAGAACGTGGTGCGGCTGCTGCGTTCGACGGAGCAGTGGTTCGACTTCGGCCCGGACGACGTGTGGACGCTGTTCCACTCCTACGCGTTCGACTTCACGGTGTGGGAGCTGTGGGGCTCGCTGCTGTATGGCGGTCGTCTGGTCGTCGTCCCGTACATGACCTCACGCTCGCCCGAAGAGTTCCTCAAGCTGCTCTCCGATGAGCGCGTGACCGTCCTGAACCAGACCCCGTCGGCGTTCTACCAGCTGATGGCCGCCGACAAGGAGAACCCCGGCACCGACCTGGCGCTGCGCTACATCGTCTTCGGCGGCGAAGCCCTCGAACTGGGCCGCCTCGAAGACTGGTACTCCCGGCACCCCGAGGACGCGCCGGCGCTCGTCAACATGTACGGGATCACCGAGACCACGGTGCACGTGTCGTACATCGCGCTCGACCGCGCCTATGCGGCGACCGCGCCCGGCAGCGTCATCGGCGCCGGCATCCCCGACCTGCGCGTCTACGTCCTGGACGACCGCCTCCAGCCCGTCGCGCCCGGTGTGGCGGGCGAGCTGTACGTGTCCGGCGAGGGCCTGGCGCGCGGCTACCTGAACCGTCCGGCCCTGTCGGCCGAGCGGTTCGTCGCCGACCCGCACGGCAGGCCCGGGACCCGTATGTACCGGACCGGAGACCTCGCGCGGTGGCTGAACGACGGCCGCCTCGAATACCTGGGACGCGCCGACCAGCAGGTGCAGTTGCGCGGCTTCCGGATCGAGCCGGGCGAGATCGAGTCGGTCCTGGCCCGGCACGACACGGTCTCCGATGTCGCGGTGATCGTCCGGGACGAGCGTCTGGTCGCCTACGTCGCCGGAACCGGCGTCGACTCGTCCGAGCTGCGCCGCTTCGCGGGTAAGGACCTGCCCGACCACATGGTCCCGGCCGTGGTCGTCGAGCTGGACGCCCTCCCGCTCACCGTCAACGGCAAGCTGGACCACAAGGCGCTGCCCGCGCCCGACTTCGCGGCGAAGGTGTCGGCCCGCGCGGCCCGCACGTCGGAGGAGGAGATCCTCGCGGGCCTGTTCGCCGAGGTCCTCGGCCTGGAACGGGTCGGCGCCGACGACGGGTTCTTCGACCTGGGCGGCGACTCCATCATCGCGATCCAGCTCGTCTCCCGCGCCCGCCAGTCCGGTCTGGTCATCACCCCGCGCGACGTGTTCCAGCACCAGACCGTCGAGGAACTGGCGGAGACCGCGCAGCCGGTCGGCGAGGGCGAGGAGATCGAGACGGAGGCCGCCGGCGCCGGTATCGGCCCGGTCCCGGTCACCCCGATCGTCGCGTGGCTGCATGACCGGGTGAACGGGGACGCCTCGCTGATCAGCGGCTTCCACCAGTCGACGATGCTGCGCACGCCGCCGAACCTCGGCGTCGACAAGCTGACCGGCGCCCTCCAGGCCCTTCTGGACCACCACGACATCCTCCGGCTCCGGCTGGACGTCGAAGAGGACCGCTGGCAGCCCGTCGTCGGGCAGCGCGGTTCGTCCGGCGCCGCCGGCCTCGTCACCCGCGTCGACGTCGCCGGCCTGGACGCCGACAAGCTCGGCGCCGTCGTCGCCGAGCAGGCGGCCGCCGCCCGCGACCGGCTCGACCCTCGGGCGGGGACGGTCGCGCAGCTCGTCTGGTTCGACGCGGGAACCGACCAGGGACGCCTCCTGTTCGTCCTGCACCACCTCGTCGTGGACGGCGTCTCCTGGCGGATCCTCCTGCCCGACTTCGTCACGGCCTGGGCCGGGGGAGAGCTCCAGCCGGTCGGGACGTCGTTCCGCCGCTGGGCGCAGAAGCTCACGGCCTCCGGCGGGGACGCCGGAGAGCTGGACGACTGGCTCGACATCATCGAAGGCCCGGACCAGAAGCTCGCCGACCGCGCCCTCGACCCGCGCGCCGACATCGCCGCACGCGCCCGTTCCCTCACCCTCGACCTCCCGGCCGGCGTCACGGGACCCCTGCTCACCGACGTCCCCGCCGCGTTCCACGGCCGCGCCAACGACGTCCTCCTCACCGGCCTGACCCTCGCGGTCTCGCAGTGGCGGCGGCACCGCGGCGGGCGCGGCACCGGCGTCCTCATCGACCTGGAAGGGCACGGCCGCGAGGACGTCGTGCCCGGCGTGGACATCTCGCGCACCGCCGGCTGGTTCACCTCGATCCACCCCGTCCGGCTGGACGCGGGCAACGCCGACTGGGCCGAGGTCCGCGACGGCGGCTCGGCCGTCGGCACCGCCGTCAAGAAGGTCAAGGAGCAGCTCAGGGCCGTCCCGGGCGGAGGGCTCGGCTACGGCCTGCTCCGGTACGGCGGCGGTGACGCCGCCGAGGAACTCGCCGACGTGGCGCCCGCGCAGATCGCCTTCAACTACCTCGGCCGGATCGACGGCGGCGACCAGGCCGGCGACTGGACGCTCGCCCCCGAGGAGCCGCCCGCGGGCGAGGACCCCCGGATGCCGATGGCGCACGTCCTGGAGATCAACGCCGTCACCCGCGACCTGCCCGGCGGCCCGGTGCTGTCCGCGACGTGGACGTGGCCCGGCGGGCTGATGGACTCCGGCGACGTCCGCGAACTCGCCGAGGGCTGGTTCGCGGCCCTGCGCGGCCTCGTCGCGCACGTGACCTCCGAGGAGGCGGGCGGGTTCACGCCCTCCGACCTGCTCGTCGACCTGGACCAGGGCGAGATCGACAAGCTACAGAACGCATGGAGGCGGCAGCATTGAACCGGGGGGACCTAGAAGACATCCTGCCGCTGTCACCGCTGCAGCAGGGGTTCTTCTTCCACGCCCTTTTCGACGCCGACGGACCCGCGGAGCGGCGAGCGGCGGAGCGAGGAACGAGCGAGCAGGCGAGCGCGACCAGTAGGGACGTCTACACGGCGCAGCTCGTCATCGACCTCGAGGGGCCCCTGGACGTCGCCGCGTTGCGGACCGCCGCCGGGACCCTGCTGCGCCGCCACCCGAACCTGCGCGCCGCGTTCTGGCACGAGGACCTGTCGCGTCCCGTGCAGGTCGTGCCCCGCAGCGTCGAACTGCCGTGGGAAGAGGTCAGCGCGTCCGGCGCCGAGGCGGACGCGGTCGTGGCGCGGGAGCGGGCACGCGGCTTCGACATGACCGCGCCGCCGCTGCTGCGGTTCGTCCTCGTCCGGAGGGGAGCGGAAAAGTACCGCTTGATCCTCACCAACCACCACATCCTGCTGGACGGCTGGTCGACGCCGATCATGGCGACCGAGCTGTTCCTGCTCTACATGCAGGGCGGCCACGACACCGGGATGCCGCGCGTCACGCCGTACAAGAACTACCTGGCCTGGCTCGCCGGGCAGGACCGCGCCGCCGCCGAGGAGGCCTGGCGCCGGGCCCTCGGGGGCCTGGACGAACCCAGCCTCGTCGCCCCCGAAGCCGCCGGACGCGCACCGGAACCGCCGGAGCGCACGATCACCGAGCTGGACGAGCGCACGACCAGGAAGCTCACCCGCGCGGCCCGCCGGCACGGCGTCACTCTGAGCACCGTCCTGCAAGGCGCGTGGGGACTGGTCCTGGGGCGGCTGCTCGGCTCGAACGACGTGGTGTTCGGAGCGACCGTCTCCGGCCGCCCGCCCGAACTGCCGGGCATCGAGCAGATGATCGGGCTGTTCATCAACACGCTGCCGATCCGCGTGCGGTACCGGATGGACGAGCCGCTCGGCACGCTGCTGGAACGGCTCCAGGACGAGCAGACCGAACTCCTCGCCCACCACCATCTGGGCCTCACCGACATTCAGCGCGCGGCGGGGCATTCCGGCGCCCTGTTCGACACGATGACGGTGCTGGAGAACTACCCGTTCGACCCGGCCTCGCTGGACAGCTCTCTCAACGGCGTCCGCATCGCCGCGGCCGACTCCTACGACGCGACCCACTTCCCCCTGTCGTTCGTCGTCGCGCCTGGGGAGAAGCTGTCGCTGCGGCTGCACTACCGGCCCGATGTGTACGAACAGCCCGTCGTCGAGGCGCTCCTGGCCCGCGTCCGCCGCTTCCTGGAGGCGTTCGCCGAGGACGCGGAACAGCTCATCGGCGCTGTGGAACTCCCCACCGAAACCGAACGCACGACCCTCGCCGCCTGGAACGACACCTCCTGGAACGACACCTGCTGGAACGACACGGGCGGCGACGTCCCGACAGGGACGCTCCCGGCCCTGCTGGAGCGGCAGGCAGCCCGCACCCCGGACGAGGTCGCCCTCGTCTGCGGCGACGCACACCTCACCTACGCGGAGCTGAACGAGCGCGCCAACCGCCTCGCGCACGAACTCATCGCGCGGGGAATCGGCCCGGAGGACCGTGTCGCGCTCGTCCTGCCGCGCACGCCCGAGATCGTCGTCGCGATCGCGGGCGTGCTGAAGGCGGGCGCCGCCTACGTCCCGATCGACCCCGAGTACCCGGCCGACCGCATCGCCTACATGCTGGACGACTGCCGCCCGGCCCTCACCATCGACGCGGGCGGCTTCCCGGACACCACCGGGCGGCCCGCGGACGACCCGGCCGACGCGGACCGCGTGCGGCCGCTGCGGGGCGGCAACGCCGCATACGTCATCTACACCTCGGGCTCGACCGGCCGCCCCAAGGGCGTGACCATTCCGCACGCGGGCGTGCTGAACTACTTCGAGGCGCACCGGGACGCCTTCATCGACCCGGCGATCGAGGCCGCCGGCGGGCGCAGGATGCGGTTCGCGCACCTGGCGTCGTTCTCGTTCGACACGTCCTGGATGGGCCTGCTGTGGATGATGTACGGCCACGAGCTGCACCTCATCGACGACGAGACCCGCCGTGATGTGGAGGCGTACACCGCATACGTGGCGCGCGCGCGGATCGACCTGGTGAACACCACCCCGTCGCACTTCAGCTCGCTGCGCGAAGCGGGCCTGCTGAACGACGACGGGCGGCACCTGCCGGCGCAGCTCCTCCTCGGCGGCGAGGCCGTCAGCGATGCCCTGTGGGCGGACCTCCGCGCCATCCCCGGCCTCACCACCCGCAACCTCTACGGGCCGACCGAATCCACGATCGACACCATGAACCAGGTCGTCGCGCACCGCGAGCGGCCGTCGGTCGGCGCCCCCTACCGCAACGTCCGCTCCTACGTCCTGGACACCGCGCTCCAGCCCGTCCCGGCCGGCGTCCCCGGCGAGCTGTACCTCGCGGGCGCGCAGCTGGCCCGCGGCTACCTCGGCCGCCCCGGACTGACCGCCGAGCGGTTCGTCGCCGACCCGTCCGGTGCGCCGGGCGAGCGCATGTACCGCACCGGTGACCTGGCCCGGTGGCTCCCGGACGGGACGATCGAGTTCCTCGGCCGCACCGACGACCAGGTCAAGATCCGCGGCTTCCGGGTCGAGCCCGGCGAGGTCGAGAACGTCCTCGCCGGATGCCCGGGCGTCGCGCAGGCCGCCGTCGTCGTCCGCGAGGACCGGCCCGGCGACAGGCGCCTCGCCGCCTACCTCGCCGGCACCGGCATCGACGTCGCGGCGGTCCGGCGGTTCGCCGCCGAACGGCTGCCCGACTACATGGTCCCGGCGTTCACCGTCCTGGACGCGCTGCCGCTCACGGTCAACGGCAAGCTCGACCGGGCCGCGCTGCCCGCGCCCGACACCGGCGCGTCCGTCAGCCGCGCGCCGCGCTCCCCCCGGGAGGAGATCCTCTGCGGCCTGTTCGCCGAGATCCTCGGCGTGCCGAGGGTCGGCGTGGACGACGGGTTCTTCGACCTCGGCGGCGACTCGCTCACCGCCACCCGCCTCGTCAGCAGGATCCGTTCCGCGCTGGGCGCGGAGCTGCCCGTCCGCGCCCTGTTCGAGGCCCCCACCGCCGCCGGCCTCGCCGAACGGCTCGCGGACGCGGCCGGCGACGTGCGCCCGCCGCTGGTCCGGGCCGAACGGCCCGGCGTCGTCCCGCTGTCGTACGCGCAGCAGCGGCTCTGGTTCCTCAACCGCCTCGAAGGCGCCTCCGCGACGTTCAACATGCCGGTCGCGCTGCGGCTCACCGGGGCCCTCGACCTCGACGCGCTCCGCGACGCGCTGGCCGACGTGGTGGCCCGGCACGAATCGCTCCGCACGATCTTCCCGGACGGGTCCGGGAGCCCCCGCCAGCTCGTCCTGGACCCGGCCGCCGCCCGGCCCCGGCTCGACGTCGCCGAAACCGGCGAGGCCGCGCTGCCGATGGCGCTCGCCGCCGCCGTCGGGCAGGGCTTCGACCTGTCCATCGAACCGCCCCTCCGCGCCCGGCTGTTCGCGCTGGGAGGCGACACCCACGTACTCATGCTCGTCCTGCACCACATCGCCGCGGACGGCTGGTCGATGGCGCCGCTCGCCCGCGACGTGATCGTCGCCTACGCGGCCCGTTCGGAGGGGCGGGAGCCGCAGTGGGCGCCGCTGCCGGTCCAGTACGCCGACTACACGCTCTGGCAGCGTGATCTGTTCGGGTCCGAGGACGATCCCGGCAGTTTGGTCTCCAAGCAGATCGCCTACTGGCGGGATGCTCTGGCCGGGCTGCCGGAGGAGCTGCCGCTTCCGGCCGACCGGCCGCGTCCGGCGGAGGCGACCTACCGGGGCGCGACGCACACGTTCGAGCTGGACGCCGAGCTGCACGCCGGACTGCTGGCCCTCGCCCGCGAGAACGGCGCCAGCCTGTTCATGGTCATGCAGGCCGCCTACGCCGCCCTGCTCACCCGCCTCGGCGCCGGAACGGACGTGCCGATCGGGTCGCCCATCGCGGGCCGCACCGACGAGGCCCTCGACGACCTCGTCGGCATGTTCGTCAACATGCTCGTACTGCGCACCGACACGTCCGGGGACCCGACCTTCCGCCAGCTGATATCGCGGGTGAAGGAGACCGACCTCGCGGCCTACGGGCACCAGGACCTTCCGTTCGAGCGGCTCGTCGAGGTGCTCAACCCGGCCCGGTCGATGGCGCGGCATCCGCTGTTCCAGGTCGTCCTGTCGTTCCAGAACAACCCCGAGGCGCGTCTCGAGCTGGACGGGCTCAGCGGCGGCGCCGAACCCCTCGGATCGGGTGCCGCCAAGTACGACCTCTCCCTCTACCTGGAGGAACGCCACGGCGACGACGGCGCGCCCGGCGGTATCGAGGCCGGTCTCGAATACGCCCTCGACCTCTTCGACCCCGGCACCGCCGAAGCCGTCGCGGACCGCTTCGAACGGCTCGTCCGCGAACTGGTCGCCGCACCGGACGCGCCTGTAGGCGCCGCCGACATCCTGAGCAGCGGCGAGCGCCGGACGCTCCTGCGCAGGTGGGCCGGCGGCAAGGGCGGCGACGTCGAGCGGACGACCATCCCGACGCTGTTCGAGGCGCAGGCCGCGGCTCGTCCGGATGCGGTGGCGGTGACGTTCGACGGCGTGTCGTGGACCTACGGCGAGGTGAACGCCAGAGCGAACCGGCTGGCGCACCGCCTCATCGAGCAGGGCGCCGGGCCGGAGCGGTTCGTGGCCCTGTCGCTGCCGCGATCGGCCGACCTGGTCGTGGCGATCCTGGCCGTCCTGAAGTCGGGTGCGGCCTACGTTCCGATCGACCCGGACTACCCTGAGGACCGCATCGCGTACATGGTCGAGGACGCCCGGCCCGCCTTGACCCTCGGCCCCGGCGATCTCGACGCGACCGGCTGGCCTGACACCGATCCCGGCGTCGCCATCGACCCGAACCACCCCGCGTACGTCATCTACACCTCCGGTTCGACGGGGCGCCCGAAGGGTGTGGTGGTTCCGCACCTGAACGTGGTGCGGCTGATGGGGACCACGGAGCAGTGGTTCGGCTTCGGTCCGGACGACGTGTGGACGCTGTTCCACTCCTACGCGTTCGACTTCTCGGTCTGGGAGCTGTGGGGGGCGCTGCTGTACGGGGGCAGCGTCGTCGTCGTGCCGTACGAGACGTCCCGCTCGCCCCAGGATCTCCTCGATCTGTTGTCGGACGAGCGTGTCACCGTCCTGAACCAGACCCCATCGGCGTTCTACCAGCTGATGGCCGCCGACAAGGAGAACCCCGGCACCGATCTGGCGCTGCGCTACATCGTCTTCGGCGGCGAGGCCCTCGACCTCGGCCGCCTCGAAGACTGGTACTCACGCCACCCCGAGGACGCGCCGACGCTCGTCAACATGTACGGGATCACCGAGACGACGGTGCACGTCTCCTACCTCGCCCTCGACCGCGTCCAAGCCGCCACCGCCCCCGGCAGCGTCATCGGCGTCGGCCTCCCCGACCTGAAGGTGTACGTCCTGGACGACCGTCTCCAGCCCTCCCCGGCCGGAGTGGCCGGCGAGCTGTACGTCGCGGGCATGGGGCTGGCGCGCGGCTATCTGAACCGTCCGGGCCTGTCGGCCGAGCGGTTCGTCGCCGACCCGCACGGCAGGCCCGGGACCCGCATGTACCGGACCGGCGACCTGGCCCGCTGGCGCCGCGACGGCACGCTCGAATACCTGGGACGCGCCGACCAGCAGGTCCAGTTGCGCGGCTTCCGGATCGAGCTGGGCGAGATCCAGGCGGTCCTGACCAGGCACGAGGCCGTCCGGGACGCCGCGGTGATCGTCCGCGACGACCGCCTGGTCGCCTACGTCGCCGCAACCGGCGTCGACTCGTCCGAGCTGCGCCGCTTCGCCGGTGTGTCGCTGCCCGGCCACATGGTCCCGGCGGCCGTCGTCGAGCTGGACGCCCTGCCCCTGACCGCGAACGGCAAGCTGGACCACAAGGCGCTGCCCGCGCCCGACTTCGCGGCGAAGGTGTCGTCCCGCGCGCCCCGCACGTCCGAGGAGGAGATCCTCGCGGGGCTGTTCGCCGAGGTCCTCGGGCTGGAACGGGTCGGCGCCGACGACGGGTTCTTCGACCTGGGCGGCGACTCCATCATCGCCATCCAGCTCGTCTCCCGCGCCCGCCAGTCCGGTCTGGTCATCACCCCGCGCGACGTGTTCCAGCACCAGACCGTCGAGGAACTGGCGGCTGTGTCGCGTCCGGTCGGCGAGGGCGAGCGGGTCGAGGCGGAGCCACCCGGCACCGGCATCGGCCGGATCCCGGCGACCCCGATCATGCGCTGGTTCCAGGACCTGGACGGCCCGGTCGGCGGTTACAGCCAGCGGATGCTGCTCCAGGTCCCGCCGGACCTCGGCGTGGAGCGTCTCACCACCGCGCTCCAGACCGTCCTGGACCACCACGACATGCTCCGGCTGCGTGTAGACGACGAACAGTTCGAGGTCGCCGAGCCCGGGACGGCCGACGCGGCGGCGCTCGTCCGCCGCGTGGACGTCGCCGGGCTGGACGCCGGCGGACTCCGCTCCGTCCTCGCCGCCGAGGCCGAAGCCGCCCGCCGCCGCCTCGACCCGGCCGCCGGGACGATGGCGCAGCTCGTCTGGTTCGACGCCGGTCCCGGCGCGCCGGGCCGCCTGCTGCTCACCCTCCACCACCTCGCCGTGGACGGGGTGTCGTGGCGGATCCTCCTCCCCGACCTGGTCACCGCGTGGGCCGGGGGAGGCCTCGACCCCGTCCCGACCTCGTTCCGCCGCTGGGCGCAGCGCCTGGCCGCCGAGGCGTCCGACCCGGCCCGCACCGCCGAGCTGCCGCTCTGGGACGACATCCTCGCCACCCCCGACCCGCTCCTCGGCGCCCGCCCCCTGGACCCCGGAACGGACACGTTCGGGACGGCGCTGCACCGCACGCTCGACCTGCCCGCCGACGTCACCGCGCCGCTCCTCGCCGACGTCCCGGCCGCCTTCCACGGGCGCGTCAACGACGTGCTCCTCACCGGCCTCGCCCTGGCCGTCGCCGAGTGGCGGCGCGACCGCGGCGTCAGCGACGAGACCGCCGTCCTCATCGACCTCGAAGGACACGGCCGCGAGGAGATCGTCCCCGGCGTGGACCTGTCGCGCACCGCCGGCTGGTTCACCTCCATCTACCCGGTGCGGCTCGACGCCGGCTGGGTCGAGCCCGCCGACGTCCGCGACGGCGGCCAGGCCGTCGGGACCGCGCTGAAGCGGGTGAAGGAGCAGCTCCGCGAGATCCCCGACAACGGCATCGGGTACGGCCTCCTGCGCTACCTCGACCCGGCGGTGGGCGCGGGCCTCGCGGGGCACCCGCAGATCGCGTTCAACTACCTCGGCCGGTCCGCCGCGCCCGAGGCCACCGACTGGGGACCGGCCGGCCAGGCCGACGCCGACGCCCTCGGCGCCGCGCAGGACGGCGCGCTCGGCCTCGTCCACGCCATCGAGGTCAACGCGCACACCCGCGACCTGCCGGACGGCCCCGAGCTGTCCGCGACGTGGACGTGGGCGGGCGGCCTGTTCGACGAGGCCGCGATCGAGGACCTCGCCGAGCGCTGGTACACCGCGCTGCGCGGCCTGGTCGCGCACGTCGTGGACGGCCCTTCCGAAGGCCCCGTCGGCGGGTTCACCCCGTCCGACCTGTCCCTGGTGGACGTCAGCCAGGACGAGATCGACGAGCTCGCCGCCGAGCTCGACGGCGAATGGGAGCTGGATTGAGCAAGTCGCAGCTTGAGGACATCCTCCCGCTGTCCCCGTTGCAGCAGGGGCTCTTCTTCCACGCGCTGTACGACTCGGGGAACGCCGAGCGGCGAGTGGCGGCGCGAGGTACGAGTGAGCAAGCGAGCGCGGCCGGCAGGGACGTCTACACGGCGCAGATCGTGTTCGACCTGCGCGGCCCCCTCGACGTGGACGCCCTGCGCGCCGCCGCCGCGACGCTCCTGCGGCGGCACGCCAACCTGCGGGCCGGGTTCCGGCAGCGCAAGGAGGGCTCGCCGGTCCAGGTCGTCCACCGCGAGGTGCGCCTCCCCTGGGACGACGCCGACCTGTCCGCCGTGCCCGAGGCCGAACGCGAGGCGAAGGCGCGGGAGCTGGCCGGCGCCGAGCGCGCCCGGCCGTTCGACATGACGAAGCCGCCGCTGCTGCGCTTCCTGCTCATCAAGCTGGCGGACGGCCTGCACCGCATGGTGTTCACCAACCACCACATCCTGCTGGACGGCTGGTCCACACCGGTCCTGCAAACGGAACTGTTCGCGCTCTACCTGGCCGAGGGCGACGACGCCGGAATGCCGCGCGTCACGCCGTACAAGAACTACCTGGCGTGGCTCGCCGCCCAGGACCGTCCCGCCGCCGAGGACGCCTGGCGCCGCTCCCTCGACGGCGTCCACGAACCCACTTTCGTGGCGCCCGGCGCACCGGAGCCGGGCGCGGACACGCCCGGACGGGTCCGGACCCGTCTCACCGAAGACCTCACCGCTGCCCTCAGCGCGCGCGCCCGCGCCCAGGGCGTCACCCTCAACACGGTCCTGCAACTGGCTTGGGGCACGCTGCTGGGCCGCCTCACCGGCTCGACCGATGTCGTGTTCGGCGCGGCCGTGTCCGGCCGCCCACCGGAACTCCCCGGCGTCGAGCAGATGATCGGCCTGTTCATCAACACGCTGCCGATCCGCGTCCGCGTCCGCCCCGCCGACACCGTCGCCGAAGCGCTGGTCCGGCTCCAGGACGAGCAGGCCGCGCTGATGCCGCACCACCACCTCGGCCTGGCCGACATCCAGCGCCTCACCGGGACCGGCACCCTCTTCGACACGATGACCGTGCTGGAGAACTACCCGTTCGACCCGGACGCCGCGGGCGCCGACCTCGGCGGCCTGTCCCTCCACGACGTGGACGGCTACGACGCCTCGCACTACCCGCTGACCTTCGCCGCCGTCCCCGGCCGCGGCCTGTCCCTGCGCATCGACCACCGCGCCGACCTGTTCACCGGCGACGAGGCGCAACGCCTCATGCGCCGCTTCGTCCGCGTCCTGGAGGCCGTCGCCTACCGCCCCGACCTGCCGCTGGGCCGCATCGACGTCGTCGACGACGGCGAGCGCCGCAACGTCCTGGAGACCTGGCAGGGACGGGCGACCGGCCGCGCTCCGGGCACCGTCACGGGCCGCTTCGCGGAGCAGCTGGCGCGGACGCCCGGCGCCCCGGCCGTCCGCGCGGGCGGGGAGACGGTCACCTACGCCGATCTGGACGCGCGGGCGAACCGGCTCGCGCACCGCCTCATCGGGCTCGGCGTCGGGACGGAGACCCGGGTCGCCGTCCTGCTCGAAAGGTCGGCCGACGTCGCCGTGGTGTCGCTCGCGGTCCTCAAGGCGGGCGGTGCGTACGCGCCGGTCCACCACGGCTACCCGCCGGAGCGGATGGCGTGGGCGGTCACCGAGGTGGGCGCACCCGTCGTGATCACCGACTCGGCCATGCGCGGCCAAGTGAGCCATCTCGACACCTCGGCGCGGATCCTCGTGGTGGACGACGACCCCGAAACGGACGCGCAGCCCGCCACCGACCCGGGCGTGCCGTCCCATCCCGAACGGCTCGCCTGCGTGCTGTTCACGTCCGGATCGACCGGCGTGCCCAAGGGCGTCATGCTCCGCCACCGCGACGCCGTCGACCTCGCCTCCGACGGCCGGCTCCGGAACGGGGCCCACGACCGGGTGCTCGTCCACTCGCCGCACGCCTTCGACGCGTCCCTCTACGAACTGTGGACGCCGCTGCTGCACGGGGGCACGGCCGTGTTCGCGCCCCCGGGACACCTGAACGGCGAGGCCCTCGAAAAGGTCATCGCCGAGGAGGACCTCACCGGCCTCTTCATCACCACGACCCTGTTCAACCTGGTCGCCGACGAGCGCCCGCACGCGTTCGCGGGACTCCGCGAGGTGCTGACCGGCGGGGAGGCCGGATCACCGGCCGCGATGCGCAAGGTCCTCGCCGCCTGCCCGGACACCGAGGTCGGGCACGTGTACGGGCCCACCGAGGCGACCACCTACACGACCTACGCCGCGCAGCGCGCCCCGCTCGCCGACCCGTCCGAGACGACCCCGGGACTGGGCCGCCCCCTCGACGACATGCGCGTGTACGTGCTGGACCACGGGCTGCGGCCCGTCCCGCCCGGCGTGGTCGGCGAGGCCTACATCGCGGGCGCGGGCCTCGGGCGCGGCTACCTGCGGCGGCCCTCCCTGACGGGCGAACGGTACGTCGCCGACCCGTTCGGCGCGCCCGGCGACCGCATGTACCGCACCGGCGACCTCGTCCGGTGGCGGGCGGACGGCGCCCTCGAATACGTCGACCGCGCCGACTTCCAGGTCAAGGTCCGCGGCTTCCGGATCGAACTGGGCGAGATCGAGGCCGCCCTCGCCGCCCACCCGGACGTCGCGAACGTCGCCGTCATCGCCCGCGAGGACGCCCCCGGCGTCAAGACCCTCGTCGCCTACGTCATCGCGCCGTCGGCCGACGGGCTCAGGGACTTCGCCGCCGAGCGCCTGCCGCAGTACATGGTGCCCGCCGCGTTCGTCCGCCTCGACACCTTCCCGGTCGGGCCGAACGGCAAGCTCGACCGGCGCGCCCTGCCCGCCCCCGGCTACGGCGAGGCCGCCGCCGGACGCGACCCCGCCACACCCGAGGAGGAACGGCTCTGCGAGATCGTCGCCGGCGTCCTCGGCCTCGACCGCGTCGGCGCCGACGTCAGCTTCTTCGACCTCGGCGGCGACAGCATCGCCGCGCTGAAGCTCACCACCCGGGCCCGGCAGGCGGGCATCGAGCTGACCCCCCGCGACGTCTTCACCCACCAGACCGTGGAGGCCCTCACACGGGTCGGCGATCCCGAAGACGTGCTCGGGTTCGAGGTGCTGCTGCCCATCCGGACTTCCGGGACCCGCCCGCCGGTCTTCTTCGTCCACCCGGCCGGCGGCCTGTCATGGAGCTACCTGCAGTTCCAGCGGCACCTCGCCCCCGACCAGCCGATCTACGGGCTCCAGGCCACCGGGTTCACGCGGCCCGAGCTGCCCGGCTCCGTCGAGCAGTCGGCCGAGGACTACCTGGAGCAGGTCCGCACCGTCCAGCCGTCCGGCCCCTACAACATCGCGGGCTGGTCGCTCGGCGGGCTCATCGCCTACGAGATGGCCGTGCGGCTCCAGGCCGCCGGCGAGCGGGTCGGGCTGCTCACCCTCATCGACGCCTACCACACCCAGGACCTCGAATCGGAGCGGCGCGAGATCCTCCCCGAGCTCCTGGAGAGCATCGGCATCGACGCGAGCATGATCGCCGCCGACGGCAACCCCGACATGGAGCAGATCATGGCGGTGCTCGCCGAACGCGACGACGCCCTCGCGACCCTCGGCGAGGACGACCTGGTCAACGTCTACCGCAACTACGAGAACGGCCTCCGGCAGGCCGAGGAGTACCGGCCGGGACGGTTCCGCGGCGACATCGTGTTCTTCACCGCGCTCCAGGGCCGCACCGGCGACTCGCCCACGGCACGCTCGAACTGGGGCCCCCTCGTCGAGGGCGAGATCGAGGACTACCCCGTCGACGTCGACCACCACCTGCTCATGGAGCCGGGCCCGGTCGCCGAGATGGGCGCCGTGCTGGCGGCGAAACTCGACAAACTTCAGAGCACGGATTGAAAGGGACGAATATGACCAACCCCTTCGAAGACCCCGACGGCACGTACGTCGTCCTCGTCAACGACGAGGGCCAGCACTCGCTGTGGCCGTCCTTCGCCGACGTCCCCGCCGGGTGGACGGTGGCCAAGGACGAGGACACCCGGCAGGCCTGCCTCGACTACATCAACGAGAACTGGACGGACATGCGCCCGAAGAGCCTCATCGAGGCGATGGGTGATTGACGGCGGCCCGCCGGCCCTCCGCGGGGACGAGATCGAGATCCCGGCGGTCACCGAGTGGACGATGGAGATGCTGGACGCGGCGGACCTGCACCCCGCGCCGCTGCCCGGCGTCGAGATGACGTTCACCCTGTCGGGGGTCCCGTCCCCCGAGGTCAGCCGAGCCCTGTACGCGGCCGTCGGCGCCCGCGTCTGCTGGACCGACCGGTTCCCGTGGACGTACGCCGACTGGCGGGCGTGGGTGGACCGCCCCGAGCTGTCCACCTGGATCGCGATGGCCGAGGGCACCATCGCGGGCTACTTCGAGATCGAGGCGCAGCCGGGCGGGAACACCGAGATCCACCTCGTCGGGCTCACCCACGCCTTCGTCGGGCGCGGCTACGGCGGCTACCTCGTCGAGCAGTGCACCCGGCGCGCCTGGCAGCGCGGCGAGCTGTGGGCCTGCGGCACCGGCCGCGCCACCCGCGTGTGGCTGCGCACCAGCACGCTCGACCACCCGAACGCGATCGCCAACTACCGGCGCCGGGGCTTTAAGGTGGCCGCGGAGGCCACCGCGCCCAAGCCCGTCCCGGACCCGCGCGCCGCCCCGTGGCCGCTGCCGCACGACCCGCGCGTGGCCTCCCGCCGCCACGAGGAGGAGGAGTTGATCACTTGACCTGGTTCCGCTGCCCCGAGAACCGGCCCTGGGCGTCCATGCGGCTGTTCTGCCTGCCGCACGCGGGCGGGTCGGCGGTGTTCTACCGGCCCTGGGCCAAGGAGATCAGCCCGGCCGTCGAGGTCCACGCCGTCCAGTATCCGGGCCGCGCCGACCGGATGGCCGACGCGATGGTCACCGACGCCCACCAGCTCGCCCGCCTCGTCGCCGGCGCGATGGCGCCGCTGATGGACCGTCCCGCCGCCCTGTTCGGGCACAGCATGGGCGCCGTCCTGGCCTACGAGGTGGCGCGGCTGCTGCAGGAGCGGGGCAGCGCACCGGTGCACGTGTTCGCCTCCGGCGCCCGCCCGCCGCACGACCGCGGCGACGACCGCGTCGCCGGGAAGGACGACGACGGCCTCGTCGCCGAGATGGTGAAGCTCGGCGGCAGCGACGCCGAGGCGCTGCAGGATCCCGAGCTGCGCGAACTCGTCCTGCCGTACGTCCGCAACGACTTCAGGCTGATCGAGGACTACGCCCACCGGCCGGCGGGCCCGCGGCTGACCGTCCCGATCACCGCGATCGTCGGGGACGGCGACCCGCACGTGAGCGCGGAGCGGGCCGCCGGGTGGGCGGACGTCACCGACGGGCGCTTCGCCCTCAGGGTCCTGCCGGGCGACCACTTCTACCTGACGGAGCAGCAGCCGGACGTCATCGCGGAGATCCTCCGCACCCTGGAAGTCCCCGCCGCCCCCTGACCGGACGGCCCCTTGGGCGGACGGCGGCGGGCCGCCCCCGGGGGAGTCCGTTGTGCCGGGGGCGGCCCGCCTCTTTCTCAGGTGCGTGTCAGTAGACGCTCAGGCCGTAGCGGTTGAGCACCTCGGTGACGGGCTGGAAGAACGTCGTCCCGCCCCAGCTGCAGTTGCCGCTGCCGCCGGAGGTCAGGCCGAGCGCGGTGGACCCGGCGAACAGGGAGCCGCCGCTGTCGCCCGGCTCCGCGCACACCGTGGTGCGGATCATTCCGTGGACGCTTCCCTCGGCGTAGTTCACCGTCTGGTTGAGCGCGGTGACCCGGCCGCTGTGGTAGCCGGTGGTGCTGCCGCTGCGGTACACGGTCTGTCCGACCGTGGCGTTGCCGGCGCTGGTGATGTCGCGGGTGCCGCTGCCGTAGAGGCTGACGGCGCCGCGCGTGTCGGCGGGCGTCGAGGTGTACCGCACCACGCCGTAGTCGTTGCCGGGGAAGCTGCTGGCGTACCTGGTGCCGAGCACCCGGCCCGAACCGTCGGTCCAGGTCGAGCCGATGTTGGTGCAGTGCCCGGCGGTCACGAAGTAGTACGTGCTGCCGCTGCGGGCGTTGAAGCCCAGCGAGCAGCGGGAGCCGCCGGTGCGGATGGCCTGGCCGCCGAGGGTGAACTTCTCGAACGTCCCGGCGACGCGCTCTGTCCGGACGGCCGCGCCGTGCTCGGCGGCGGCGGCCCGCACCTTCTCCAGCGCGGCGCCGGAGACGGTGCTGTCCATCGTGAGCAGGACCTGGTTGGAGTCGGCGTCGACGGCCCACGCGGTGCCCGGGACGGTCGCGTCGCGCTTGAGCGCGGCCATGACCCGGTTCAGGTCGGCGCCGCTGCGTGCGACGGTCTCCGGAACGGCGCCGGCGGCCCGCACGGTCTGCGCGGCGTCGGCGTCGGTCACGGTGACGACCAGCTTGCCGCCCTTGAGGTAGGCGCCGGCGGTCTGGGAGCCGAGCCGCTGCGCGAGCGACGACGCGACGGCGCCGGGGTCGGCCGGGGCGGCGGGTGCCGCCGGGCTTGCGAACGCGGCGGGTGCGGTGGCGAGGGTGGCGGCCACCACTGCGGACGTCGCCGTTGTGACGGCGACGGCGCCGACGCGCCTGTGACGGATCTTCACTTGTGCCTCCACGGGGGGATGGGTGCACCCGAGTGGTGCACCGGAGGTCACCGACATAGTGAATAACCGTCAACGTGGATGTAAGACGCAGAAGCTGACCAATTCGGGACGGAATGCTTGTCACCCTGACGCCAGTCCCCATGGTCAGACCGTGAAACGCCTTCATGTTGTGGATCAGTCGAACGCGAACCGGCCCCGGTTCCGCGCCGTGCGGATCCGGGGCCGGTGCGGGCTTCCCGCCGCCTGGGAGCTCCGGCGGGCCGCCGTGGTCAGCGCGTGGTCAGTACACCTCCACCCCGAACGCCGAGAGCGCCTCGGTCACGGGCTGGAAGAACGTGACGCCGCCGGCGGAGCAGTTGCCGCTGCCACCGGACGTCAGCCCGAGCGCGGTGGACCCCTCGTACAGCGGGCCGCCGCTGTCGCCGGGCTCGGCGCAGACCGTCGTCTGGATCAGGCCGCTGACGGTGCCCTCGGCGTAGTTCACCGTCTGGTCGAGCGCGGTGACCTCGCCGGTGTGCACGCCGGTGGTGCTGCCGCTGCGGGTCACGCTCTGCCCGACCGTCGCGTCCGCGGCGCCGGTGATGTCCTGGAAGCCGTTCGCGCCCGTGACGCCGCCTTCCGTGTCCTCCGGAGAGGAGGAGTACTGGACGATGCCGTAGTCGTCGCCGGGGAAGCTGCTGCCGGTGTTGCTGCCGAGCGTCGCCCCGGACTCGTCGGTCCAGGTCGAGCCGCCCTCGGTGCAGTGCCCCGCCGTCAGGAAGAAGGAGTCGGTTCCGTCCGTGACGTTGAAGCCCAGCGAGCAGCGGGAGCCGCCGGTGAAGATGGGGTCGCCGCCCGCGGTGAACGGGCGGAACTGCCCGGCGACGCGGTCGGTGCGGATCGCCGCGCCGTGCTTGGCCGCGGCGGTCCTCACCTTCTTCAGCTCCGCGCCCTTGACCGTGCTGTCCATGGTCAGGACCACCTGGTTGGCGGCCGGGTCGACGGCCCAGGCGGTGCCCGGGACGGTGGCGTCGCGCTTGAGCGCGGTCATGACCTGCTTCAGGTCGGTGCCGCTGCGCGTGACGGCCTTCGGGACGGCGCCGGCGGCGCGTACCGCCTGTGCCGCCTTGTCGTCGGTGACCGTGACCGTGAGCTTGCGCGTGGTCTGGTCGAGGTAGGCGCCGGCCGTGCGGGAGCCGAGCCGCCCGGCCAGCTTCGTGGCCAGGGTGCCCGTGTCGGACGTGCCCGTGTCGGACGCCGCGGCGACGGGGGCGGCGGCCGCGCCGACGGACGCTTCGTTGTCGGGAGCGGCGACGAGCGCGGTCGCCACCATCCCGGACGCGGCCATGGTGACGGCGGCGGCGCCGACGATACGAGTGGGACGGAATCTCACTGTGCCTCCAGGGGGGATTGGGCGCACCCGGGTTGGTGCGCCGGAGGTCACCGCACATGCTGGAAGAAACCTGAAGGCCGGCGTAAGGCAACAAAGTGACTAATCAGTAGGGTACGGATTGTCACAATGGGTGCTGGATTTGTGATCGTCGTCCGGTGGAAACGTCCCGTTTAACCCATTCGGTGCTGGACGCGGGGCGACTGGGCCTCCCCGCCGGGCCGGGCGCGACGTACAGTCGGGGCGACGGGGGACCGGACATAAGATGCGGATCCCCCCGTCCCCGGTTCCCCGCACGGGAGTGCCCATGGGTGTCGAGATCCGGGTGGAAGGGCTCAGGAAGTCGTTCGGACGGCAGGTCATCTGGGAGGACGTCTCTTTCACCATTCCGGCGGGCGAGATCTCCGCCCTGCTCGGGCCGTCCGGGACCGGGAAGTCGGTGTTCCTCAAGAACCTCGTCGGGCTGCTGCGTCCCGACCGGGGCCACGTGTACGTGGGCGGCGGCGACGTGCCCCGGCTGCGCGAGAGCGACCTGTACGCGCTGCGCCGCAAGTTCGGCGTGCTGTTCCAGGACGGGGCCCTGTTCGGCTCCATGAACATCTACGACAACATCGCGTTCCCGCTGCGCGAGCACACGAAGAAGGGCGAGTCGGAGATCCGGCGCATCGTGCTGGAGAAGATGGAGATGGTCGGCCTGTCCGGCTCCGAGGGCAAGCTGCCCGGCGAGATCTCCGGCGGCATGAAGAAGCGCGCCGGGCTCGCCCGCGCCCTCGTCCTCGACCCCGAGATCATCCTGGCGGACGAGCCGGACTCCGGTCTCGACCCCGTCCGCACCGCGTACCTCAACCAGCTGTTCGTCGACCTGAACACCCAGCTCGGCGCGACGTTCCTGATCGTCACGCACGACATCGGCACCGCCCGCGTCCTGCCGGACAACCTCGGCCTGCTCTTCCGCAGGGGCCTGGTGATGTTCGGGCCTCGGGAGATGGTCCTGTCCAGCACGCACCCCGCCGTGAACCAGTTCTTCAACGCGCGCAGGCAGGGGCCGATCGGGATGGCGGAGGAGAAGGACCTCGCCGAGGTCGCCGACGAGTCCGCGCCGCAGACGATGCCCGCCCCGATCCCGCCGCAGCTGATGCCGAGCGGCGGCGCGCTGCGTCCCTCGATGCGCCGTCCGGGCATGTGGCTGGCCGAGCACCGGGTGACCCCGCCGCCGGGCTCGTTCATCGACGATGCGGGCCGCAACTGGCTCACCGAGTGGGACGCCCTGACCGCACAACGCCAGTGGCGCCCGTGAGAGCTCCGGCACCGGCGGGACAGAAGGTCGGCGTCGGGTAGTGACGCCGCGCCGGTGCGGGCGGGAGGATAGTTTCCGTGACGCTCCTTTTGACCCGTTCCGACCTCGAGTCGCTGCTCGACCCGGTGGAGTGCCTCGACGCGCTGCGCCGCGGCTTCACGGCCGAGCAGGGCGAGGTCGCCGCGCGCCGGGTGATCGGCGGGCTGCCCGGCCAGGGCACCGCGACGGCGCTGCTGCCGGGCCTGGTCGGGGAGACCCCCGCCTACACGGTGAAGGTGAACGCCAAGTTCCCCGGCAGCCGCCCGGCGCTGCGCGGTGTCGTCTGCCTGCACGACCTCGGCACCGGCGAGCTGCTGGCGCAGCTGGACTCGGCGACCGTGACCGCGTGGCGCACCGGGCTGGCCGCCGCGCTCGGCACGCACGCCCTGGCCCGCCCGGACGCCGGCGCGGTCGCGGTGATCGGCGCCGGAGCCCAGGCGGAGCTGGTCATGCGGGGGCTGGCCGAGCTGCGGGAGGTGCGCGACCTCACCGTCTGCGACCTCGACGCCGGCCGCGCCGCCGACTTCGCCGAACGGCACGGCGCGCGGCTCGGGCTGTCCGCCTCGGTCGCGGCGGACCCGCGCGCCGCCGTCCAGGACGCCGGGATCGTCGTCATGGCGACCTGGGCGCGCCGTCCCCTCCTGCACGCCGGCGACGTGACGAGGGGAACGCACCTCACCTCGCTCGGCGCGGACGAGCCGGGCAAGGCCGAACTCGGCACCGACCTGCTCGAAGGCGCCCGGGTCGTCGTCGACGACGTCCCCCTCGCCGTCGAGATGGGCGTGCTGGCCGGGGCCGGGCTGGACGTGAAGCACGCCGCGGGGACGCTCCGCGACCTGCTGCGCGGCCAGGTGCCGGGACGGGTGAAGGGCGGCGAGGTCACGGTGTACGCGCCGGTCGGGCTGCCCTGGCAGGACCTCGCGGTGAGCTGGTGCGCCTACGAGGCGGCCCGCGCCGCCGGCGCCGGGGTCGAGTTCGACTTCCTCGCCTGACTCGGCGGCAGATATTGAAACACGTTCTACCTCCTGCGTAGGCTGGGCCGGCAGAGCCGCACGGGCCGGAGGTGACGTCGGTGATCCTGGATCGATTCCGAATCGAGGGCAAGGCCGCGGTGGTGACCGGCGCCGGCCGCGGCATCGGCGCGGCCGCCGCCGTCGCGCTCGCGCAGGCCGGCGCGGATGTGGTGATCTCCTCCCGCACCGAGGAACAGCTCCTCAAGGTCGCCTCCGAGGTCGAGGCGGCCGGGCGGCGGGCGGTGGTCGTCCCATCCGACCTCAGCGACCCGGACGCCGCCGCCGGGCTGGCCGCCCGCGCCGCAGCCGAACTCGGCCGCCTCGACATCGTGGTCAACAACATGGGCGGCGCGATGCCGGCCCCCTTCATGGACACCAAGCCGCGCCATCTTGAGAACGCGTTCCAGTTCAACGTGAGCACGGCGCACGCGCTGACCCGCGCGGCCGTCCCCCACCTGCTGGAGTCGGGCTCGGGCAGCGTCGTCAACATCTCGTCGGTGATGGGGCGGATCGCCGGCCGCGGTTACCTCGCCTACGGCAGCGCCAAGGCCGCGCTCGCCCACTACACCCGGCTCGCCGCGTTCGACCTGGCGCCGCGCGTCCGGATCAACGCGATCGCCGTCGGGTCCGTCGCGACGTCCGCGCTCGACATCGTCATGACCAGCGACGAGCTGCGCACCGAGATGGAGCGCAAGACGCCGCTGGGCCGCGTCGGCGACCCCGAGGACGTGGCAGCCGCCGTCCTCTACCTCGCCTCGCCCGCGTCCGCCTACGTCACCGGCGCCCTCATGCGCGTGGACGGCGGCATCGAGAACCCCAACCTCGATCTTGGCCTGGAGGATCTGTGACCTACCGCGTCGTCCAGTGGAGCACCGGCAACGTGGGCCGGCACGCCATCGCGGGCATCGATGCCCGCCCCGACCTCGAACTCGCCGGTGTCTGGGTCTCCAACCCCGGCAAGGTCGGCAAGGACGCCGGGGAACTCGCGGGTCTCGGGCGCGGTCTCGGCGTCACCGCGACCGGCGACGCGGACGCGCTGCTCGCGCTGCGGCCGGACTGCGTCGTCTACACCTCGATGGCCGACGTGCGGCTGATGGAGGCGATCGACGACCTGTGCCGCATCCTGCGCGCCGGTGTCAACGTCGTCTCCAGCAGCCCGGTGTTCCTCCAGTTCCCGGACGGCGTCGTCCCGGCCGGGATGTCCGAGCCGGTCCGGGAGGCCGCCGCAGCGGGCGGGGCGTCGATCTTCGTCAACGGCATCGACCCCGGCTTCGCCAACGACGTGCTCCCGCTCGCCGTCACCGGCATCAGCGAGCGCATCGACCAGGTCCGCTGCGTGGAGATCCTCAACTACGCCACCTACGACCAGGCGACGGTGCTGTTCGACATCATGGGCTTCGGGCGGTCCCTGGACGAGACGCCCATGCTGCTGCAGCCCGGCGTCCTCACGATGGCGTGGGGCAGCGTCGTCCGGCAGATCGCGGCGGGGCTCGGCGTGGAACTGGACGAGGTCGCCGAGTGGCACACCCGGCTCCCCGCCCCCGACACCTTCGCCGTATCCGCCGGAACGATCGAGAAGGGGACGACGGCGGCCCTGCGGTTCGAGGTACGGGGGATGCGCGGCGGCGAGGCCGTGATCGTCCTGGAGCACGTCACCCGGCTCCGCGACGACCTCGCCCCCGACTGGCCGCAGCCGGCCGGCGACGGCTGCTACCGCGTGGAGGTCCGCGGCGAACCGAACTACACCGTTGACCTCCGGCTCCTCGGAACGGACGGCGACCACAACACCGCCGGGCTGAAGGCGACCGCGATGCGCCTGGTCAACGCCGTGCCGGCCGTCGTCCAGGCGCCGCCCGGCCTGCTCACCGCCCTCGACCTGCCCCTCATCCCGGGACGCGGCCTGCTCTAGACCTCGATCACCCCGTCCGGTCGTCGGGGCCGTCACGGGCAAAGCCGCCGAGGACGGGATCAGATGCCTTCGCGGTGCGCGACGGCCGCCGCCTGGGTGCGGCTCGCGACGTCCAGTTTGGCGAGGATGTTGGAGACGTGGACGCTCGCCGTCTTCGGGGAGATGAACAGCGCCGCCGCGATCTCCCGGTTGCCCAGCCCCTCGGCGACCAGCTTCAGCACCTCCCGCTCCCGCCCGGTGAGCGCGGCCAGCGGGCCGGCCGGGGCGGGCGCGGGACGCGCGGCGCCGAGCCGGGCACGGGCACCGAGGTCGCGCAGGGCGGCCAGCAGCGGCGCGGCGCCGAGCCGCTCGGCCGTGCGGACGGCGGACCGCCACTCGCGGGCCGCGCCTTCGCGGTCGCCGTTCTCGGCGAGGGCCTCGGCCAGCCGCCGCCGCGACCGCGCCACCTCGTAGACGAAACCGCCGTCCGGGTCCCCGTAGGTGAACAGGTCGGTGGCCCTGCGCCACAGCTCCACGTCGTGGACGCCGTCCACCCGGCGCCGCTCGGCCTCGGCGCGCGCCAGCCAGGCGTGCCCTTCCAGTCCGAGCCAGGCGCGGGGATGCCCGGCGGGGGTGACCGTGAACACCGTCCTGGCGACGCGCAGCAGTTCGTCGCCCGCCTCCGCGGCGGCCCGCACCGCGCCGCCGTCGCCGGCGGCGCGGGCGCGCGCCGCGATCTCGGCGTGGGCCCACAGGCCCGTCGCCGCGAGGCGGATCATTCCGTCCGTATCGCTGTAGGGGCCGGCGAGGACGTGCGCGACGTGCTCGACCGCCGCGTGCGGATCGTCCCGCCACAGGGCGTGCTCGGCCGCCATGCCCCGGGCGAGGTAGTTCAGGAAGTGGTCCTGCCCCAGCAGCGGCTCGATCCACCGCAGCCGCTCGTCGACGCTGGAGCCGCCCTGCGCCACCTCGACGAACAGCGCGTACGCGGAGATCTGCGCCTCGGCCGGCCGCACGACCTGGACGGCGAACTCCCCGGCGAGCCGGTTCGCCTCCGGCCAGTCGCCGGTCGTGTAGTGGATCAGGTACTGCAGGGACCGGATGATGATGCCGTACGTGGTCCATCGAAGGCCCTTGTCCAGGGCGAACCGCACTCCCTCGGCGGCGGCGTCCGCCGCGCCCGCGAGGTCGCCGCGGTCGAACATCGTCCGGGCGTGGTGGTACCTGGCGCGTACCACCGTCACCGGGCTGTCGCCGGCCGCGTCGGCCAGGGCGCTCGCCCGCGCGAAGACCTCCGCGACCGCCGAGTCGGCGTCCCGCGACTCCCGGTGGAGCCCGAGCGTGACCAGCAGCGCCGCCTCGGCGCCGGTGGCCCCGGCGGCGCGGGCCTCGGCGACGCCCTTCTCGGCGAGCTCCGGCATCTCCCCGTCCGGGTCCCGGTGGAGCAGCGACCGGGCGTAGGTGGCCAGCGCCCAGGCGCGCTCGGCGGACGCCGGGCCGCCCGCCAGCATCGCCACCGCCTCCCGCGCGGCCGCCAGCGACTCCTCCAGCTCGTCGATGTCGTTCAGATACGTCGCCAGATGCTCGCGGATCTCGGCGCCGAGCCGCGGGTCGGCGGGGCCGGCGATGCCCGCCAGGCGGCGGAGCCGGTGCACGGCGCGGCGCGGCTCCCCGGCCCGCGCCGACTCCTTCGCGGCCGTCAGCGACAGCCGGATCCGGTCGGCGCCCGCGGCCCGCTCCGGGTCCGGGACCGCGTCCCACAGCTCCAGTGCCCGCTCGTAGTGCCCGAACGCCTCCGCGGGCGCGCCGAGCCGCGCCGCCTCCCGTCCCGCCCGGACGGACGCGGCGAACGCGGCGGGCAGGTCGTGCGCGGCGAGGCTGTGGTGCGCCAGCTCGGCCGCCGAACCGCGCGTCCCGTCCGGGAGACCGGCGAGCAGCCGCGCGAAGTCGGCGTGCAGCCGGGTCCGCTCGCCCGGCAGCAGGTCGGCGTAGACGGCCTCGCGCAGCAGCGCGTGCCGGAACGTGTACCCGGCTCCGGACGGGACGAGCAGCTGGTGCGACACGACCTCGCGCAGCGCCTCGCCGACCTCCGCCTCGTCCAGCCCCGACACGCGGCGGACGAACTCGTCGTCGATGCGGCGCCCGGCGACCGCCGCGACCCGCACGACCCGCTCCCCGGCGCCCGACAGCCGCTCCATCCGCGACAGCAGCAGGTCCGCGAGCCCGGACGGCAGCTCCGCGGGCTCGCCGCCGGGAGCGTCGAGCCCGGCCGAGTACAGCTCGGCGGCGTAGAACGGGTTCCCCTCCGAGCGCCGGTGCACCCGCTCGATGACCTCCGTCGTGACCGCCGCGGACCCGCGGGACAGCTCGGCGAGGTACTCGGCGGTCTCACCGGGCCCGAACGGGGAGACCTCGACGCCGGTCACGTTCGGCAGCCGCAGCAGCTCCGCCACCACCGGCCGCAGCGGATGCCGCCGGTGCAGGTCGTCCGACCGGTAGGTGCCGACGAGGCAGACCCGCTCGCGCTGGAGCACGCGGCTGAGGAAGGTCAGCAGATGCCGCGTCGAGCGGTCGGCCCAGTGCAGGTCTTCCAGGACGAGCAGGACGGGCCGCTCCGCCCCCAGCTCGCCGAGCAGCCCGAGGACCGCCCCGAAGAGCTGCTGCTGGCTCAGTTCGGACGCCGTGCCGGGACCGCCGTCGCCGTCCGGCAGCAGCCGCCCCAGCACGGGACGGGAGCCGATCGCGGCGCGGACCTCGTCCGCCTCCGGGGCGCCGGCCTGCGCGGACGCCCACAGCGCGTCCGTGAGCGGCAGGTACGGCATGCTCTCGCCCAGCTCGGCGCACTGCCCGACCATGACCGCGCAGCCCCTGTCCCGGGCGGCGCGGGTGAGCGCGGACACCAGATGCGTCTTGCCGACGCCCGCGTCGCCGCTGACGAGCACCGCTCCGGCGCCGCCCCCCGCCGCCCGCTCCAGCGCGGCGGTCAGTTCCGCGAGCTCCGCGGCCCTGCCGATCAGCATCGGCCGTCCCCTCCGGTCATTCCACCCAGTATCCCACCGGGCGGGCATCAAGGGGGCGGACATGAACGGGCCCCGGATCCGGAGAGGGAACCGGGGCCCGCGCGGACGGTGCGCGTCAGCCGACCAGGGCGGGGGTCCTGCCGGTCTCAGGCACCGCCGCGTCCTCGGCGGCGGGTTCGGGCTCGGGCTCGGGCTCGGGTGCGGGCAGCACCTTCTGGTAGGCGCGGAGCGTCTCGGCGGCGATCCGCTCCAGCGAGTAGCGGGAGCGGGCGCGGTCGGCGGCCGCGATCGAGTAGCCGTGCAGCGTGGTCTCCTCGGCCAGCAGGTGCCGGATCGCGCGGCCGATCACGACCGGCCGTCCCGCCGGGACGTGCAGGCCGGTGATGCGGTCGAGCACCTCGTCGGCGTTGCCGCCCGCCGGGGTCGTCACGACCGGGACGCCGCAGGCCATGGCCTCCAGCGGCACCGAGGGGCAGGGCTGGTGCGGGGTCAGGCACAGGGCGAGGCTCGCCGTCCGCAGCAGCTTCGGCAGCGCCTTGCGGGGCAGCCGCCCCAGGAAGATCACCCGGTCGGCGACGTGCAGCTCCTTGGCCAGCAGCGTCAGCTTGTGGACGGCGGGGTCCTGGTCCAGCTCCTCGCGCGCCGGGCCGCCCGCGACGGTCAGCTCGGCGTGCGGGACGTGCACCAGCGCGTGCAGCGCGGTCTCGACGTCCCCGGCGGCGAGGTCGTCGCAGATCATCACCAGGCGGCGGCGGTCGCCGCGCGGCATCGAGGGGCCGGCCTGCGCGAACTGCTCGCCGTCGACGCCGTAGGGGACGACGGCGACGGTCGGACGGGGGACGCCCATCCGCACGACCGCGCCCGCCTCCTCGGCGTGCCCGGCCAGCACCACGTCGGCGTCCCGGCCGATGGCCTTCTCCAGCCGGTCCCGGTGGGGGTGCACCGGGTGCCCGGCGCGGCGCTCGGCGGCGGCGACGCCGTGGTAGCTCTGCGCGAAGGGGATGCCCAGCTCGCGGGCGACGGCGCAGGCGGCGAGCCCGCCGATCCAGCCGTGCGCGTGCACGATGTCGGGGCGTCCGCTGCCGGACCAGCGGCGGCGCAGCTCATCGGCGAAGTCCCGGACGTGCTTCAGCATCTGCTCGTCGGACAGCGGGCGGGCGGGCCCGGCGTCGAGATGGACGAGCGCGGCCCCGGGGGCCAGCTTGACCCGGCTGCGGGCGCTCTTCTCCTGGCGCCGGGCGTAGACCGTGACCTGGTTCGGCTCCCCGTCGGAAGTCAGCGGGCGGGTGAGCGAACGCGCGAGGTCCCGTACATGGATTGACTGCAGGTGTTCGCCGTCGAGGTCGGAGGCGGACACGAGAGCGATGTTAAGCGGGCGGTGCATGACGGATCCTCCGGTACATCACAGGGGAAGCACGGAGGTATCTGCGTCGTAGACACCTGCTCGGACAGTTTCATATCCGCCCCTACCTCCCGCCAAACCTCGCGAATCGGATCTCCGTCCCGCCGCACCGCTGACCAGCGTGGACACTGTTGAAAAATGACGCACTGGCCGTCCACCGCCGTGGCCGCTAGGTTCGGACCATGAACGCCGGTGACGTCGTCGACGACTTCGAACTGCCCGACGAGACGGGCGAGCCGCGCACGCTGACCGGACTCCTGGAGAAGGGCCCGGTGGTCCTGTTCTTCTACCCGGCCGCCATGACCCCCGGCTGCACCGCGGAGGCCTGCCATTTCCGCGACCTGGTCGCCGAACTCGCCGAGGCCGGCGCCCATCCCGTCGGCGTCAGCGCCGACGAGGTCGCCAAGCAGAAGGAGTTCGCCGACAAGCACACCCTCGGCTACCCCCTCCTGTCCGACCCCGGCGGCGACGTCCGCGCGCTGTTCGGCGTCAAGCGCGGCATCGCCCTCATGCCCACCAAGCGCCAGACCTTCGTCATCGACACCGACCGCCGGGTCCTGGCGGTCATCAAGAGCGAGATCCGCATGAACACCCACGCGGACAAGGCCCTCGAAGCCCTCAGCGGACGACGGGGAGGTTGATCGTCGAGGGGTGGGCGGGGG
>NZ_SMKK01000537.1 GCF_004348425.1 Actinomadura sp. 7K507
CTCATGCAGCGATTTGGATTGAACGTTGTGTGTGTTCAAGCCACTCGGCCTATTAGTACCGGTCGACTCCACACGTTACCGCGCTTCCATCCCCGGCCTATCAACCCAATCGTCTCTTGGGGGCCTTACACCCACAAAGGGGTGGGAGAACTCATCTCGAGGAAGGCTTCCCGCTTAGATGCTTTCAGCGGTTATCCCGACCGAACGTAGCCAACCAGCCGTGCCCCTGGCGGGACAACTGGCACACCAGAGGTTCGTCCGTCCCGGTCCTCTCGTACTAGGGACAGACCCTCTCAATTCTCCTACGCGCGCAGCGGATAGGGACCGAACTGTCTCGCGACGTTCTAAACCCAGCTCGCGTGCCGCTTTAATGGGCGAACAGCCCAACCCTTGGGACCTACTCCAGCCCCAGGATGCGACGAGCCGACATCGAGGTGCCAAACCATCCCGTCGATATGGACTCTTGGGGAAGATCAGCCTGTTATCCCCGGGGTACCTTTTAGCCGTTGAGCGACACCACTTCCACACGTAGATGCCGGATCACTAGGCCCTGCTTTCGCACCTGCTCGACACGTCCGTCTCACAGTCAAGCTCCCTTGTGCCCTTACACTCGCCACCTGATTGCCAACCAGGCTGAGGGAACCTTTGGGCGCCTCCGTTACACTTTAGGAGGCAACCGCCCCAGTTAAACTACCCACCAGGCACTGTCCCCCACCCGGATACACGGGCGCGGGTTAGACGCTCAAAACGACCAGAGTGGTATTTCACCAACGACTCCACCGACACTGGCGTGCCGGCTTCACAGTCTCCCACCTATCCTACACAAGACGCTCCAAACGCCAATGCCAAGCTATAGTGAAGGTCCCGGGGTCTTTCCGTCCTGCTGCGCGAAACGAGCATCTTTACTCGTACTGCAATTTCACCGGGCCTGTGGTTGAGACAGCGGGGAAGTCGTTACGCCATTCGTGCAGGTCGGAACTTACCCGACAAGGAATTTCGCTACCTTAGGATGGTTATAGTTACCACCGCCGTTTACCGGCGCTTAGATTCTCAGCCTCGACCC
>NZ_SMKK01000538.1 GCF_004348425.1 Actinomadura sp. 7K507
TCCAAGGACCCGCCCTCACCATCGACACCGCCTGCTCCTCCTCCCTCGTCGCACTCCACCTCGCCTGCCAATCCCTCCACAACCACGAAACCGACCTCGCCCTCACCGGCGGCGTCGCCATCATGTCGACGCCAACCCTCTTCCTTGAGTTCTCGCGACAGCGGGGCTTGGCGCGGGACGGGCGATGCAAGGCTTTTGCGGCCACGGCCGATGGCACCGGGTGTTCCGAGGGCGTCGGGCTCGTACTCGTGGAACGACTGTCGGACGCACTCCGCAACGGGCATCCGGTGCTGGCGGTGATCCGTGGTTCGGCGGTCAACCAGGACGGTGCCAGCAACGGGCTGACGGCGCCGAACGGGCCGTCCCAGCAGCGCGTGATCGAGGACGCGCTGGCCAGCGCGCGGCTCGCACCCGATGACATCGAGGCAGTGGAGGCCCACGGCACCGGCACGGCACTGGGCGACCCCATCGAGGCGCAAGCACTCATCGCCACCTACGGCCAGCAACGCGTCGCCGACCGGCCCCTGCGGCTCGGCTCCATCAAATCGAACATCGGCCACACCCAGGCCGCCGCCGGTATCGCCGGTGTGATCAAGATGGTACAGGCCCTCAATCACGGGGTTCTGCCGCGGACGCTGCACGTCGATGAGCCGACCCCGCACGTCGACTGGTCCGCGGGGACGGTCGAGTTGCTCACCGAGCAGATGCCCTGGCCCGACACCGGGCAGCCGCGCCGTGCCGCGGTCTCCTCCTTCGGCATCAGCGGAACCAACGCCCACCTCATCCTGGAACAAGCCCCCACCACCGAACCCGAACCCGTGACGCTCCAACCCGACACGGACGTGAAGGCGCAAGCCAGCGAAACCTCCGAACCCGAGGTGCGGCCTGAGCCGCCGGTGGTTCCGTGGCTGCTATCGGCGAAAACCCCGGCCGCGCTGGCCGCCCAAGCCCAACGCCTGCTCCACCACCTGGACACCCACCCAGACCTGGACACCGGACAGGTGGCATGGGCGCTGGCCACCACCCGCACCGCCCTGGACCACCGCGCCGTCATCACC
>NZ_SMKK01000539.1 GCF_004348425.1 Actinomadura sp. 7K507
CGTCAACCGGGGGGCGGGCGGCGAGGCGCCCGCCGGGATCCTGCCGGGCCGCGACGAGATCGCGATCGAGGTCCTGGGACGGGAGCTGCCCGCGGCGGAGATCGTCCGGTTCGGGCCGGACGAGGACGTCGACAAGGTGCTCGGCAAGGCCGCCGAACGGGCCGCGGAGCAGGGCGGCGCGCTCGCGGTCATCGGCGGGGACGGCACCGTGAACGCGGGCGCGCGGGCGGCGCTGGGACACGACGTCCCGCTGCTGGTCGTCCCCGGCGGGACCTTCGACCACTTCGCCCGCGCGCTCGGCGTGGAGTCCGTGGCGGACGCGGTCGCCGCCTACCGGACCGGGCGGCTCGGCCGCGTCGATGTCGCGTACGTCACACCGGCCGTCACGTCCGGCGTCACGCGGGCCTCCGGCGAGGCGGGGCGGGACGAGGAGCATCTGTTCCTCAACACCGCCGGTTTCGGCGCCTACACCGAGATGGTGGACCGGCGGGAGCGGCTGGAGAGGCGGTTCGCGCTCGGCAAGTGGCCGGCGCTCGCCGTCGCCGCCGCCCGCACGCTGCGGCACTCCGAGCCCGTCGACCTGGTCGTGGACGGCCGGAAGCGCCGCGTCTGGCTGGCGTTCGTCGGGAACTGCGTCTACGGCTCGCGCGGCGCCGCCCCCAACTGGCGCGAACGCCTCGACGACGGGCGGCTCGACATCCGGATGATCGCCACCGCGCGCCGCGTCCCGCGCGTCCGCGCGCTCGCCGCGATCATGGCCGGGCACCTGCACATCACGCCCGGCTACCGCGCGTGGCAGGCGGGCGGCCTGGAGGTGACGTCGCCGTCCGGCGGCCTGCGGGTCTCCCGCGACGGCGAGGTGTCGACGCTGCCGGCCGCGCTGCGGTTCGGCAAGCACGCCGGCGCCCTCACCGTCTTCCACCCGGCCACCGCCGCCGGAGCATGATCACTCACAGGGCCTGGCCGGGGTGGGCCGGGTGCGGGGAACACACGATTCGGCGCG
>NZ_SMKK01000540.1 GCF_004348425.1 Actinomadura sp. 7K507
ATCCACGCCCACCCCCACCGACACCGACACCGACACCACACGCCACAGACTTGTGGAATCCAGCCCCACAGCACCGAGTCCGCCCCCGGGCACGCCGCACCCCGCCCCGCAGCCGCCGCCGAACAGCAGGCCCCTGAACCCGTCTCCTTCGCAGGCCTCGACCGCCAGACCCGCCGCCGTCCGGGTGAGAAGGAGGCTGCTACCGCGCCATTGCGGCTGGTCAGAACCCGCGCCGACAGGACGTACTGCTCCGCTGAGCACCGTGTCCGGCCGCGCGGACACCGGCTCGCGCCACGGGGCCAGCGCGGCGTCGAATCCAGCGAGCGGCTGGATGACCACCTGGCGTTATGTGATCTTGTTCGTGATGCGCACCAGGATCGCGTGCGAGTTCCTGCCCCAGGATCTGGGGTTCGGTTCGGGGCTGACAGTGATGATGTAGATGAGCACCTCCCGCCGGGGTCTGCGCCAACGGCTGACTGACCTTGGGTCCTCAACGGGATCTGTCGGCCTCGGCTGGGAGGTGCTCGTGTGCACTCATCGGACGTTGCGGGGTGACCTTATAGCGCCTCTGTGTGTCAAGCGGTTCGGGCCAGGTGGTTGCGTTGATCGCGTTTCATGATCCGGTAGACCACCTTGGACAGCCGTCGTTTCAGGGCCCGGCGGGCCTCTGTGGGCGTCTTGCCTTCGGCGATCTTGCGCAGGTAGTAGTCCTGGCCGCGTCCGCCGTCGCAGATCTGGCAGACGGCGATAATGTGCAGGACTGAGTTCAGCGCGCGGTTTCCGCCGGTGTTGAGCCGGTGCCGGAGGTTGTTGCCGCTGGAGGCGTCCAGGGGTGCGCTGCCGGTGTAGCTGGCGAAGTGGTGCTCGGTGGGAAAGTGAGCTTCCCCCCGGAGCACGGACATCTGATCTGAGGTCACCGGCGATCATCAGGAAGGATGTCCGCCATGCCCTCACCACACCCGCCCGAGTTCCGCCGCCGCGCGGTCGAGCTGGCCCGCCAGG
>NZ_SMKK01000541.1 GCF_004348425.1 Actinomadura sp. 7K507
GGTGGTCGGTGGGGTGCGGGTTGGCAGGGCGGTATTCGTGGTCGAGGTCGGCGGCCATCACCGACCGGCCGCACGGGTCACAGCGGAAGTGGACGGGGCCGCCGTCCAGCGGTGTGCGGCAGGACGGGCAGCGCTTCACCGGACCGGCGTGCAGCGGTCGGCGCGGCGCGGCGGGGTAGGCGTGCGTGGTCGAGGTCATGCCGCGGTCACCTCCATCTCGGCGAGGTCGGCGCACTCAAGGCAGGTGCCCAGGTGGCGGGGCAGGACGTAACCGGCGTCGCGTCGGCAGGTCGGGCAGTGCCGGCGGGCGGCCAGGGCCTTGCCGAGGGCGGCGCGCTGCCGGTCGGTCGGGGTGCGCTTGGGCAGCGCGAGCCGGACGTCGTAGAGGTAGGCGGCGCGCACCCCGCCGGGGGCGTTGTAGCGGCGGGAGTTCCACAGCACCTGTCCGGCGATCTCCTGACCGCCGGGGCGCAGTCCCGCGGCGGCGAGCTGGCGGCGGGTCCGCAGGTGCGGCGGGGCCATCCGCCACGGCCAGGTAGGGATCCCGTGGCGCGCGCCGGTCGGGTCGAAGAACCGGGCGGAGCTACGGCGGCGGGTCATGATGCCACACCCCCCGCCCGGCTGGCGGCGAACGCGGGACGGTGCACGGTGACCAGGCACCAACCGTCCTCACGCAACGACCGGTAGATCAGCCGTCCGGCGAACATCGTCAAGGCGACGGTCACCACGGTCGTGACGACCATCGTCGGTGCCGGGTGCGCCAGCAGCAGCGCCACGCCGGCGGCGGCGAGTCGGGCCGGGGACAGGCACAGCCAGCACATCGCGGCGAGCGCGGCCAGCGTCAGCGCGAGCGCGGTCATCATGGCGGTCACTTCTTCTTGCCGGTCTTGGCGTCGTGGGCGTCGCGGACGGACTTGGGTTCACCGTTCGGCCAGGTCGAGGACTTGCCGTTGGTCGGGTGGTCGGCCATCGCTGCTACGTCCTTCCG
>NZ_SMKK01000542.1 GCF_004348425.1 Actinomadura sp. 7K507
GTTCTATGCCGGGCCATACGCGGAGGCCCTCGCGGAGTTCGTTGCCGGGGCCGACTATGGCGCCGTCGCCGAGGATCGCGCCGTCCAGGACGGCGCCGTGGCCCACGCGGGCGCCTCGGCTGAGGACCGAGTCGCGGACCGTGGCGCCTTCGGCGACGTGCGCGTCGTCCAGGAGGACGCTGCCGATCACGGTGGCGCCGGCCTCGATCACCGCGCCCCGGCCGACGGTCGTACCGCCGCGGACGACCGCGCCCGGGGCGACGCTCGCGCCGGCGAGGGTGAGGTGCTCGCCGGGCGCGCCGGGCATCGCCGGGGACGAGAGCGTGCCGAGGACCAGGTCGCGGGAGCCCTGGACGAACGCCTGCGGGGTGCCGACGTCCAGCCAGTACCCCGACTCGACGTGGCCCATGACGACGGCACCGGACGCGATCATGGACGGGAACGTCTCGCGCTCGACGGAGACGACCTCGTCCTCGGGGATCGTGTCGATGGCCGAGCGGCGGAACACGTAGCAGCCGGCGTTGATCTGGTTCGTCACCGGATTGGGGGTCTTCTCCAGGAAGGCGGTGACGCGGCCCTGGTCGTCGGTGGGCACGCAGCCGAACCGGGAGGGGTCGTCGACCCTGGTCAGGTGCAGGGTCGCGGCCGCGGCGGCCTGCTCGTGCAGCTTGACCTGGGCGCGCACGTCGTGGCCGGACAGGATGTCGCCGTTGAGGATCAGGACCGGGTCGTCCGGCCCGGAGGTGAGGGCCCGGGAGGCGTTGCGGATGGCACCGCCGGTGCCGAGCGGCTCGTCCTCGCTGACGTAGGCCAGGTCGACGCCGTGCGCGTGGGTGCCGAAGGCAGCCTCGAACATCTCGGCGCGATAGGACGTGGCGAACACGATGCGGGTGACGCCCTCGGCGTGGGCGCGGGCCAGCTGGTGGGCGAGGAACGCCACACCGGCCGTGGGGAGAAGGGGTTTGGGGG
>NZ_SMKK01000543.1 GCF_004348425.1 Actinomadura sp. 7K507
GGGTTCGGGCTCGCGCACGGGTCCCGGCTGGACCGTCTCCTCCGGTTCCAGTTGAGTCGTCTGCCTCGGCACCGGTTCGGGCTCGGGCTCGGGCTCGGGACCAGACTCCGGCTCGGGATCAGGCTCCGGCTCCCCCCTGGTGTAGGCGGCGGTCTCGGTGGCGTACGCATCGATCACCGTGCCGTACAACTCGGCCCAGTCCACGTGGTCCGCCGCCGCGATCGAGGCCGCCAGCGCGTCCAGGATCTGGTCCGGGCTGGGGCGCTCGGACGGCCGCTTGGCCATGCAACGGGCGACCAGGTCCCGCTGCGCCCGCGGGACCATGGCCAGATCGGGCTCCTCGTGGACGACGCGGTGCAGGATCACGGGAAGGTCGCCGGTTCCGAACGGCGGACGGCCGGTGGAGGCGAAGTACAGCACGCTGCCCAGCGCGAACACGTCGTTCGCCGGCTCGATCTCTCCGCCCCTGGCCTGCTCCGGCGACATGTAGCCGGGCGTCCCGACCAGCCCGCCGAACGTCGCGGGGCCGTCAAGGGCGTGCACGATCCCGAAGTCGATCACTCGCGGCCCGTCCTGGGCGAGCAGGATGTTGGACGGTTTGAGATCCCGGTGGACCACCCCGGACGCGTGGACGGCCTTGAGCGCTTCCGCGAGAGCGGCCGCGAGAGCGGTGACCGACGGCCCCGGCAGCGGTCCGCGGGTCTTGACGACGGTGGCGAGGTCGGGCCCCGGGACGTGCGCGGTCGCCAGCCAGGCCGGCCGGCTGTCGGTGTCGGCGTCGATGACCGGGGCGGTGTAGAAGCCGCTCACGGCCCTGGCGGCGCGGACCTCGCTCCGGAAGCGCTGCAGGAACCTCGGGTCATCGGTCAGGTGCGTGTGGATGACCTTGACCGCGACGAGCCGCCCCCCGGGCGAGCGGGCCAGGTAGACCAGCCCCATCC
>NZ_SMKK01000054.1 GCF_004348425.1 Actinomadura sp. 7K507
GGTCCGGGCGGCGGCGGCCCGGCCGGCGGCGAGGGCGACGGTGCCGCACAGGACGAAGGCGAGGATCCCGCCGAGGACGACTTCCTGCGTGGGGAGCTGGTCGGGGACGACGTGCTCGCCCTCTTGGGTGTTGGTCGAGGTGGCGCGGTCGCCGACCTGGTCGACGGTGGGGGCGGGGGCGGCGTGCTTGGGGGTGTACTTGGCTTCGACCTTGACCTTGGACGGGTAGCCGAAGCCCACGACGGAGTCCATGTCGCGGGTCTTGCGCATGAGCTTGTAGCCGTCGGCGTTGCCCTCGATGGTGTGGAGGGTCTTGCCGTCCACCTTCTCGACGATGCCGACGTGGTCGATCCGGTCGATGTCCTCGGAGCCGTTCCAGTCGTAGAAGACGATGGCTCCGGGTTCGGGCTCGCCGCCCCAGGCGTCGTGCTTCTCGAACCACTTGGCGTGATCGACGGTGGCGGCGAACTGCCCGGCCTGCTCTGTGACGTCGGCCTTGTCGGCGGCCCAGGCGAGGAACATGTCGCACCAGGGGGCCGTCTTGAAGTAGTCGTTCTTGTCGCCGTCGACGTTCTCGGTCCACCAGTTGCCGAACTTGGTGTAGCCGTCGCCCTTCTCGGTGTAGCCGAGTTCCTTCTTGGCGATGTCGAGCAGCTGCTTGCCGATCGGGTCCATTACGCTCCCTGCCGTCTCGCGCGTCCGGGCAGGGTGGGGCCCGACCGGGGGGACGGAACTTGCCTCGTTCCAAGGTCACGTTCTGATCTCGATGGAATGTAGCCGAGGTAAAAGGTGGGCGGCAACCTGTTCCGGGGAAACGGTCAAAACGGGCTACCTAGTAGTAGCCCCTGGGCAGGACGGTCACGGGGCACGTTGCGGCGCGCAGAACCTTGAGGGCGACCTCGCCCACGAAGACGCGGTGGGCGGCGGCGTCCTCGCTGGACGCGCACACCAGGATCTCGTCTTCGAGCCAGTCGACGTCGTCCAGGGCGTCGGCGACGTCGTCGCCCTCGGCGAGCTCGGCGGAGACGTCCTCGGGGAGCAGGTCGGAGGAGTCCAGGGCGAGCCGGATGGCGAGGGCCAGGTCGTCGCGGAGCCGCTCGTCGCCGTCGTCCCCGCCGACGTCGCCGATGGCCAGCGTGACCAGGCGGAGGGGGACCTCCAGGCGCTCGGCGGCCTGCGCCGCGCGGAGCACGGCCTCGTCGCACTGCGGCCGCCGGACGTACATGACCGTGATCCGGCCCAGGTCGTCGGGCGTGGCGTAGCCGGACGGGGCGAGCATCACCGCCTCGGTCGCCGAGTGCAGCAGATGGTCGGCGGCGGCGCCGACGCCGATGCGGCCGCGGGCTCCGCCCTCGGGGGAGCCGACGACGATCATGTCGGCGCCGATCCGGCTGGCGAGCACGGTGAGCCCGCGGGCGACGCTGCGGCCCTCCTGGGCGAGCAGGTCCGCGGGCTGGCCGTCCAGGAGGTCGGGTACCTGTTCCAGCAGTGCGCGCGCCTCGCCCGCGGCCGCGGGAAGGCCCGGGGGGTGGACGTTGGCCACGCTCAGCCGCCCGCCGGTCAGCGCGACGATCGCGGACGCCAGGTCGACGGCCTCCCTGCCGCCCCCGTCGTTGACGTATCCGGCCAGCACGTGATCGCCGATCATGCCGACCGCGCCTCGCTCCCGCGCCATGTGCCTCGGCCGTGCGGCTCATCCTCGATCATGCGACCAGCATTCCCCCGATGTGGCGGATCAGACCAGGTGGGATTTGAGGTAGTTTTTCCTGGTTGTCACTTTTATGGGGGGATTTGCATGGGCGCCGAGGTGTCCGACCTCGAAGCCGGCCGCTGGACCATCGACCCGGTCCACTCGGAGATCACCTTCACGATCCGGCACCTGATGACCACGGTACGCGGCACGTTCCCCGACTTCGGGGGCGAGGTCGAGATCGGGGAGGACCCCCTCGACTCCCGCGCCCGCGCCGAGATACGGCTGGCCTCCATCGACACCCGCAACGCCGAGCGGGACGAGCACGTCCGCTCCTCGGACTTCCTCGACGTGGCCGGCCATCCGGTCATGACGTTCACGGCCACGAATGTGGAACGTGCCACAATCGGCCGCCGGGCCCGCAGCCCCCGCTACCACCTGGACGGAGAGCTGACGATCAAGGACGTCACCCGTCCCGTGCGGCTGCTGACCGAGTTCCACGGCGTCGGCCCCGACCCGTGGGGCGGCACCCGCGCGGGCTTCACCGCGACCGCCTCCATCAGCCGCCGTGACTTCGGCATCGAGTTCAACGTCCCGCTCCAGGGCGACAGGGTCATGCTCGGCGACGAGGTCACGATCGCCCTGGAGATCCAGGCGGTCCGCGCCGCCGAGGACACCCCGGCCGAGGAGCCCGAGGCCGCCGCGGACGCACACGCCGACGCGCACGCGTGACCCGCGGCCGGACGGCCTCGCAGCCGGCCCTCAGATCACCGTGTGGCCGAGCGGTGGTCCGCCGCGGACGGGCTCGACAGCAGCTCCAGGCATTCGGTGATCGCGTCGGCGGCCAGGTCGGCGTCCACGGCGAACGGAGTCCCGCGGGCTGGGCGGCCTGGAATACGACCTCCGCCCGCGGCGTTCGCTATTATAGTTGAAAGTTCTACTATATGGGAGGCCGGCATGCAGTTCGGAATCTTCTCGGTCGGCGACGTCACGCCCGATCCGACGACCGGACGCGTCCCGTCCGAGGCCGAGCGGATCCGGGCGATGGTCGCCATCGCCGAAAAGGCCGAAGAGGCAGAGCTGGACGTCTTCGCCACCGGCGAGCACCACAACCCGCCGTTCGTGCCGTCCTCCCCGACGACGATGCTCGGATACATCGCGGCGCGCACCGAGCGGCTGATCCTGTCCACCGCGACGACGCTGATCACCACCAACGACCCGGTGAAGATCGCCGAGGACTTCGCGATGCTCCAGCACCTGGCCGGCGGCCGGGTGGACCTGATGATGGGACGCGGCAACACCGCACCCGTCTACCCCTGGTTCGGCAAGGACATCCGCGACGGCATCCCGCTCGCCATCGAGAACTACCACCTGCTGCACCGGCTCTGGCGCGAGGACGTCGTCGACTGGGAGGGCAAGTTCCGCACGCCGCTCCAGTCGTTCACCTCGACGCCGCGTCCGCTGGACGGTGTCCCGCCGTTCGTCTGGCACGGCTCGATCCGCAGCCCGGAGATCGCCGAGCAGGCCGCCTACTACGGCGACGGCTTCTTCGCCAACCACATCTTCTGGCCCAAGCAGCACTTCCAGCGGCTGATCGGCCTCTACCGGCAGCGCTACGAGCACTACGGCCACGGCTCCGCGGACCAGGCGATCGTCGGCCTCGGCGGGCAGGTGTTCATGCGGAAGAACTCCCAGGACGCCGTCCGGGAGTTCCGTCCCTACTTCGACAACGCGCCGGTGTACGGGCACGGCCCCTCCCTGGAGGAGTTCACCGCCGAGACGCCCCTCACCGTGGGGAGCCCGCAGCAGGTCATCGAGAAGACGCTGACCTTCCGCGACAACTTCGGCGACTACCAGCGCCAGTTGTTCCTGATGGACCACGCGGGGCTGCCGCTGAAGACCGTCCTGGAGCAGATCGACATGCTGGGGGAGGAGGTCGTCCCCGTGCTGCGCAAGGAGTTCGAGGCCCTGCGCCCGGCGCACGTCCCCGCGACCGCCCCGACGCACACCGCCCGGGTGGCCGCCGTGGAGGAGGTTCGATGACCAGCCTCGCAGTGATCTCCGCCGGGCTCGGGCAGCCGTCGTCCACCCGGCTGCTCGCGGACCGGCTGGCCGCGGCGACGGCGGACGCGCTCGGTCCGGACGTCACCGTGGAGACGGTCGAGCTGCGCGACCACGCGCACGCGATGGTCGACGCGGCCCTCACCGGCTTCCCGGGCGGGACGTTCCGCGCCGCCGTCGAGAAGGTCACGGGCGCCGACGGACTGATCGCCGTGACGCCCGTCTTCAACGCCTCCTACAGCGGCCTGTTCAAGACCTTCTTCGACGTCCTCGACCGCGACTCGCTGGACGGCAGGCCGGTGCTGCTCGGCGCGACCGGCGGCACCGAGCGGCACTCCCTCGCCATCGACTACGCCATGCGCCCGCTGTTCGCCTACCTGCGCGCCACCGTCGCCCCGACCGCCGTCTACGCGGCGTCCGAGGACTGGGGCGCGGGCGGCTCCGCCGGCGGTCCCGCCGGCGGCCTCGTGGACCGGATCGCCCGCGCCGGCGCCGAGCTGGCGGCACTGATCGACGCCCGTCCCGCCCCGGCGAAGCCCGACCCGTACGACACCCCGGTTCCGTTCGAGGAACTGCTGTCCGCGAGCACCCGCTAACTTCTTAAGGCTTGGCTTATATAAGCTGAGGCTGTAGTTTGGTCGCATGCACGCATTCGATGTGCTGGGTGACCCGGTCCGACGCAGGATCCTGGAGCTGCTCGCGGACGGCGAGCGGTCCTCCGGGGAGGTGACGGGCGTCATCCGGGAGGAGTTCGGGATCACGCAACCCGCGGTCTCGCAGCATCTGAAGGTGCTGCGGGAGAGCGGGTTCGCGGTCGTGCGCGCGGAGGGGACCCGGCGCCTGTACGCCGTCGACTCCGCGCCGCTGCGCGAGATCGACGTGTGGCTCGACCGCTTCCGCTCGTCCTGGACACCGCACCTGGACGCATTGGCGACGGAGATCGCCCGCGGCAAGCGCGCGCGCCGCCTGAACCGGCGGTCACCGGGCGGCAGCCCGCCCGCGGCGCCGCCAGGCGAGCCGTCGAACCGGCCATCCGGACAAGAAGCAGCAGGGAGCGAATCATGATCGAAGTGACGGGTCAGATCAACGCGGTGCGCCGCCAGGTAGGTCAGCGGGTGCTGGAGGCCGGCACCGCACGGACCTCGACGGTCAGCCAGGTCTACGACACCGGCGTCGACGACCTGTGGGACGCGGTCACCGACCCCGAGCGCATCAAACGCTGGTTCCTGCCCGTCTCCGGCGACCTGAGGCTCGGCGGCCGCTACGAGCTGGAAGGCAACGCGAGCGGGACGATCGAGCGCTGCGACCCGCCCAAGAGCTTCTCCGCGACGTGGGAGTACGGCGGCCAGACCAGCTGGATCGAGGTGCGGCTGGCCCCCGAGCCGGACGGCCGGGCCCGCTTCGAGCTGGAGCACATCGCCCACGTCGACGACGACATGTGGAACCAGTTCGGACCCGGCGCCGTCGGCATCGGCTGGGACCAGGGGCTCCTCGGCCTGGCCCTGCACCTGTCGCCCGGAGGCGCCCCCGGACCGGAGGCCGGCCAGGAATGGGCCATGACGGACGAGGGCAAGGAGTTCACGCGGCAGAGCGGCGAGGCCTGGCGCGAGGCGCACATCGCGTCCGGCGCCGAACCGTCCGTCGCCCGGGAGTGCGCGGACCGCACCATCGCCGCCTACACCGGGAACATGGAATGATCTACGGCTTGTGACGTCGCTACGGGGCCTGGACGAGATCGACTGGACGGCCCTTCGGCACGCCTACGGCTCCGCCGGCGACGTCCCGGGACTCCTGCGCGGCATCGCGGAGGGCCCTGATCCGGACGGTGCGCTGGACGACCTCGACGTCAAGATCTTCCACCAGGGCGGCTTCGTCTGCTCCGCGGCGACCGCCGCGCTGCCGTACCTGACCGCCATGGCCGCATCGCCTCATCCGCTCGCATCGCCCGTGACGGCGGTGCGAGCAGGTGTCCTGGAGCTGATCGGAAGGCTCGTCCAGGAGGCGAACACCCCGTCCAGGGACGACGACCGATCGCACGTCGACGGCGGCTGGCCGGAGGCCTGGGCGGCGGCCCTGCCCCGCCTTCTCGCCCTGCTCGGCGATCCCGCCGTGGCGGTGCGGCGCGAGCTGACGTCCACGCTGTCGGCGGCGACCGGCGACGCCGACACCGTCGTGCCCGCCTTGCGCGCACGCTGGGCGGCCGAGAGCGACAGGGCGGTACGGATCGGGGTCGTCCTCGCGGTGGGGGAGCTCGCGGGCGGCTGCACCGCCGGGGTGCTGCCGGAGGCGCTCGGCTGGCTGCGGGACCTGCGCGGCCGCGAGGACGCGCCGATCCGGGCGGCCGCCGAGATCGCGCTGGCGGAGGCCGTCGCCGCGCAGCGTCCCGATCTCGGCGTGCTCGTGGACGCCGTCAGCGGCGACATCGCGGTGTGGCGGGACGTGCCGTGGGTCGGAGCCGCCTCCCCGGACCTGGCCGAGTTCTACGGCGGCGGAGCGTCCCAGCTGCTCGGCTGGTTCGGCACCAGGCTCACCGACGTCACCGGCCGCACCGGCGCCGCAGCCGCTCACGGGGTCGATGCGCGCACGCGTTTGGCGACCGCGTTCGCCGGCGCGCAGGACGCCGATCGGCGGATCGGAGCCGTCCGCATCGCCGCCGATCTTCTCAGCGGATGGCGCTCACCGGCCCGAACGCTCCTGCCCGCCCTGGCCGAACGCACCGCCGACCCGTCACCGGTGGTGCGCCGCTACGCGACCCACCTGCTCGCGGCACTCGACGAGGACGACACAGACCTGCCCGAAGGCCTGTCCGCAGAGCTGTTCGCCGATCTGCTCGCCGAGCGTTTGGACGACACGGCGCCCCTCGCCCGTCACGGGAGCGAACGGATCTCCGACCTGGCGGCCTGGGGCCTGGCCCGGCGGCGGGATCCGCGCTGCCTTCCCCATCTCATCGACCGGCTCGGCGGCGACGTGTCCTTCGTCGACGCGGTGTCCGGCCCGTCCGGTCCCTTCAGCACGAGTCCGCCGTCGATGCGTCACGTGCTGGCGCCACTCGGCATGTACGCCGACACCCTGCTCCCGGTGATCCGGGGGCGGCTCGGGGAGACCGGTGCCGCGGCCGGCTTCGCGGACGTGCTCGCACAGTGGGGACAGGCCGCGGCACCTGCCGTTCCGGAGTTGATCCGGCTCCTCGAAACCGACGCGGCCGTCCAAGCCGCGAGGGCCATCGCCGCCATCGGGCCGCCCGCGGAGGCGGCCGCCCCCGCCCTGACCGTGCCACGGGAGCCGGGCGGCAGCCGGGAGGACCGGCGGTCGAACATCGTCCTGATGTGGGCTCTCTGGAAGGTGACCGGTGACCCGGACCCGCTGCTCGCCGCCGTGGACACCCTGTTGGACGGCTTCGATGGCGGCGCCGGTCTGCTGAGGTACGTCGCTGACCTCGGGCCGCTGGCCGCCCGTCACGCGACCCGCCTGCGGTTGCTCCTCGACGTCCGCAACGACTGGAGGAGAGTGGAGGCAGCCCACGCGTACCACGCCGTGACCGGTGACGCCGATGCCGCGTCGGCGTCCCTGGCGCGGGAGATCCACGAGCTGGCCGCGGGCCGCTACCTGCCGGTGAGATGGGCCGCGGCGCGCTACCTCACGGCCATGACACCGGGGAACCCCGGCATCAGGGTGGCCGCGGGCGCGATCCTCGCCTCCGACCGTCGCCACCACTGGGCCACCGGCTGGCGTGCCTTCGCCGAGGACCACGAACTGCGCACCCTGGCGTCCCTCCTGGCCCAAACCACCGAGTTGTGAAGCACGGGGTTCTGAAGCACCGAGTTCTGAAGCACGGGGTTCTGAAGCACGGGGTTCTGAAGCGCACCAGGCCATGAGACACGCGCCGCTCCGGCATTCCAGGTTCGCGCGGCCCGGCCGGGCAGAATGGCGGGGTGGACGTCCGGGTCGGCGTCCGTGTCGAGGGGGTCGTGCAGGGCGTCGGGTTCCGGCCGTTCGTGCACGGGCTCGCGACCGGCCTCGGGCTGTCCGGGCTGGTCGGCAACGACGCGGGCGGCGTGTTCATCGAGGTCGAGGGGGCACCCGACGTGGTCGGGCGGTTCCTGAACGGCCTGCGCGCGGATCCGCCCCGGCTGGCCGTCGTCGAACGCCTCACCACGACGGAGCTGGACGCGCGGGGCCGGGACGGGTTCGCGATCGTCCGCAGCGACGCGGCAGGGCAGCGCCGAACGCTGGTCTCCTGGGACTCCGCGACCTGCGATGACTGCCTGCGCGAACTCCGCGACCCGGCCGACCGGCGGCACGGGTACCCGTTCATCAACTGCACGAACTGCGGTCCGCGCTTCACGATCGTGACGGACGTCCCATACGACCGTCCCAACACGACCATGGCGGGATTCGAGATGTGCGGGCCGTGCGCCGCCGAGTACGAGGACCCGGCGGACCGCCGCTTCCACGCCCAGCCGGTGTGCTGCCCGACCTGCGGCCCGTCCCTGTCCCTGCTCCCGGCACCACCGTCCCGGGAGGGGCCGTCGCCTCCCGAACGCGCGTCCCTATCAGCGGCCGTCCCGGCGCCCGCGCCCATGGCCGCGGCGGCTGACGTCCTTGCGGCCGCTCGGGCGATGCTCGCGGACGGTGCGGTCCTCGCCGTGAAAGGACTGGGCGGCTACCATCTCGCGGCGCGGGCGGCGGACGCGGACGCGGTGGCGGCACTGCGCTCACGCAAGCACCGCGAGGACAAGCCGTTCGCCGTCATGGTCCCCGACCTGGCCGCGGCGCGCGCCCTGTGCCTGATCGACGAAACCGAGGAGGCGCTGCTCACCGGCCCCCGGTGCCCGATCGTCCTGGTCCGCCGCCGCCCCGGCACACCACTCGCGGACGCCGTCGCGCCAGGGAACGGATCCGTCGGCCTCATGCTCCCCTACACCCCGCTGCACCACCTGCTCGTCACCGAACCGGTCGTCCTGACCAGCGGAAACGTCTCCGACGAGCCGATCGCCTACCGGGACGACGACGCCCTCGAACGGCTCGGCGGCATCGCCGACGCGTTCCTGCTCCACGACCGTCCGATCCACACCCGCACTGACGACTCGGTGGTGCGCGCCTTCCGTGGCCGCCCCCTTCCGGTCAGGCGCTCCCGCGGATACGCGCCGGAACCGGTACCGATCGCTCGCGGACGCCCCGTCCTGGCATGCGGCGCCGAACTGAAGAACACGTTCTGCCTGACCCGCGACGGCCGCGCGTTCGTCTCCCACCACGTCGGCGACCTGGAGAACTACGAGACCCTCCGCGCCTTCGAAGAGGGCGTCGACCACTTCCGGCGGCTGTTCGACATCACGCCGGAACTGCTCGCCCACGACCCGCATCCCGAATACCTGTCGACCAAGTACGCCCTCGACCAGGAGCTTCCGCTTATCGCCGTCCAGCACCACCACGCCCACATCGCGTCGTGCCTGGCCGACAACGGCGTTGACGGCCCGGTCATCGGAGTCGCGTTCGACGGCACCGGCTTCGGGACGGACGGCACGCTGTGGGGCGGCGAGTTCCTCGTCGCCGACCTGCACGGCTTCGAACGCGCCGGCCATCTGGAACAGGTTCCGATGCCGGGCGGGACGGCGGCGATCCGCGAACCATGGCGGATGGCGGCCGCGTACGGCGTCCCGGACGACCTGCCGGTGGCCCGCCGCCCGGACTGGACGACCGTCGCCGCCATGGCGCACCGCCGCGTCAACGCCCCGCTCACCTCCAGCATGGGCCGCCTGTTCGACGCCGTCGCCGCCGTGCTCGGCATCCGCGACCGCGTCAACTACGAGGGACAGGCCGCCATCGAACTGGAGCAACGCGCCGACCCTGCCGAGTCCGCCGCCTACCGGGCCTCCATCAACGGCACGGACGGCTTCACGGTGACCGGCGCCGACCTGGTCGACGCCGTGGTCGCCGACATCCACGCGAACGTCCCCGTCCCGCTGATCGCCGCGAGGTTCCACAACGCCGTGGCCGCCCTGATCGTGGACGCCGCGGCCCGCATCCGGGACACCACCGGGCTGGGCACAGTCGCGCTGTCCGGCGGCGTGTTCCAGAACATGCTCCTCCTGGAACGCGCAGTGACCGGCCTCACCGCCGCCGGCTTCCACGTACTGACCCACCACCGCGTCCCACCCAACGACGGCGGCATCAGCCTCGGCCAGGCCGCAGTAGCCACGGCCCTATCGTCCTGAAGACCAGCGGGGAGCCGATATATGTCACCGGGACTTCCCGTTCAAGCCGAACTCCGGGCTTCGCCTTCTTCGGGGTGTGGTGATCGCTACGGGCCGATCAAGGCGTTGCTGAGGCGGGTGTTGTGTGAGTTCCGGCGGCTGCGATCGTTGCCGCCATTGCCATTCGGTGGTCCTTTGTCCAGGGTGGGCCGAGCGTCTTCCGTGGGGCGTGCAGGACCTCATCGGTCCGGTCAGCCAAGGTTCTGGCCGCCTCGCTCTCCACGGTTTTGGCGTCATAGAGGTGGATGGCCCAGCCACGTGCGCGTGCGAGTTCAGCCAAGATCTGGCGATACATGATGGAGTCCGCTCGGGATTCGTACGGTGCGCGCCTTTGGACGGCGATGTTCTGGGGGAAATCGTGAGGCCAGGCTCGAAGTGAGATCGAGATGATCGGTTTTTGCAGGGCGGATGCGAGCTCGTCCAGTGAAGCCGACGTCGCCCGCGCTGCCGACGCCCGCACCTGATCCACCAGTTCCACGAGTGCGGCGCCGTCGAGAGGTGCGCCTTCGTGGTGGATGGGCGCCGTCGGCATGCCCGGCTCGATCAGTTCGATCCGCCGGCGGTCCACGACGCGGTGGTCGGGCGATGCCGTGACGGCCACGGCCCAGCCGAAATGATGGGCTATCCCCACGCGCATGGCTTCGATTATGCCCTTGTGCGAACTGGACGTCCCGCGGACTGGAGGCGCCTCGTCCGCGGCCGGCGCAGGCGAGCTGCTCACCGCTCGTCGCGCCGGACGCCGTCCAGCCAAACGACCGTCACCTCCTGCGAGCGGGACAACAGCCTGCCGGCCATTTCGGCGGACGAACACCGCGCGAGCACGCGCCCATCGTGACCTTGAGTGTGCGAATGGTCCTCACGTGGATCGACCGTGACGGTGTGTCCGGGTGGGTGAGGACGCGGCGGCCACAGTGAGGAGACACAGATGGCGTCCAAGAAGTCCTTGATCCCTGCGGCCGGAACCGCGGCGCTCGCCTACTGGGGCGCTGAGCTGCGCTACTACCGGAACAGGCCGGTCTCACCCAGGATCAATATTGGAATAGTGTGGTTGCGGTGGGTGCCTGGCTGAGGTGGCCACTGGCGGGCTGGTGGGAATAGTGCGGGCCGCCGTCGGCTGAAGTCACTTCGGCTGGACTTGGCCGGTCGGGGAAGGGTGCTTCGCTACGGGTCCGTGTGGGGTTCTGTCTGTGCGGCGCGCATGCTTTGTGGCCCGGTCGGTGCTTCGAGTAATTCTCCTCGCGCGTGTGCGAAGATCAACAAGTCGGCCATTAGTGGTCGGCAGCCGCCGCCTGGTCGGTGGTTTCGGCTGTCTGGCTATCTGGAGGGTCTTAATACTCTCACTATGAACCGCTTCTTTGGGTTGTAGTTGTTCGATAATATGGAGTCATGTGTTCGAGTGGGGCGATTGATGTGGCGTCGATGTCCACCAGTGAGTTGGTGGACGCGGCGGCCGTGATCGCGGCCGAACTCGCCCAACGTGAGGCGCCCGACTCCGCGGCCGTGTGCATGCGGGACGCCGAGACCCTGGTCCGAGCCGCCGACCTGCACAAAAGCGCCCTTGCCGCGCTGGTCGGACGCGTCGACGCCGCCGGGGAGATGCGCCGCTTCGGCTATCCGTCCACCCGAGGTTGGCTGCGGTCCCTCGGCATGCGCGAGGCCCGCGCCAAGGAACGCATCGCTCTGGCCCGCCAGCGCCACCGCCTCCCCGATGTCATCGAACGGCTCGCGTGTGGTGAGCTGTCCTACGGCTACGCCGCCACCATCGCCGCCGCCGTCACCCGCCTGAACGACGAAGACTGCGCAGCGGCCGAGGAGATCCTCCTCGATTTCACCGGTCGGGGGTTCTCTGCTGGGAAGGTCGCCGCGTTCGGCAACCGGATCACCGACCTGATCGCCGAACGCGATGGCACCGAAGCCCCCGATGCGGACTCCCGTCGCGGATATGAACGCTCCTGGATCGACTCGACCCGTTCCCTCGACGGTGGCCGCTTCGTCAAGGGCTGGCTCAACGCCGAAGATGCCGCCCTCTGGGACGGGACGCTGGCGCCCCTCGCCAAGCCCGCCGGCACCGATGAACGCCGCGACCTGTCCGAGCGGATGGCGGCCGCGTTGACGAACGTCCTGTCGGGCGGGCACCGGGCCACCAAGGTCACCGTCATCTGCGACCTGGAAACGCTCACCGGCGGCAGGACACCCGCGCGGCTCACCGACGGCACGCCCATCCCGGCCGAACAAGCCCGCCGCATCGCTCTCACCGCAGGGGTGAACGCGCTTGTCCTGGGACGCGGCGGCATCCCCCTCTATCTCGGTCGCACCGTCCGGTTCGCCAGCGCGGGCCAGCGGCAGGTTCTCGAGGCGCTCTACCCGACCTGCGCCGTCCATGGCTGCGAAGTCCCCGGAACGCTGAGCGAAGTGGACCACGTGACTGGCTGGGCCCTCGGCAACTGCCCCACCGACATCGACAACCTCGCCCTGACCTGCGCGTTCCACAACAGATTCAAGGCGGCCCACCCCGAACGGATCCACATCAGCCAAGACTCCGGCTGCCGATATACCTACCGGCTCCTGCCTCCCGCGGACACCCGCGACCGGCACCGGCCACCCGGCGTCCCCAACCCCTGGGATCCACCCGCCGCATCGTGTCCGCCCCGCCACCCGCCACGCCGACATCGAACGCGAACCCCACGAGCTGGGCCCCACGCCCGAGGACGTCTCCCGGCCCCGGGCCCATAACGGGATTCGCGCGGTCAGGTCGCTCGCGGCGGCGAAAACGCGTTGCTGTCATGGAGATGCCGTGACAGCGTTCCGGTGAGGCTCCAGCGCCGCGCCCAAGGAGGTCGTTCATGATGATCATGATTCTCGACATGGCCCCGGCGACCGCTTCGGCCACCAGGCGCAATCCGGTCTGATCGGCACGGTTTGATCGGCACGGTCCGACACCCTTGACCACCGGCCACATGTTCGGCCTGCGTGCCCGGTGCGCACTCGCCTGCGGGGTCGAAGCGATCGCAAGTGCAGGGACGTCCCCTGCCGTCTTGCCCACGTGAAGCCCGAGCGCTTCACGGCTTCGGAACCCAAGGAGTTCGAGTGTCTTCGCACGCTTCCTTCGAGCCGCTCACCGGTGCAGAAGGCCAGCCCACACCCGTCCTACGCCACGGCGACACGGTGCTTCGTCCGGCCGCGCCCTGGACGCCCACTGTCCACGCCTTGCTCAACCATCTGGAGGACGTCGGTTTCACCGGCAGCCCCTGCGTCGTCGGTGACGGATACGACGATCAGGGACACGAAGTCGTCGGCTACATCGACGGCGACTCCGTCCATCCGCACGCCTGGAGCGACGAAGGCGTGTGGTCCGCCGGGCGGTTGCTCCGCGACCTGCACGAGGCGACCGCGTCCTTCCGGCCGCCACACGACGCGGTCTGGCGGCCGTGGCCGTTCCACAGCGACGCACCCGGCGCGATCATCAGCCATCGCGACGCAGGTCCGTGGCACACCGTCGCACGCGATGGCCTGCCGGTCGCCTACATCGACTGGACTACGGCCGGGCCGACCGATCGGCTCGATGAGGTCGCGGGCGCCGCATGGTGGAACGCCCAACTGCACGACGATGACATCGCCGAACGCCAGAACCTGCCCGATGCGGCGGCTCGCGCCCGGCAGCTCCGGCTCTTCCTGGACGGCTACGGCCTCACCGACGAGTATCGGCGCGGTTTCGTCACCAGGATGATCGAGTACGCGGTCCGCGACTGTGCCGGTGTGGCCATCGCGGCCCGGATCACGCCGGAGTCGGACGACGTCGCCCCATTGTGGGCGCTGGCCTGGCAGGCGCGGTCCGCGGCCTGGATGCTCCGCCATCGCCCACTCCTCGAACGCGCCGTCACCACCTAATGGGAGTCGGCGGGCCGTGAGGGAGACTACGGTCCGTAGCCGCCAGCAGGTGAGCACTGCCATCACCCGAGCCGTTTGAGCTCTGGTGTCAGACCGTGCCCCTGCTGGTCGGCCGGGAGGCCTGACCGCTGATGGGATGGCGTGCCCGCCGGGCGGTCGGGCGTGAGCACTGGATCCATTAGGGCGCGAGCCGTGCCTTCCGCAGGCTGGGTGGCATAACCGGACGAGAGCGAAGGGGCGGGTGCTGGTGCTGTTCATCGGTGACGACTGGGCCGAAGACCATCACGATGTGGAAGTGCAGGACGCGACCGGTCGCACACTGGCAACAGTCCGGCTGCCGGAGGGTGTTGAGGGCATCGCGAAGCTGCACGCCCTCGTCGCACGGCACGGCAGCGATGATCTGGAGCCCGGGCAGGTGGTGGTCGGGACCGAGACCGACCGGGGCCCGTGGGTGCAGGCGCTGATCGTTGCCGGCTACCGCGTCTACGCGGTCAACCCCAGGCAGGCCGCCCGGTTCAAGGAGCGGTACGCCACCTCGGGGGCCAAGAGCGACAAGGGCGACGCGCACGCGCTCGCGGACATGGTCCGCATCGACCGCGACCAGCTGCGGCCGATCGCCGGGGACAGCGACCAGGCCCAGGCCGTGCGCGTGGTCGCCCGCGCCCACCAGACTCTGATCTGGGAGCGCACCCGCACGTTCCAGCGGCTGCGCAGCACGCTGCGCGAGTACTTCCCCGGAGCCCTGACCGCCTACGCCGGTCTGGAGCTGACCAGCACCGACGCGATGGAACTGCTGATCAAGGCCCCCACACCCGAGGAGGCGACCAGGCTGACAAAGCCACAGATCACCGCAGTGCTTGCCCGTCATCGGCGCCGCGACCGGGACCAGAAGGCCGCCGCGATCCAGGCCGCGCTGCGCGAGCCCCAGCTCACCCTGCCCGCGCCGGTCGCCGCCGCCTACGGCGCGGCCGCGCTCGCGCACGCGAGACTGCTGATCGCACTCAACGAGCAGATACAGGCGCTGGAAGAGCAGGTGAGCGCGCATTTTCTCGCGCACCCGGACGCTGAGATCTACCTGTCGATGCCCGGCATCGGCGAGATCACCGGCGCCCGGGTGCTGGCCGAGTTCGGCGATGACCCCACCCGCTACACCACCGCCAAGGCCCGCAAGAACTACGCCGGCACCAGCCCGATCACCCGCGCCTCCGGCAAGGTTCACTCCGTCCAGGCCCGCTTCGTGCGCAACAACCGGCTCGCCGACGCTCTGCAACGCCAGGCCTTCTGCTCGCTGCAGAGATCACCCGGCGCCCGCCGCTACTACGACAAACAGCGAGCACGGGACCTGGACTACAACCCCGCCCTGCGCCAGCTCGGCAACCGCCTCGTCGGCATCCTCCACGGCTGCCTCAAAACCCGCACCCTCTACGACGAGGCCACCGCCTGGTCACACCACGCAACCCTCCCAGCCGCAGCTTGACACCGTTACGGCATGGGATGCCTGACACGACCCGCGGAAAGGCGAACAGCGGGGGCACCGCCGAATGCGGCGTCCCCGCTTGGGGGGCGTTTCGCAGCCACGAGGGGCGAGTGTCCGGCCAGCCCGCGGCCCACGCGGCGAGGGCGTCACCCGATCTTGCTGAAGGGGCCCGCGGCGCCCGTCGGTACGGCATGATCGCCGGATGGCGCACGAGGCGGCGGACGGATGGTTCGAGCCGCAGGATGCTGAGCCGCGGTCCTGGCGGGTACGGCGCTGGGCGGCTCCGGTCGCGTTGGCCCTGTCGGTCGCGGCCTCCATCGGCGCAGTGCAGCTGCTGGCAGGTGAGCCCGCGGCGTCTGGGACGCCCGACGGCGCCGAGCGGAAGCCGCGCTTCTTGCTCTCCGTGGGACGCATGGGCCATCCAGCGCAGGGGAGCGGACCGGAACCCTGGTTCCAGGTGCGAGCGATCCAGCAGGATCGCACGAACCGCCTGGTCGACGAGGTTCGGCCGCCGCCCTCCGCTGGTCAGGCGCGAGAGCTCGTCGCCGGGCCCGATGGCGACTTCTTCGCCGTCTCCTCACGGGACAGGCCGTGCGAGTCGCGTCTCTACCGCTTCGGTCTCGCCGGCGACGGCCAGGTGACCGGCATCGAGCCGCTGGCGGGAGGCGTCGTCCCGTCCCGCGTCGCGGGGCTCGCGATCAGTCCGGACGGTGATCGGATCGCTTACACGACGGCCCCTTGTGATGATGGGGCGCAACCAAGCGCCACCCTGACCGTCCGCGATATCGAATCGGGCGACCGCCGCACCTGGAGCACATCCGGTCCCACCATCATCGGAGGAATCGTTTGGGCCGACGACAACCGCACGGTCGGTTACACCATCGGTGACGTCCGGCCAGTCGGCCCTTCCGGGACTTCTCGGCCTGGAAGGACCACTGGACGCGACATCAGGAACGTCGCCGTGCACGCGCTCGACACCGATGGGCAACTCGACACCGATGGACGAGGCGCGGACCTGCGGGGTGGCCGCGTCCTGTTCCGGCAGCCGGACGGTCCTGGGAACGTGAGCACCGCCGTTATGGCCCCGGACGGCCGCACCGGTTACGGCGTGCTGAAGAAGGGTGAGCCGCCGGACACCATCCTGTTCACCTTCACCGAGGGCAATCCGATGCGCGTCAACGGGACCATTCCCGGCAAGTCGAACACCGTGCAACTCGTCGCCGTTTCCATTGGAGAGGAGCGGCCGCGGTATGCCTGCCTTGGCGGAGTCGACTCCCTCGGGAGGGCGAGCACATGCGGTACGACCTTCGCCTACTGATCTTTCGCTTACCGATCTTTCGCTACGGATCCATCTCGTTGCCCTGTGGTCGCCGGCGAGTCCGCCGGGGCCATGCGCCCGCCACTCCGCTGCCGATCGGGTCAGGTCAGGAGCATTCCGCCATCGATGATCACTGACTGGCCGGTGAGGTAGGCCGCGTCGGCGGAGGCGAGGTAGGAGACGATGCCTGCGACGTCCTCGGGGCGTTGGACGCGCCCGAGTGGGATGTCGGGGATCGCGCCGGCGATGACGTCGCCCGGCTCGCCTCCCTGCAGGGCGACGAGCTCCCGGTCCAGGTCGTCCCACATGGTCGTGTGCACGAGGCCGGGGGAGTAGGCGTTGACGGTGATTCCGTGCTCGGCCCATTCAAGGGCGGCGGCCTGGGTCAGGGAGCGCACGGCGAACTTGGACGCCGAGTAATGGCCGACCAGGGCTGAGCTCTGGTGTGCGGACACGGAGGCCGCTCCGATGATCCTGCCTCCGCGTCCCTGCTTGATCATCTGCCTGGCCGCTGCCCGGTAGGACAGGAACGCGCCGCGCGCGTTGACGGACATCACGCGGTCCCATTCCGCCGTTGAGAGGTCCAGCAGCGGGGCCGCGGTGACGATCCCGGCGTTGGCCACCATCACGTCCAGCCCGCCCAGCGTGTCGACCGCCGTCCCGATCAGGCGATCGACGTCGGCCTCGTCCGACACGTCCGCGGTGATCGCATGTGAGCGCACGCCCTGGGCGGCGAGTTCTCCGGCCAGTTGATCGAGTTTCCCGTGCGTGGACTCGAGATCGCTGACCGCGATGTGGAAGCCGTCGTCGGCAAGGCGCCGGGCGACGGCTCGCCCGATGCCTCCGGCCGCGCCGGTCACGACTGCAACCCTTGTGTCGTTCATGCCTGTCTCCACCGTGTTGCTCTCCACCGTGTTGCGTTGTTCGGGACGGGCATAACGGTAAAGTCTCACATCTGTGTGAGGGTCAAGTTGTGGAGGCGGTACCGTGCGCATCGGTGAGCTGTCCCGCCGGACCGGCGTGAGCGTCCGGCTGCTGCGCTACTACGAGGAGCAGGGGCTGCTCTCGCCCGTGCGAGCCGGGAACGGCTACCGCGAATACCGCGACGGTGACGTCGATGTGGTGCGCCAGATTCGCATGCTGCTGGCCGCCGGGCTGTCGACACAGGTCATCGCCTGGCTGCTGCCGTGCGTGCGCGAGGAGGGAGAGCGGCTGGTGCTGTGCGCCGAAATGGCCGAGGACCTCAAGGCCGAGCGCGCTCGCATCGACCACCGGATCGAGAGCCTGACGGCCTCGCGTGAACTGCTGAACGACGTGATTTCCGCAGCGTACTAGCGGTCTACGTAGTTCGCCGGAACGCCTCCGCCCGGTTCGGCGGGGCACGGGTGCGTCGCTGGACGGCGCGCAGGTAACGGGTCTGTCACGGGCGTGGATTCTTCGGGCTCGCCATTGACACTGTTCCGCAAACGTTTTCATACTCGTCGCCATGAGCACGGACAGCACCCGGGCGTCGATCCGGGCCGTGGCGAGCCTCGCGGGGGTTTCGCCTTCGACGGTCTCGCGCGCGCTGAACTCCCCGGAGCTCGTCAACGCCGAGACCCGGCGGCGCGTGCTCGAATGCGCCGAGCGGCTGGGCTACCAGCCGAACCGCGCGGCGCAGTCGCTGGTCCTCGGGCGGACCCGCAACGTCGGGCTGATCGTCCCCGACATCGCCAACCCCTTCTTCGCGCCGTTCATCAAGGGCGTGGAGGCCTACTTCAGGGACACCGAGTTCGCGGTGTTCCTGGCCGACACCGACGAGGACACGGCGACGGAGGTCAGGCTGGCCGAGGCCATGGTCGAGCGGGTGGACGGGCTGATCCTGTGCGCGCCGCGCATGTCGGGGACGCGGCTGCGCGCGGTCGCGTCCAAGACGACCGTGGTCCTCGCCAACCGGACGAGCCGGACGGCGCCGTCGATCTTGCAGGACTTCCAGCCCGGCATGGACCAGGCGGTGGCGCACGTCCACGCGCTCGGCCACCGGCGGTGCGCGTACCTGTCCGGGCCGGCGAACTCGTGGTCGAACCGGCAGCGGCGCAAGTTCCTCGGGGCCGCCTGCGCGGAGCGCGGCATCGAGCTGGTCGATCTCGGCCCGTACGAGCCGCGGTTCGCCGGAGGGTTCCGGGCCGCGGACGAGGTGCTCGCCGCCGACGTGACCGCAGTGTTCGCCTACAACGACCTCGTCGCGCTCGGGGTGCTGTCACGGCTCACCGCGCGCGGTGTGCCCGTGCCCGGAAAGCCCGTGCCCGGAAAGCCCGTGCCTGGAAAGCCCGAGCCCGGCGTGCCCGGTGAGTCCGGGGGGCTCAGCATCGTCGGGGTCGACGACGTCCCGATGGCGTCGATGACCAATCCGCCTCTCACGACGGTGGCCATACCGGTGGCCGCGCTGTCGCGGGCGGCGGCCGCCACCATGCACTCGATGCTCGACCCCGGGGCGCCGAAGGCGCCTCCCCTGCCGCCGGCCGCGGAGCTGGCGACCCGACTCCTCATTCGAGGTACCACCGGGCCGGTTTGAGCCCGGCCCGGCCATCAGGGACCAGACGTCCTGCCAGGAGGACCCACCCCATGAGAACTCCTCGATCCGCCCTCCTCACCCTCGCGACCGCCACCGGCCTGCTGCTGGCCGGCTGCGGCGCACCCGGCTCGGACGGCGGCAGCGCCTCCGAACCGGACGCCGCGGACGTCAGGATGCCGTCCGAGGCAGTCACCCTGAACATCATCGACGTCGCCGGAAACCTCCAGCTCACCGAGCAGATCTTCGAGAACTACAAGAAGGCGCACCCCGACCGCATCAGCAAGATCACGTACACGAAGGCGACCTCGCCGGAGCTGGCCGGCAAGGTCAAGGCCCAGCAGGACGCCGGGCAGCTCGACATCGACCTGGTCCTGACCGGCACGGACGGGCTATCCGCGGGCCTGGAGCAGGACCTGTGGGTCGACCTGGTCGGCAAGTACTCCGACAAGCTTCCCGACCTGAACTCCCTGTACCTGGAGCCTGCCTCCAAGATGCAGGAGCTGGCGCAGAACAAGGGCGTCACCGTGACCTACTACCCGTCCGGGCCGCTGCTGGAGTACAACCCGAAGACGGTGTCCGACCCGCCTACGACGGCGGAGGAACTGCTGGAGTGGGCCAAGGCCAACCCGAACAAGCTCATGTACGCGCGGCCGTCCAACTCGGGGCCGGGCCGGACGTGGCTGATGGGGCTGCCCTACATCCTCGGCGACTCCGACCCAATGGACCCGGTGAACGGCTGGGAGAAGACCTGGAAGTACCTCAAGGACCTCGACCAGTACATCGAGTACTACCCGACCGGCACCACGCAGACGATGAAGGAGCTGGGTGAGGGCACCCGCGACGTCATCCTCAGCACCACCGGCTGGGACATCAACCCGCGCGTCCTCGGCCAGGTGCCGAAGGACGTCAGGATCCAGCCGCTGGACGGCTTCACCTGGGTCACCGACGCCCACTACATGGTCGTCCCGAAGGGCGTCTCGGGCGAGAAGCTGGCCGTCCTCCTCGACCTGATGAAGTTCGCGCTCCAGCCGCAGCAGCAGGCGATCACGTTCGACAAGGGCTACTTCTACCCGGGCCCGGCGGTGAAGGGCGTGACGCTGGACATGGCGCCGGCCGAGAGCCGCAAGGCCATCGAGGAGTACGGGCGCCCCGAGTACGACAAGCTCATCGCCGACAACCCCAAGGCCCCGCCGCTGGACGCCAAGGCGCTCGTCGCCGCGTTCGACCGCTGGGACCGGGAGATCGGCGGCCAGAAGGTCAAGAAGCAATGACACCGGGAGCTATGACACCGGGAGCAGAGACACCGGGAGCAGGGACACCGGACTCCGCGTGGACACCGGGAGCAGGGACACCGGGCTCCGCGTGCCCGGGAGGTGCGTCATGATGGCCGAGACCGTGCTGGAGAAGGACGCGGGTGCCGCGTTCGGGCATCTGCGACTGGACGGGGTCACCCGCCGGTTCGGCAGGGCGACCGCGCTGAGCGGCTTCGATCTGCGGATCGAGGGCGGCGAGTTCATCGCCCTGCTCGGGCCGTCCGGCTGCGGCAAGTCGACCGCGCTGAACTGCCTGGCCGGGCTGCTGCCCCTGTCGGACGGTGCGATCTGGCTGGACGAGGAGCGCATCGACACGCTGCCGCCGGAGCGGCGCGGGTTCGGGATGGTGTTCCAGAACTACGCGCTGTTCCCGCATCTGTCCGTCCGCAAAAACGTCGCGTTCGGGCTGTCGGTCCGGCGGGTCGGCAAGGCCGAGACGGCCCGGCGGGTGGACGAGGCCCTCGCCACGGTCGAGCTGACCGACCACGCGGACAAGCTGCCCGGCCAACTGTCGGGCGGGCAGCAGCAGCGGGTGGCGATCGCCCGCGCGATCGTGCTGCGGCCGAAGCTGGTGCTGATGGACGAGCCGCTGTCCAACCTGGACGCCAAGCTGCGCGTCCAGATGCGGACCGAGATCCGGCGGATCCACCAGGACCTCGGCCTGACCACCGTCTACGTGACGCACGACCAGGAGGAGGCGCTCGCGCTCGCCGACCGGGTCGTGGTGCTGAGGTCCGGCGTGGTCGAGCAGATCGGGACGCCGGAGGAGGTCTACACCCACCCTGCCAGCGCCTACATCGCCGGGTTCATGGGCTACCGGAACCTTCTGGACCTGCCCGTCCTGTCCGGTGACGGCGGCTCCTCGAACGGCGGGATGGCCACCGTCGGTGAACAGGACGGCCTGATGCTGACCGGGCTGAGCCGGCAGCCGATCACGAGCGCGCGGGCGGTCGCCGCCGTCCGCCCCGAGGACTTCCACGTCGCCGGCCCGGCGGACCCGGGTGCCCGGGAGAACCTGGTGATGGTCCGGGTGGAGGTCTCGGAGTTCCACGGACGCGAGATCGCCGCCGAGGGCGTGATGGACGACGGCCGCGTCATCCACTTCAGGTCGCCGGAGCGGGTGACGCCGGGGGAGCGGGTCGCGCTGACCGTCGCGCCCGAACGCGTCCTCGTGTTCGGGAACGGGGAGGTGTTCGGGGACGGGGAGGTGTTCGGCGACGGGGAGGTGTTCGGGGACGGGGAAGGCGCCCGGGACGCCGCGGACGCGGACGAGGACCCCGCCGGGATCGGGGTACGCGATGTCGGTTGAGGCCCCGGCCCGGCCGAAGGCGCCGGTGCCGCGGCGCAGCGGTCTGCGGCACCGGCTCGCCGAACGCGGCGTCGACCGTGTGCTTCTCCTGCTGGTGCCCGCGGTGCTGGTCGTCGGGCTGCTGTTCATCTACCCGATGCTGTACGGGGTGGGCCTGTCGCTGCAGCCGAAGAACGGCGGCGGCCCGCTCGGCAACTACACCGGCTTCTTCCAGGATTCCTACGAGCGCGGCACCGTCTGGAAGACGCTCCGGCTCGCGCTCCCGGCCGCGCTGATCAATGTCGGGGCGTCGATACCGATCGCGTACCGGCTGCGCGGCAGGTTCCGCGGACGCCGGCTGCTGACGGCGGCGCTGGTCCTTCCGGTGACGCTGGGGACCGTCCTCGTCGCGGACGGGATCCTGCGCTACCTCGGCCCCAACGGCTGGTTCAACCGCGTCCTGATCGACATCGGGCTCGTCGACGAGCCCGTCCGGCTGATCTACAACTACTGGGGTGTGCTGTTCTCCCTGATCATCACCGGGTTCCCGTTCGCGTTCCTGCTGGTGCTCGCCTACATGTCGGGGATCGACCCGACGCTGGAGCGGGCCGCGGCCACGCTCGGCGCCGGGCCCTGGCAGCGGATGCGGCGGATCATCCTGCCGCTGCTGGCGCCGGGCCTGGCCACCACGTTCGTCCTCGCGTTCGTGCTGGCGTTCTCGGTGTTCCCGTCCGCCAGCCTCGTCGGCGAACCGGCGGGGGAGACGAGGGTGATGGCGATCGCGGCCTACCAGGCGGCGTTCGAGAAGTACGACTACTCGATGGCCTCGACCATCGCCGTGCTGATGGGCGTGTTCGAACTGCTCGTCATCTCGGTCACGCTGCTGCTGCGCGGCCGCCTGTACACCGGGCCCGCGATGGGAGGTAAGGGATCATGACCGCCACCGTCGCGGGAACCGCCGGGCCGGGAAGGCGGAGGCTGCCGAAGGGGCGGCTGAGCGGCTGGTTCGTCTGGGCGTGCGTCGCGTTCTTCCTCGTCAACCTGGCCGCGCTGATCCTCTCGGTGATCGTCAACTCGTTCGGCACGAGATGGTTCTCCGGGTGGCTGCCGCAGAGCTTCACCACCGCGTGGTACTCCAACGCATGGGACGAGTTCGCGCTCGGCGAAGTGCTGTCGGTGACGCTGCAGATCACCCTCATCGTGGTCGCGCTGTCGCTGCTGATCGGCGTCCCGGCCGGGTACGCGCTCGCGCGGCGCGACTTCCCCGGCAAGCGGATCGTGATGTTCCTGCTGCTGCTCCCGGTGCTGCTGCCGCCGATCACCTACGGCATCCCGCTCGCCACCGTCCTGTACAAGGCTCATCTGGCCGGGACGATGACGGGCGTCATCGTGGCGAACCTCGTCCCGGCGCTGCCGTTCGTCATCCTCGTCATGACCCCGTTCGTCGAGCAGATCGACACCAACGTGGAGTCGGCGGCGCGGATGTGCGGCGCCCGCACGCGGCAGGTGTTCGCGCGGGTGCTGGTGCCGCTGCTGCTGCCCGGCATCCTGGCCGCGGGGATCCTGGTGCTGGTCCGGACCGTCGCGATGTTCGAGCTGACGTTCCTGGTCGCCGACGCCGACAGCCAGACCTTGATCGTCGCGCTGTACAGCGCCGCCTTCACCCCCGGAATCCGCGCCGCGCAGGCCATCGACGCGATGGCCGTGATCTACATGGCGCTGTCGGCGCTGCTGCTGGTCATCGCGCTGATGTTCGTCAACCCGACACAGATCGTCGCCCAGGTGAGGGAGGCTCCCAGCGAATGAGTGACACGTACACGAGCATGTATGGAACGGGCACGGGCGGAATGAGCACGGGCGGAATGAGCGCGACCCTATGAGCGCGGTGCGGTTCGACTTCGCGGGGGAGCGGGTGCTCGTCACCGGCGCCGCGGGGCTGATCGGCCGCGCGCTGGTGCACCGCTTCGCGGACGCGGGCGCCGGAGTGCTCGCCGTGGACGTGGACCGCGAGGGGCTCAAGGTCTTCGACGCAATGCCCCGGGTCACCGCGATGCCGGGTGACCTGGCCCGCGAGGACGTCGCCGACGCCGTCTTCGACCGGCTCCGCCGGGACGGCGGCCTGGACGTCCTCGTGAACAACGCCGCGATGACCGAGTTGCGCACCCCGTTCATCGACATCGACGCCGAGGCCTGGGACGCGATCATCGCCGCGAACCTGCGGTCGGCGTACCTGCTGTCGGTGCGCGCCGCGCGGTACTGGCGCGACAACGGGCGCGGGGGCGCGATCATCAACATGTCCTCGCCCGGCGGCTCCCGCGCGCACGACGATCAGAGCGCCTACGACGTGACCAAGGCGGGCATGGAGGCCCTCAGCCGCGCGATCGCCGTGGAGCTCGGCGGCCTCGGCATCCGCGCGAACTGCGTCGCCCCGGCCAGCGTCGTGGGGGAGGTCCGTCCCGCCACCGACATCCCGGCGGGCCGGACCACCGCTCCCGACGAGGTCGCCGACGCGACGCTGTTCCTGGCGTCACCTGCCGCGGCGCAGTTCAACGGCCACGTCCTCCGCGTGGACGGCGGCCTGCACGCACGGCTGCGCACCGACCCGTCCCAGGAACAGCAGCGCGACGGGTAGGACGTACGGTCCCGCCCCGAGGCGCGCAGGGCGGGACCGCTGCGAGCCGACGTGCTTGCGAGCCGACGTGCTTGGGGCCGACGTGCTTGCGAGCCGACGTGCTTGGGGCCGACGTGCTTGGGGGCCGACGTGCTTGGGGGCCGACCCGCGTGAGCCGGGCCGTCAGACGCGCCAGGAGCGGACGAGTTCGTCCAGCATGGCCTGGTCGTAGACGATGCCCTGCGCCCTCAGTTCACCGGCGACCAGTTCCCCGTTGCCGTCGTGCTTGGCGAGCAGCCGGTACACCGCGTACGGGAACCAGTGGTTGTCGCTGATCCGCTGGATCTCGGTCTCGTCGCAGGTGTAGCCCTCGGCCCGGACCTCGGCGAAGGTCCCGGGGACGTCGCCGTGGCGGCGTTCAAGGATCTCGATGACGAGGCTCCGGAGGCCCTCCGGGTCGGGCGCGGGCACGGGGGCGGGGGCCGGTTCCTCGGTGGCCGGCACGTAGCTGCTGCGGCCGTTGAGGCTCCCGCGCGCGGCGGCGCTGACGACGGCCAGTTCGGGCTCGGGTTCCGGGACGGGCACGGGAGCCGGGGCCGGGGCCGGTGGGGTGTCGTGTGCGCGGGCCGGCTGAGCGGGCGGTGTGGCCGATGGTGTGGCAGATGGTGTGGCAGATGGTGCGGTCGGCGGGGCGGTCTTGGTCTCGCCCGCGGTTTCGGCGCCGGACCGGTCCTGTGCCTTGGCGGCCGTCCCGGTCGCGGTGGCGGCGGCCGGGGTGCCGGACTCGATCGCCTTCCCGGAATGGCCGGGGACCTGGATCTGCGGGAACGGGCCGGTGTTGCGCAGTGGCATCAGCGTGATCTGGTTCAGCGTCACGGGCCCGGCGATGGCGCGGGTCTGCGGCTCCGGCTGCTTGGGAGGCTGCTCCTGTTCGGAGTCCTGCTGCACGTACCGGTGCAGGGTCCGCAGCAGGACGAAAAGGCCGAGCATCGACACGATCGGCGGGACGGCGGCCGTCGCCTGGTACGAGAACGTCTTGTTGCCGACGTGGCCGACGTTGAAGACGAGGCTGGCCGTCCAGCCGGCGAGGGCGATGGTCAGCGGCAGGAAGAAGTCCAGCCAGCTCATCAGGGCCCGGCGGCGCAGCACGAAGGCGTCGATGGCCAGCAGGAAGAGGCCGAGCTCTCCCACGATGATGAACAGGTCGACCAGCAGGGGGAACGACTCGGCCTTCCAGCCCGTCAGGCCGTGTTCCAGCGCCCAGTGGTAGAGGCCCGCGTAGGACTGGGCGAAGCCGCCGGCGGTGGCGGTCAGGACCGCTGCCGCCATGAATGCGATGGCTCCCCACCGTGTGATGACCTGTGCCTTGGTGGCAGCGCTCATGCGGCGTGTGCTCCTGATCTGCTTACGAACAGAAAGTTACCGATGGGAGACTATCCATTCCCTTGACGTTTCGCGGGGGAATCGCACAACGTCTCGATCCCATTGCGTGGGACCGGATGGCGCGCCACGGAAAAGCAGTACGAAACAGAACGTTTCGGACGAATTTCGCATGAGATGCGGGATGTGCAGGGACGATGCCGAACGTCGCGTGCGGCGGCCGGTCGCGAGCGCGGCGAGGTTGAATCGTCCCATTGCGTTGATGTATTGAGGGTGTCGCAGTCTATATTCGCAATTGTCTTGATTGCCGTAATTGTCGGCTTGCTTGGAGGGTGAGCCCCTGCCTGGAAGTCCGGTGGCGTGTGATCCGCCGGACGTCTCGCGCCTCGGCCGGGCCCAGGGCGCGGGCGCGATCGTGGACCGCCGGGGCCGGTGCGCGGCATCGCCGATAGCCGCATCCAGAGGGGCGGTCGGCGGCATCGATGCTCGCTCCCGGGGAAGGGCCGGGAGGAAGGCGACAAAAGGGGGGAACGCTGACATGTCATACCCAGGGAGCCGCACCGCCGACGACGTCCGCGGGGCGGCGCTGCCGCTCGAGTACGAGGAGGACCTCGACCCGCTGCTGGACCGGATCGGGGACGCCCGCTGCGTGCTGATCGGCGAGGCCAGCCACGGCACGCACGAGTACTACGCCTGGCGGGCGGCCCTGACCAGGAGGCTGATCGCCGAACGCGGTTTCTCGTTCGTCGCGGTCGAGGGGGACTGGCCGGACTGCCGCCGGGTCGGACGCAGCGTGACGCTGGCACCGGGCTCGCCGCAGGACCCGCGCGACGCGCTGGACGCCTACGAGCGGTGGCCGACATGGATGTGGGCCAACCAGGAGACCGTCAAGTTCTGCCGGTGGCTGCGCGACCGCAACGCGGACCTGCCGCCAGGTGAGCGGGCGGGCTTCTACGGACTGGACGTCTACAGCCTGTGGGAGTCGCTCCGGGCCGTCGTCGACTACCTGGCCGCGCACCGCCCGGAGTACCTGGAGGCGGCGCTGGACGCCTACCGCTGCTTCGAGCCGCACGGCGAGGACCCTCAGGCGTACGGGTTCAACGCCGCGCTGGTGCCGGACGGATGCGAGGACGAGATCCTCAAGCTGCTGACCAGGCTGCGCCGGCCGGTGGCGCACGGCGACCCCCGCGACCCCGCGGCGGAGTTCGACGCCCGGCAGAACGCCGAGGTCGCGGCGGGTGCCGAGCGCTACTACCGCGCCATGATCGGCGGCGGGCCGCAGTCGTGGAACATCCGGGACGTCCACATGGCCGACACGCTCGAACGGCTCATGGAGTTCCACAGCGGTGCAGGGTTCCACAGCGGCGCAGGGTTCCACAGCGGCGGCGCGGTCCACGGTGGCGGCGGGCCTCACTCCGGCGGGCCCCACTCCGGCGGGGCGGCTCCCGGGGACGGGCCAGGCAAGGCCGTGGTGTGGGCGCACAACACGCACGTGGGCGACGCGCGGGCGACCGACATGGGCGACGCCGGAATGGTCAACCTCGGCCAGCTCGCCAGGGATCGGCAGGGCAGGGACGAGGTCGTGCTGATCGGGTTCGCCGGCGGTCCCGGCGAGGTGGTCGCGGCCCCGCGCTGGGGCGCCCCGATGGAGGAGATGCACGTCCCGCCGCCGGTCCGCGGTTCGCTGGAGGCGGCGCTGGCGGAGTCGGAACTGCACCGCGGAATGTTCATCGTGCCGCCCGAGCAGGACAAGCCCGACTTCCTCACCGACACGCTCGGGCACCGCGCCATCGGCGTGGTCTACGACCCGGACCGCGACCGGCGCCAGTACGTCCCGACGAGGGTGGCCGAGCGGTACGACGCCCTGTGCTGGTTCCGGATCACGTCCGCGCTGGAGCCGTTGCACCTCGAGGCGGCGCGGCGTGGTGAACTGGAGACGATGCCAACGGGGGTATGAGCAACGGGAGCGTTAGGAGACACGGCATGTCGCTGACCATGCGGCCAGGGCCGCTCGCGGGTTCGCCCGGGGACGAGGTCAACTTCACCATCGACGGGCCGAAGCACCGGCTGTTCATGCACGCGTTCCCGCGCCGGGTCCGTGCCCGGTTCGGGGGCGAGACCGTCCTGGACACCGGTCGCGGGCGGTTCCTGCACGAGACCGGCCTGCTGCCCGTCCTGTACGTCCCGGAGGAGGACGTGCGGACCGACCTGCTGGAGAAGACCGGCCACACCACCCACTGCCCGTTCAAGGGCGACGCCGCGTACTGGACGGTCCGCGTGGGCGACCGGGCCGCCGAGAACGCGGTGTGGGCGTATCCGGAGCCGATGCCGGAGTCGGAGTGGCTGCGCGGGCACATGGCGTTCTACTGGGGCCGGATGGACGCCTGGTACGACGAGGACGAGGAGGTCCACGGGCATCTGCGCGACCCGTTCCACCGTGTCGACGCCCGGCAGTCGTCCCGGCATGTCCGGGTGCTTCTGGACGGCGAGGTCGTCGCCGAGACCGAGCGGCCGAAGCTGCTGTCGGAGACCGGGCTGCCCAACCGCCTCTACATCCCCGCCGCCGACGTCCGCACCGAGCTGCTCACCGGAAGCGAGAAGCGGACCGTCTGCCCGTACAAGGGCGAGGCGAAGTACTGGTCGCTCGACGGCGCGGAGGACGCCGCCTGGTCCTACGAGGAGCCGTTGGAGAACGCCTTCAAGGTCGCCGGCCACCTGTGCTTCGACCACGAGGCCCTCACGATCGAGACCGAGCCGCCGCCGGGCACGTGACTCCCCGGCAGTGACAGCGCAGGGCACGCGACGACGCCGGGCACGCGACGACGCCGGGGCGCGCTGTCCGGCTTGTGCCGTGCCCAAGTGATGGCTTCCGGTTTACTGTTCAGGTAACTCTGGGCATGTCAAGGATTCAGCAAGGCCGTTCGGAGCCGACCCGCGCGCCCGCGGCCCCGCAGACCGTGGCCTCTGCCCGCGGGAGCCCTGGGCACGGAAGCAAGGAGGAGGCTGGTGGCATCGCACGCGGCGACCCCTCCGCGCCCGGAGTTCTGGGCCGCGCTGGACCCCGCGCAGCAGTCGGCGCTGCGCGCCGCCGGACGCCCCAGGCAGTACCCGGTGAAGTCGCCCCTGGTGTATCAGGGCGACGAGTCCGACCACGTGATCATCATCGAGCGGGGCTGGGCGAAGGTCACCTCGTCCACGGAGGACGGCCATGACGTGGTGCTGGCCGTCCGGGGGCCGGGCGACCTGCTCGCCGAGAGCGCGGTGCTCGGCGGGCGGACCAGGTCGGCCACGGTCACCGCGCTGTCGCCGATCCGCGCGCTGGTGGTGCCCGCCGCCCGCTTCACCGGCTTCCTGGACGACCATCCGGACGTGTGGATGCTGGTCACGGGTACCTTCGTCCAGCGCCTCGACGACTCGGACCGGCGCCTGAAGGCCCATGTGACCAGCCGGGGCACCCAGCGCCTGGCGATGCTGCTCGCCGAGCTCGCGGAACGCTCCGTCCACTACGCTCCGCCCGCGCCGGACGGGTCCATCGAGATAGGGCCGCCGCTGTCGCAGGAGGAGCTGGGCAGCTGGATGGACGCGTCGCGGGAGACGGTCGCGCGGGCCCTGACCGGGCTGCGCCGCGAGGGCCTGATCCGCACCGGCTGGCGCAAGATCACCGTCATGGATCTGCCCGGCCTCCGCGAGTTCGCCAAGGAGAACGACTAGCGGAGGGAAAGGGGAACGACTAGCGGACGGCGGATCGCGCCTCCGCGATGCGCCGCTGGGCCTTATACCGTGTCCGCGGTGTGAACTAGTCAATGGCAAGATAGGGTTCCGGGTATGAGCGGCGGCACCTACCACCACGGCAACCTGCGGCGGGCGATCATCGAGGCGGCCGTCGGGGCGATCGCCGACTCGGGCCCCGGCACCTGGAGCCTGCGCGAGCTGGCGCGCCGCGCCGGTGTCTCGCACGCGGCGCCCGCGCACCACTTCGGCGACAAGGCGGGCCTGCTGACGGCCGTCGCCGCCGAGGGCTACACGCTGTTCGCGGACGCCCTCGAAGCCGCCGGCGGCGACCTGCACGAGGTGGGCCTCGCCTACATCCGCTTCGCCGTCGACCACCGGCCCTACTTCGAGGTGATCTTCAGTCCGGAGCTGTACCGGCCGGACGACCCCGAGGTGAGCGCCGCCCGCGCCCGCGCCGACCGGGTGCTGGCCGGGGGCGTCCGCGGCGTCTCGCCCGGCCGCCAGGACGACGAGCGGACCGCCGCGCTCGCCGCCTGGTCGATCGTCCACGGGTTCGCTCACCTGTGGCTGAGCGGCGCTCTTCCCGCCGGGCTCGGCGACGATCCGGTGGCCGCCGCGCGGCCTGTCATCCGCCTCCTCTTTGACCGCTGACCGCCCGCCGGTCCTCATCGCCGTCCTCGGCCGGGTGCGGTTGCGGGATGACGGCCACGTCCTCCCTGAACCGGCGGTTGAGCGCGGCCCGCACCCGGTCGACGCCGCTGCGGGCGCGCGGGCTCTCGACGCCGTCGATCGGCGGCGGGATGTCCAGGTCGACGGCGGGCGAGGGGCGCGGGTCGGTGATCGCGGCGGTCGCCTCGTCCGGCAGGTGCCGCTCGACCTCGCTGTACTTCCCGTCCGGCGACTGGCGGATGACGCCGGTCTCCAGCCCGTGCTGGACGAGGCCGAGGTCCCGGCGCTGCAGGGCGACGCACATGCGGTAGGCGATGACGTAGCCGAGCACCGGCCCGAGGATGATCAGGCCGCGGAAGAACCACGTCGTCCAGAACAGCGGGATGCTGAAGCGCTCGGCGAGGACGTCGTTGGCGCCCGCGAGCCAGAGCGTCCCGTAGAAGATCATGCCGGCGACGCCGATCCCGGTGCGGGCCGGGACGTCGCGCGGCCGGTCGAGCAGGTGGTGGATCTGGTGGTCGCCGGTCACCCAGCGTTCGACCCACGGGTAGACGGCGAGGCCGGTGAACAGCAGGCCCGGCACCACCAGCGCCGGGACGACCACGCTCATCGAGACCGTGTGACCCCAGAGGGTGATCTCCCAGGCCGGCATGATCCGCAGCGCGCCCTCCAGCCAGCCCATGTACCAGTCGGGCTGCGATCCGGAGCTGATCGCGCCCGGGTCGTACGGGCCGAACAGCCAGACCGGGTTGATCTGCACGAACGCGGCGAGCAGCGTCGTGATGCCCAGCACCCACAGGAACAGCGCCGTGGTCTTGGCGATGAAGACCGGGAAGAAGGGGTAGCCGTACTGGGTCGTGTTGGACGCGCGCTTCCCCGGGAACTGGGTGTGCGTCTGCCGCCACGTCAGCACGATCGCGTGCAACGGGATCAGCGCGGCCAGGATGCCCGGGATCAGCAGAATGTGGATCACGTACAGCCGCGGGATGATGTCGGTGCCGGGGAACTCCCCGCCGAACAGGAACATCACCGCGTACGAGCCGACCAGCGGGATCCCCGCGAGCACGCCCTCCAGGATGCGGATGCCGGTGCCCGACAGCAGGTCGTCCGGCAGGGAGTAGCCGAACAGGCCGTTCAGCATGACGAGCGTGAACATGGCGACGCCGATCAGCCAGTTCAGCTCCCGAGGCTTGCGGAACGAGCCGGTGAAGAAGTGGCGCAGCAGGTGGACGAGGATCGCCGCCATGAAGATGAGCGTCGACCAGTGGTGCATCTGCCGGATCAGCAGCCCGCCCCGCACATCGAAGCTGATCTTGAGGGTGGAGGCGTACGCCTCGCTCATCTCCACGCCCTGCAACCCGACATAGGAGCCGTTGTAGACGACCTCCTGCATGCTCGGCTTGTAGAACAGCGTGAGGAACACCCCGGTCAGCAGGATGACCACGAACGAGTACATCGCGATCTCGCCGACCAGGAAGCTCCAGTGGTCCGGGAACGCCTTGCGCATGGCCTTCCGGAAGAACCCGGTGGTCCCGAGCCGCTCGTCGAGGGCCTGAGCGGACCCCTCCACGGCCTTGGACGGTCTGCGCCCGCCCGGCCCGCCGCCGGCCGACCCGTTCACCGCCATCGTCAACGTCCTCTCGTCGCACGTCGTCGCACGTCGCCGCGGCGCGATCCGCGTGCCATCCTGGCCGCGCGTATCGCGCCTCTGCGCATACGACCGATCAATGCGGACGAATGTGACATCCTTCGAATGTGAGCCGCGTCACATCCGGATCGCCCGGCGCGCGGTTCAGCAGGCGGGCACGGCCAGGCGGCTGCGGCGCCGGTAACGGGGACGCCAGCTCGTCCGGTAGACGAGCCGGATCGGCGGCGGAAGCAGGTTCAGCACCGCCCGGCGGGTGCCGTCCGGGGCGCCGTCCAGCAGCCAGGGCAGGAAGACGCCGAGCCCCCGGATGCCGGTCTCGCGGCGGAACTCGACGTCGAACGTGCCCCATTCGAACGCGGTGAGGGTCTCCGGGATCAGCGGGAGGACGTCCGACTCCTTGAAGTCCAGGAGCGCGTTCACGGAGATGCGCAGTTCCCGCGCGTAATGGGCGAACATGGGCCGGTCACCGTGTTCCAGCGCCGCGTCCACCCCGTCGAGCATCGGGACGGCCCGCATCGCCCGCGTCGCCATGGCGTCGAGGACGGTCCCGAGCCTGCCCGGGGCGTCTGCGTCCTTGGCGTACATCACCGTCCAGAGGGCGCCCTTCTCCGCGGTGTCCTGGATGCGCCAGTGGGACTTGAACAGGGGCCAGGTGTTCGCGGCCGCCATGTCCATCGGCGCGCCGCCCGCCCCGGCCGCCGCCTCCATCCGGGCCGTGTCGCGTCGGAACGCGCCGTACGCGGCGTGCAGCATCGTCAGGTCGAACCGCCTCGGTTCGCAGCCCATGGCGCCTCCCAAGCTCTCCGCCGGTGCCCGCGGGAACGGGCCCCTACAGAGAAGATGGATCGAGCGTCCCGATTGTGACGTGACTCAGCGCGGACTTCTGTGATCTGCCCCGCAAAGAGGCGGATACACGGTGCGGGGGTACACGGTGCGGCGGATACGGGGAACCGGGCGGAGACGTGACCGGCCGGACGGCGGCCGTGGCGCCGTCCGGCCGGTCGGCCGGATCATCCGGGTCGGGCCGGACGCGATCGGGTTCCCGTGTTGGTCGGGTCCCCGTGTTGGTCGGGTCCCGTGTTGATCAGGTCACCGTGTTGTCGACCAGGTAGACCGTCGGGGACGGGGCGTCACAGGTCGCCGGGGTGGTGCCCGGGGCGCCGTCGAAGGACAGGTCGGCGGCGGCCGACCCGAGGCTGACCGAGACGGTCTCGGCGCCGGAGGACGGCCTGAACGGCCCGGCCGTCAGCGTGCCGTCGCTCGGCAGCGGCACCGTGATCTTCTGGTCGCGGACGAGCGTGGTCTCCGGGATGGCGACACCGCCGGACGGGATGACGTTCTGCGTGGCCGGCGTACCGCCCTCCACCCGCAGGTTCAGGGCCGTGACCGTCCCGGACGCGGAACCGTAGCCCTTGTCCATGAGCCGGTTCACGGTCTCGGCGGGGATGACCAGCGCGCCGCTGGCCTCGCTGAAGGAGAACGAGCCGCCTCGCCGGACGACCAGCGGGATGTGGGCGCCGACGGCGATGCCGACGTTCAGCGGCTCACCGCCGACCGTGCACGCGTAGGGGGCGTTGATGATGCCGACGAGCTCGTTCGAGGCGGGCTCGGGGAAGTTCAGCGGAGCGCCGGTGATCTTGGCGGGGGGCTGGCCGGGTTCGCCGCCGACGCCGATCGTCAGCAGCGCGTTGCCCGCCGAGGGCTTGCAGTCGGCCTTGATCGGCAGGCTGAACCCGGCCGACGAGTTCAGGTTGATCTCGGCCACCGCGTGGTCGAAGGCGAGCGTGACCTTGCCGCTGTCCGGTGCCGTGAAGGGGCCGACGTCGAACGTCCCGGTCAGCGGCAGGCCGACCTTGAGGGGCTCGCCGGGCGTGATCGCGATGTCGTCGATCTCGAACGGGTCGCCTTCGGCGATGTTGATGGCGGACGGCGTGGAGTCGCTCGCGCCGATGGTGAGGTCGGTGACCTTGGCGTCGGCCGTGGTCAGCCCGAGGATCGGGGCGAGGGACGTCAGCCAGGTCGGGAACGTGATGCTCCCCGAGCCCTGGGTCAGCCAGAACTCCTGCCCCGGGCCGATCTGGACCGGCGCGACGCCCTGCACGTCCACGTCCGTCGGCAGGTAGAACACCGGCAGGCCGGCGAGCGAGATCGTGCAGCCGATGGGCAGCTTGAACCGCCCGGTGTCCACGCCGATCTCCGGAACGTCGTCCGGCGGCAGTGCGTGCGCGGCCGAGGGGGCCAGGAGGGAGAGGGCGACCACGGCGGCGCCCGCGACCGCCGTGAGTCTCCGGCGGAGGCGCCCGCCGGGGCCGGCGGTGCCGGCATGTCTGGAACTCATCGGACATCCCTTCAGAAATGCGGGGTGTACTGGTGGGTAGCCGACATGGTGAACCTGGCCCTGCACGGCGTGATACGGACGGTTGTGCGGAAACTCCGTGAAGCGTTAGCAATTGGACATAAAAGCGCCTGGACACGCAGGCCCCGCCCGGCGCAGGGGCCGCCGCATGCCCGGCTTCGGCCATACCTGTACGTTGTCGGGACGTGACGTCCACGAGGGTGTGACCTCGATGAGGGAAGGTGCCGTGAATGGCTGTTGACGCGGCGGGCATCGACATCGCGTCCCTGGTCCTGCGGGTCTCCGTCGGAGGCACCCTGATCGCGCACGGCTGGAACCACGCGTTCGGCGGCGGGAAGATCGAGGGCACGGCGGGCTGGTTCGACTCCATGGGCCTGCGTCCGGGGAAACTGCACGCGCTGATGGCCACCGGCACCGAGCTCGGCGCGGGCCTCCTGCTGCTGCTCGGCCTGCTCACCCCGCTGGCCGCCGCCGGCGCGGTCGGCACGATGGCCGTCGCGTTCGTCACCGCCCACCTGCGCAACGGTTTCTTCATCTTCCGTCCCGGCCAGGGCTACGAGTACGTCGTGATGATCATCATGGTGGCGTGCGCGCTCGGCGCGCTGGGGGGCGGCGGCGCGTCCCTCGACGCCGCGCTCGGGATCTCCGACGAGCTGTCCGGCTGGACGGGCCTCGCCATCACCGCCCTCGCCGGCGGCCTCGGCGCCGCCCTCCTCCTGGCCGTCTTCTGGCGTCCCGGCAAGAAGTCCGCCGAGTCGACCGGAGCCTAGGACCGGGCGAGGGCGGGCCGGCCTCCGCACACCAGAGGAGGCCGGCCCTATGGCACCGGCGGGGGACGGTGCCTGTATCCGGGCGGGTCTATCGGCTCGCGCCGGCGTGGATCGCGACCGCGCCGCCCGCGGGGACGGTCACGGTCGCGGTGCCGCCGGAGACGGTGACGGCCGTGCCCTCACATCCGCCCGGCCGGGCCCCGCCGGTGATGACGTCGCAGTAGACGCCGTCCGCGAGCCCGGTCGTGTAGGACGCGGTGGACGGGCTGGACGAGCCGTTCAAGCCGATCCAGCCCCGCGACCCGCGGCTGAAGCCGATGACGTCGCCCGCGGTCGCCTCGAAGTTGGACACGGTCGTGGCGGAGGCGGTCGCGTTGCGCCACCCGACCATGCCCTTGATCCCGGTCGACCGGGTGATGCACTGCCATCCGCTTGAGCAGTTCGCGCCGGTGACGAAGCCGCGCGCGTCGGCGGGCGGCGACTGCCCCTTGGACGACCAGGTGAACCCGTCGAAGACGGCCGGCTTCCCGTACGGGTAGGCCAGCAGGAAGTAGTTGGCCAGGGTGTAGTCGCTGCCGTTCTTGTAGCTGAGCGTCGAGCCGTCCCGTTCGGTGTCGTGGTTGGTGACCATCGCGTAGGTCTGGGAGCCGTCCGCTTCCAGCGACCAGGACGGGATGCCCGACAGGTTCGACAGCGTGCCGTTCTGGAACTGGGTCTTGATGCCCATCGCGTAGGCGAAGCCGAGCACGTCGCCGTTCGAGGTGAACGCGGCGGCCTGCAGTTCGGGGTTGGACGCCCCCGGGAAGACCTCCTGCGCGATGTAGGGCGGCTTGCCCTCGGCGGTGGTGTCGTTCAGCGCGCCCTTGATGGCCGCGAAGTCGTTCTGGTCTATGTGCTTGGCGGCGTCGACCCGGAACCCGTCCACGCCGAGCCCGATCAGGTCGTTGAGGTACCCGGCGATCTCGCCGCGGACGTAGCCGGACTGGGTCTTGAGGTCCGACAGCGCCACCAGTTCGCAGTTCTGCACCTCGGACTTGTCGTTCCAGTCGTCGATGCCCGCGTCGTCGTCGTCGCAGTAGCCGTCGTTGGCGTGGTGGAAGTCGCCGTAGCCGTACGGGACGGCCGGATAGGAGAACCCCGGCGGATCGAAGGCCGACCCGCCATAGGTGGTGTTCACCGTGTTGTTGTGGCCCGCCATGTGGTTGATGACGGCGTCGACGTAGACGCGGACGCCCGCGTCGTGGCAGGCCGTGACCATTGCGGCGAACTCGGCGCGCGTGCCGAGCCGGCTGGTCAGTCCGTAGGAGACGGGCTGGTACACCTCCCACCACGGATGGGCGCCTTCGCTGGTGTCGGCGAGGCTGACCGACTCGGCGGGCGGCGCGACCTGCACGGCGCCGTACCCGGCGGGCCCGAGATGGTCGGTGCAGGCATCCGCGACCGAGGGCCAGTTCCATTCCCAGAGGTTGGCGGTGACGTCACTGGAGTTGAGGGGTGCGGCGGTGTGCGGGGCGGCGCCGGCGGTGTCGTCGGGGAGGAGGGCGGCGGCAGGCGCCGTCACGCCGAGGGTGAGCGCTCCGGCGGCGAGCAGGGACAGGCGGCGGGGGACTCTTGCGCGTTGCATGTGGGCGAACTCCTGTCACAGGGCACCCGGGCCCCGGCGGAGTCGGGTCACCGGCGGTCTGGGTGCCTGAGGGGGTGGGGGACGGCCGTCCGCGATGCACCGTGAGAATGCTCTCTTCTTGCAGTCAGGTCAAGAGCTTGCGCAAGATTTCAATCGACTTGCAGAAAGCCGCCAGCTCATCCGGCCCCGCCGGAACCGGCTGCGGCCAGGCGTTCCCGCTGGGGCACCACCGTGTACTTGGGGTCCCGGGCCGACTGCAACCCGGCGTGGAAGACACCGAAACGGGTGCAGGCGGAGCCCGCCAGGAGCGCCGCCCCGCTGAGCGCCGCCACCGCGCGGCTGCGCCCGCCGAGCAGGACGCCCCCGGCGGTACCCGCGGCCGTCAGGATCTCTCCCGCGCGCATGTACCTGCCGGCCTTGCCCGTCTTGTACGGCTCGGCGGCCAGCCCGGCTCGATGCTCGACCACCTTCGCCGCGGCCAGCTCCAGCGCCGTCCCGAACACCGTGGCGCTGCGCATCGGACCGGCCTCGCGCGTCGGGGAGACGATCAACCCCATCCCGGCCGCGGCGGCGGTGGCCGAGCCGGCGAACACCATCGGCAGCTCACGGTGGACGTCGTGCCAGGCCGGAACCGCCGTGTCGGCGGCGAGCGCCGCGGTGTAGGTGGCGACGGCCGGGCCGAGCACGGCCGCGCCGGCCGTCGCGGCCCCGCCGATGCGGGGGAAGAGCCCGGTCACGTCCAGCACGGCCGCCGCGCCCGCGGCCGGGCCGTAGGCGGCCAGCAGCCACGAGCCCAGGCTCATCGGCGAGGTGAGCTTCACGACCCGCAGCATGTTGGCGAACCGCGAGGGCCGCCCGAGGTCGTGGATGAGCGCGGCCGTGGACCCGCCGATGGCCAGCAGCGAGGAGATCTTCATCGCCCGCGCGGCGGCGGGACGCCCGGTGAGCTCCGCGCCGGCGGCGAGCACCGACCCGGCCCCGGCCAGGCCGCCGAGGAAGAAGTACCCGGCGATGTCGTAGGACTTCCAGACGGGCGGGTTCAGGATGGGCAGGCCGTAGTAGGAGGTGAACTCCGCCTCCGGCACCATCGCCTTCTCGCCCCGGCGCCTGCGGCGTTTCCCGTCGCGGCGGGCGGCACCGCCGGGCAGGCCCTTCCCGATCTCCGCCTCGCGTCCCGGCCGCTGCCCGTGCACGCCGTCCTTGCCGACGCCCGTCTCCCTGCCCGCGTCGCTCATCGCCCGCCTCCGCCGCGGCCGTGCACGGTGAAGACGGCGGCGATCCCGCCCAGCAGCGCGGCCGCCGCCACCCCCGTGTGCTTCCAGATGGACGGCAGGTCGCGTGTCGTGACGACGGGATCCGGTGGGAGCCCGTACACCTCCGGCTCGTCCAGCAGCAGGAAGAACGCGCCGTCGCCGCCGACGCCGTCGTCCGGGTCGTGGCCGTACAGGCGCGCGTCCTCCACGCCGATGTCGTGGAGCTGCTCGACGCGCATGGCGGCACGCTCACGCAGCTCGTCGAGCGGCCCGTACTGGATCGAATCGGTCGGGCACGCCTTCGCGCACGCCGGCTCCAGCCCAACGCCCAGCCGGTCGTAGCACATCGTGCACTTCCAGGCCCGGCCGTCGCCCTTGCGCTGGTCGATCACGCCGTAGGGGCAGGCGGGGATGCAGTAGCCGCATCCGTTGCAGATGTCCTCCTGTACGACGACGGTGCCGAACTCGGTGCGGAACAGCGAGCCGGTCGGGCAGACGTCCAGGCAGGCGGCGTGCGTGCAGTGCTTGCACACGTCGGACGCCATGAGCCAGCGCATGTCCGTGGCGCCGCCATTGCCGGAAGCCGCGCCGGAAGCCGCGCCGGGGGCGCCGGCGTGATCGACGCCGGACTCGGCGTTCCCCATGGGCTTGTCCTGCTCGATGAACGCGACATGCCGCCAGGTGTCGGCGCCGAGGCCCTGGGTGTTGTCGTAGGACATGCCGGTGAACTCGAGGCCGTCCTCGGGAATGGCGTTCCACTCCTTGCAGGCCACCTCGCACGCCTTGCAGCCGATGCAGACGGACGTGTCGGTGAAGAAGCCCATCCGGGGTGGCGGGTCCGTGTAGCCCGCGTTCTCCGTGACGTTGGGCTCGGGACCCGCCAGCAGGTTCCGTCCGACCAGGCTGCTCATCCCACGACCTCCAATTCCCGACCTCCGATCCGCAAGGCGCTGGGCACCTTCCCGGGGAGCCGGGCCCTACACCTTCCCGGAGAGCGCCTCCGGAACGCCCGCCGATCGGTGGCGCAGTCCATTGACGCCGATTTCGGTGGCTGGATAGCTTCTGGGGATGACGGCTGAACGGGTCGATTACGCGGGACCGCTGGACCAGACGCTCGGTCTCCTCGTGGTCGAGGCGTCCGACCAGGAGGTCCTGGCCGAACTGGAGGTCACCGACAAGCTCATGCAGGCGTACGGCATTGTCCATGGCGGCGTGTACTGCGCGATCACCGAGACGGTGTGCAGCATGGGCGCGGCGCTGACGGTCGGGCTCGACAGCCAGGTCGTCGGCGTCAGCAACCACACCCGGTTCATCCGGGCCGTGCGCGGGGGCAGGCTGACCGCTCGCGCCCGTCCCGTCGACCGGGTGGACGACCATGTGACCTGGCAGGCGACGATCACCGACGACAAGGACCGCGTGGTCGCCGAGGGCACCGTCAACCTGCTGCGGCTCACCCCGCCCGGCTGATCCCTGTGACCCCGTCAGTCCTGTGACCCCGTCAGTCCTGTGACATCGCCTTCCACTGGCGGTCGGCGATGGGGCGCCAGGTGTCGTGGCGTTCGTGGAAGAGGGTGAACGCCTGCGAGCCGCACCAGTCGTCGGGGAGCAGTGCCGCCGGGAGGCCCGGGTCGAGGAACGGGAACCGGCGCCATTCCTGGACGAGCCTGGTGTGCGCGGCGAACGTCCCGGGATCGTCGGCGGGGCGCAGGGAGCTCACCGCGTCGAGGAAGTCCTCGTAGGCCAGTTCGATCTCGTCCAGGTTCCACGCCTGCGCGGCGACCTGCCGGGCCTCGGACAGGTCCCCGAGGCGACCGGTGAACAGCGTGGACGAGTCGGCGACGCCGATCTCGGTGAGGACCTCGCGGACCTCCGGCTCGCGTTCCGGGTGCGGGCTCACCCACACACCGGGGGCGAGGTTGCCGAGCCCGTTCCAGGCGAGCCGGGTACGCAGCAGGTGGCGGAGCCTGCGGCTGGTCTCCGGGACGCTGGCCATGACGATGAGCCATTGCCCGTCCCACTCGCCGACCGGCCTGCCGAAGCCGTAGATGCGCTCGGTGCCGTCGGTCAGGAGCCGCTCCCCGGACGGGGTGAGCCGCCAGGCGGTGCGGCGTCCGTGCCGTTCCCCGGCGACCCAGCCCTCGGACGCGCTGCGGGCGAGCGCCTGCCGGACGGCCTTCTCCTCGACCCCGAGCATGCCGAGCGCCCGCAGGAACGTCGCCGTCCAGACCGGTTCCCCGGCCGGGAGGACGAACTCGCCCAGCACGGTCAGCAGCAGCGACCGGGCGCTGGCCGCGCCGAGCTCGCGGCGCCGCCGGAACTCGGGCCCGGTGTGCGCCGCGTCATCGCCCGTTCGGGGCATCTGCTCTCCTCCTCGGGCCTTCGCGGATCCGGCCGTCCATGGAACGCTGTCCAGTATCGCGCGGCATCCGCCGCACGGCACGGTCATTCCACAAGTCTATTGACTAGCGTTTTGTTCGTGTAGAGCATGTGTGGCACGGTTCCCGGCGAAGGGAAGACCCGATGACCGCTGAAACGGCGACCGCACCGGTCCCGCCGCACACCTTCAACGCTTCGGCATACCTGCTCCAGGCCGCCTCCAAGCCGGATGCGGCGGGCCGGACCGCGCTCACCGGCCCCGGCGGCGACCTCAGCTACGCCGAACTGGAAGACCTCGCCGGGCATGTCGCGGCCGGGCTCCAGTCCTGGGGCCTGCGTGCCGAGGAGCGCGTCGTGCTCTACATGGCCGACGGCCCGTTCATGGCCGCCGCGATCCTCGGCGCGATGAGGTTCGGCGCGGTCCCGGTACCGGTGTCGACCATGCTGACCGGCCCGGAGCTGGCCGCACTGCTCCACGACGCGCGGGCCGGAATCCTGCTGGTCAGCGCCCGGTTCGCGGCGCCGGCGGAGACCGCACTCGCGGTCACCCCAGGCGTCCGGCACGTGGCGGTCGAAGGCGGCGCCGCGCTCCAGGCGCCGCCCGGCGCGCGGTCGCACTCGTTCGAGGAACTGGTCGAGGAGGGACGGCGGCGAGAGGGCGGGCTGATCGACCCTTACCCGACCTCGGACGACTCCAGCGCGCTGTGGCTCTACACGTCCGGGACGACCGGCACGCCGAAGGGCGCGATGCACCGGCACGCCAACATCCGCCATGTCGTGGAGACCTACGGCCGCCAGGTCCTCGGCATCACCCCGGAGGACCGCTGCTACTCGGTCGCCAAACTGTTCTTCGCCTACGGGATCGGCAACTCGCTGTTCTTCCCCCTCGCCGCCGGCGCGACGACGATCCTGGACCCGGACCCTCCCACGCCCGCGTCGGTGGCCGACCGGCTGGCCGAGTACCGTCCGACGCTGTTCTTCGCCGTCCCCACCTTCTATGCCGCGATCCTGAACGCGGACGTTCCGGAGGAGGCGTTCGCGTCGGTGCGGCTCGCGGTGTCGGCGGGCGAGCCGCTGCCCGCCGAGCTGTGCCGCCGCTTCGCCGCGAAGTACGGCGTGGAGATCATCGACGGGATCGGGTCGACGGAGTGCCTGCACATCTTCCTGTCGAACCGTCCGGGGCAGGTCCGTCCCGGCACCACGGGCACCGCCGTTCCCGGGTACGAGCTGCGGGTCGTGGACGCCGACGGCGCCGACGTCGAGCCCGGCACCCCGGGCTCGCTCCTGGTGAAGGGCGAGTCGATCGCGACGGGCTACTGGAGCCGCACCGCCGCCACCCGGCGGGTGTTCCAGGGGGAGTGGCTGCGCACCGGCGACACCTACGTGGTGGACGGCGACGGCTACTACACGTGCCTCGGGCGGACGGGCGACATGCTCAAGTCGGGCGGCATCTGGGTGTCGCCGGCCGAGGTGGAGGCGCGGCTGCTGGAGCATCGGGCGGTGTCGATGGCCGCGGTCGTCGGGCTGCCGGACGCTGACGGGCTGGACAAGCCGATCGCCTGCGTCGTCCTCAAGGAGGGCGCGTCCGCCGAGCCGGGAGAGCTGATCGACTTCTGCCGCGCGGGGCTCGCGTCGTTCAAGCGTCCCCGGGAGGTGCTGATCGTGGAGAGGCTGCCCACGACCCCGACCGGCAAGCTGCGCCGCTTCGCCGTCCGCGAGCTGGCCGCGACCCTGCTCGATACCCCCTGACCGCGGCGCCGGGCCGTCTGGCCGAGGGCGGTCCGCGGGTAAATATGCTACAAACTCTTGACGTTTCGACCGTGTTCTGTGGAGCATGATGGAAGCGGCACGGCCGGCACGCGGAAGGACCTCTCATGACCAGCCCCGACAGCTCGGCCCCTCAAGCGGACACCGCTCCCCAAACGGACACCGCCCCGCACGTGGAGTTCCGGGTGGACCCGTCCGGCTACCGGCACTGGAGCGTCGGCGTCGACGGGCCGGTCGCCACGCTGACGATGGCGGTGGACGAGCAGGGCGGCCTGGTCCCCGGCTACGAGCTGAAGCTCAACTCCTACGACCTCGGCGTGGACATCGAGCTGTACGACGCCGTCCAGCGGCTCCGGTTCGAGCACCCGGGCGTCCGCGCGGTCGTGATCACCAGCGGCAAGGAGAAGATCTTCTGCGCGGGCGCCAACATCCGGATGCTCGCCGGGTCCCCGCACTCCTGGAAGGTGAACTTCTGCAAGTTCACCAACGAGACCCGCAACGGCATCGAGGACGCGACGGCGAACTCGGGCCAGACCTACCTGGCGGCCTGCAACGGCACGGCGTCCGGCGGCGGCTACGAGCTGGCCCTGGCCTGCGACCACATCATGCTCGTGGACGACCGCTCCTCGGCGGTGTCGCTGCCGGAGCTGCCGCTGCTGGGCGTCCTGCCCGGGACCGGCGGCCTGACCCGGGTGTCGGACAAGCGGCACGTCCGCCGCGACCGCGCCGACTACTTCTCCACCAAGGCCGAGGGCCTCGGTGGCAGGAAGGCCGTCGCGTGGCGGCTGGTGGACGAGGCCGTGCCCCGCCCCGCCTGGGAGGCGACGGTCGCCGAACGCGCGAGGGAACTGGCGGCCCGCTCGTCCCGGCCGCACGGCGCCGAGGGCATCACGCTCACGCCGCTCGGCAAGACCCGCACCGGGACCGCCGTCGCCTACCGGCACGTCTCGGCGGAACTCGACCGGGACGCCGGCACCGTGGAGATCACCATCACGGGCCCGGACGCGGCCCCGGACGGCATCGGCGACGTGCACCGGCAGGGCGCGGACTTCTGGACCCTCGCCATGACCCGCGAACTCGACGACCTGATCCTCGACCTGCGCACCAACGAGCCGGACCTCGGAACCTGGGTGCTGCGCACCGGCGGCGACGCCGGGAACGTCCTGGCCCACGACCGGCTCCTGCTCGGAAACACCGGCGACTGGCTCGCCAACGAGATCCTGCACTACCTCAAGCGGACGCTGAAGCGCCTCGACGTCACCAGCCGCAGCCTCATCGCGCTGATCGGGCCGGGAGGCTGCTTCGCCGGCTCCCTCCTGGAGATCGCGCTGGCCGCCGACCGCTCCTTCCAGCTCGCCGGCGTCTTCGAGGACGTCGACCCGGACGCCGACCCCGCCACGATCACCGTGGACGCGATGAACCTCGGACCGCTGCCGATGAGCAACGGCCTCACCCGCCTGGCGACGCGCTACCTCGGCGACGACGAGACGCTGGCCGCCGTCCGCGACGCCGCGGGCAAGCCCCTGGAGGCCGCCGACGCCGAACGCCTCGGCCTGGTCACCTTCGCGCCCGACGACATCGACTGGGACGAGGAGGTCCGCATCGCCGTCGAGGAGCGGTCCGGCTTCAGCCCCGACGCGCTGACCGGCCTGGAGGCCAACTGCCGCTTCCCCGGCCCGGAGACCCTGGAGACCAAGATCTTCGGGCGGCTCACCGCCTGGCAGAACTGGATCTTCACCCGCCCGAACGCGTCCGGCCCCGGCGGCGCGCTGCGCCGCTACGGCACCGGGCGGCGCCCCGACTTCGACCGAAAGCGAGCGTGACCATGGCAACGAGCGGGGCCGACTACTCCGAGAAGATCCCCAACAACGTCGACCTGCACGAGGACCGGCGACTCCAGCGCGCCCTGGAGTCGTGGCAGCCCAACTTCCTGAACTGGTGGGAGTCGATGGGCCCGGCCCTCCCCACCCAGGACGTCTACCTG
>NZ_SMKK01000544.1 GCF_004348425.1 Actinomadura sp. 7K507
TGCCGGAGGGGACGGTGTACATGTACCACGCGCAGGACCGGCTGATCGACGTCCCGCGCTCGGAGACCTCCGGCCGCCGCGGCGGCATCCACAACTCGCTGACCCGGCTGCTGATCAAGCCGAGCCATCTCATCGGCGGGTACGCGCAGCTGTCGTTCGCGTTCAACTACCTCGGCCCGACCGGCAACCAGCGCGACGAGGTCACCGTGATCCGCCGCCGCTCCCAGGAGGTGACCTACTGATGCTTGTGAGCAGCCGCGCAGCGGCTGGACTGAGGAGCGCGCGCAGCGACGAAGGAGCGAGCACGCGACGAGGGAAGTCGCTGCGAATAAGCGGCTGTGAACCGCCGAACGGAGTGAGGCAATGAGCAGGGTCATGGCGCAGATGTCGATGGTGATGAACCTCGACAAGTGCATCGGGTGCCACACCTGCTCGGTCACCTGCAAGCAGGCGTGGACGAACCGCAGCGGCGTCGAGTACGTGTGGTTCAACAACGTCGAGACCCGCCCTGGGCAGGGCTACCCCCGCCGGTACGAGGACCAGGAGCGGTGGAAGGGCGGCTGGACGCTGAACAAGCGCGGGCGGCTCGCGCTCAAGGGCGGCGGCCGGCTCCGCAAGCTTCTGACGATCTTCGCGAACCCGAAGCTTCCCGGCATCGACGACTACTACGAGCCCTGGACCTACGACTACGAGACCCTGACCAGCGCCCCGCTCCAGGAGCACACCCCGGTCGCGCGGCCGAAGTCGCTGCTGTCGGGCAAGGACATGCAGATCACGTGGTCGGCGAACTGGGACGACGACCTCGGCGGGTCGATCGACCACGGGGACCAGGACGTCCTGCTCAAGGAGATCTCCGACAAGGTGAAGATGG
>NZ_SMKK01000545.1 GCF_004348425.1 Actinomadura sp. 7K507
GCGTGAGGCCGTTTCCGGCCTCACGCACCCCGTGAGGTTGGGCGGGCGATGGCTCACTGGCCGCCGGGCACCGTGTCCTCGAAGCCGGTGCCCGCCGCGCGATAGGCGTTGATCTTGGCCGCCACCTGCGCGGGCGTGAGGACCTGGTCCTTCACGTGGAGGACGTAGTCGATCTTCTCGTCGTAGGAGCGGGGGGTCGTCGCGGGCTGGCCGTTGAGGTCGATGAGCCACTGGTTGAAGTTGATCGACATCGCACGCTCGGGGAGGTAGCGGGCGTCGTGCGTGCCGAACAGCTGCCCGTCGACGTAGTACCTGATGCTGCTGTCATCGATGGTGAGCACGAGATCGTGCCAGCCGGCGTAGCTCGTGCGAATCTGGGAGTGCTGGTTGACGGCCTCCCAGGGGTCCGGACGGTACGTCTCCCACGAGGTGGCGTAGAGGATGTTCGAGGGCTCGCCCCAGCCGCCGTTCGGGAGGTACTCGAAGTCGTATTCGGAGTAGTCGTCGGCCATGGGCGCCGTGAGGTCGTTGATGGTGAAGAAGGTCTGGACGATGTGGTCGCCGTCGGGGCCCGAGGTCGGCGCGTCGGAGAACTTCACCCGGGCGGCGTAGGTGCCGTTCTTGAACTTCATCGCCTTGGTGAGGACCTCGGTGTGGACGGTGGTCGCGCCCGTGCCCGCCGTGGAGGTCTCCAGGTTCATGATCGAGTTGGTCCCCTCCATGGCGAAGGTGACGTTCTCCGGAGCCCAGGTGGCTCCCGGCACGCCCGGCCCGCCCGAGTTGGCGCGGATGTTCCAGCCGTGGGCGCCGATCGCCGGGTCGGTGTGCGAGGTGTAGTCGAAGTCGTCGAAGAGCGCGGGGCCGTCGGC
>NZ_SMKK01000546.1 GCF_004348425.1 Actinomadura sp. 7K507
GCGTCCGGGTCGAACACCGGTGGGCGTCCTCCGGTCGAGCCCTTGGCCTTGCGGTTGGCCTGCTGATCGGCCTTCACGGGAATGGTGGCCGCGATCCCGCGACGGCGCAGATGGGCGCGGTTGGCCTTGGAGGAGTAGGCCTTGTCGGCCAGGACCCGGTCCGGGCGGGTGCGCGGCCGCCCACGCCCGGACCGGGCGACCCGGACGCGCTCCAGCACCGGCCGAAACTGCGGGCTGTCGCCGCGCTGACCCGCAGTGACCACCACCGCCATCGGTTTGCGGCCCTGCTCGCACGCCAGATGCAGTTTGGTGGTCCGGCCGCCGCGCGAACGCCCCAGCCCGTGATCGGGCGGCTCGTCACCCGGTGGTTCCACCTGCCCGCCGACGTCGTGACGGGCGCCCGCGGCGTGCTGGTGGGCCCGGTTGACGGTCGAGTCCACCGACACACTCCAGGTGATCAACCCCGCGGCGTCGGCGAAGGCCATCAGCTTCGCCCAGATCAACGCCCAGATCCCGGCACGCTGCCAGCGGCGGAACAGGTGGTAGACCGACTGCCAGTGCCCGTAGCGCTCGGGCACGTCACGCCACGGCGCACCGACACGGGTCCGCCACCGGACGCCGTCCACCAGCTGCCGGCGTGACCATTTGGGCGGCCTGCCACGCCGCTCACCACGCGGCAGCAACGGCTCCAGCCTCCGCCACTGCCGATCCGTCAGGTCCTTGCGCGCGCCGATCGATACGCTGGGCACGAGGTCTCCGGTGTTGATGGTCTTCTTGGTCGTTGATCCATCTACCGGAGACCTCACTCATCTCTGGATGCGACATGCCGCCCGAACCGGACTTCCTAAACACGGCCTAG
>NZ_SMKK01000547.1 GCF_004348425.1 Actinomadura sp. 7K507
GGCGTGGATGGCGGGGTGGGTGAGCAGGGCGCGGACGGCGTTGGTGATCAGGGTGAAGGTGGTTTCGTGGCCGGCGACCACCAGCATCCACAGGGTGTCCAGGAGTTGGCGGTGTGGCAGGGTGCCGTCGTTGTCCCAGGCGGTGATCAGGTCGCTGGTCAGGTCGGTGCCGGGAGCGGCACGGCGCAGTTCGACGAGTTCGTCCAGGAGGTCCAGGCGGCCGGTTTCGGTGGCGGCGGCGTCCTGGGGGGTTTTGTTGTCGGTGCGGATCAGGGCGTCCACGAGGGCGCGGAACCGGGGCCGCATCGGCTCGGGGATGCCGAGCAGGTGGCAGATCACGCCCATCGGCACGGCGTAGGCGAAGTGGGCGCGCAGGTCGACGGCCCCGCCGGTGTCGCGGTGGTCGGGCAGGGTGTCCAGGGCGTCGCCGACGATGCGGGTGATCTGGTCGGTGAGGCCGGTGACGCGGCGGGCGGTGAAAACGCCGGAGACCAGTCGCCGTAGTTGGCGGTGCTGCGGGTCGTCGAGGAAGAACATGTTGGTCAGGCCGATGAACATGCCGGCCAGTGGCCAGTTGTCGGGGATCAGGCTGTCGCGGTGGGCGGCCCAGTGCTGGTGGGCGACGCGGGAGATGTGCGGGTTGCGGGACAGTTCACCGAGTAGGTGCTGGCGGGTGACGGCCCAGGCGTGCACGCCGTCGGGCAGGCCGGGCAGCACGATCCGCACCACGGGTCCGGCGTCGCGCAGCCGGGCCATTTCGCCGTGTGGGTCGGCGCCGAGGGGGTCGATGGTGATGATCGGGACGTCGGCCGCGGCCACGACAGCGCCGTCGTCGGGCTGGGATGGGGAGTCGGGG
>NZ_SMKK01000055.1 GCF_004348425.1 Actinomadura sp. 7K507
GGATCGGCTTCGTGGCACCACCGCCGGGCTGCGGTCCGGAGGGCGACGCGGGCCCGGACTGCCCGGGCTGCCCCGACTGCCCGGACTGCCCCGACTGCGTGGGCTGGGCGGGCGCGGACTGGCCCTGGGCGGGCTGCTGCTTGCGGGGTGCGGCCTGCCGGACGGCGTCCTCGACCATCTTCTCCAGCGGTCCCGCCTCGTTCTCGGCGGTCAGCAGCCGGTGCAGCGTCTCGCTGATCTCGGTGAGGCGCTGAAGGGCCTGGGTGTGGTTCTTGGTGAGCGAGGTCAGCCGCTGCGTCGCGCCCTCGTTGATCACGCTGGCGCGGCGCTCGGACGCGGTGAGGGTGCGCTCGGCCTCCAGCCGCGCGCTGCTCACGGTCTGCTCGGCCTCCTGCTGGGCGGCCGACAGCACGCCGTCGGACTCCTTCTGGGCGGAGTTGATCACGGTGTCGGCCTTCTCCTGCGCCTGGGAGAGGTTCTTCTCGGCGTGCGCGCGGGCGTCGTCGATGATCCGCTTGGACTCCTGCTCGGCGTCCTTGCGGATCTCGGACCCCTTGGTCTCGGCCTGGGCGACCTTGTCCTGGGCCTCGTCCTCGGCGAGGTTGATGATCTGCCGGAGCCGGTCGCTCAGGTCGTCGCCGGTGGGCTTGCGCGCCTCCCGGAGTTCGGCCATCTCGCGGCGGAGGCGTTCGCCGTCGTCCTGGGCGCGGGCGAGCCGTGCCTCCAGTTCGCGGTGCTTCTGCTGGGCGCGGGCGATGAAGTCGTCGACCTGGCGGCGGTTGTAGCCGCGCATGACGATCTCGAAGGACTCTTCTTGGAGGAGGTTCGGCAGGATTTCGGCTTCGTTGCTCATGATGCCTTGGGGGGTCGTTGGCGGGGGTCATCACCCCGTCAGGGTCGGTTGTGACAACATCCTCACCCGCCCGTTGAGCGGGCCCACTTGTGGAAACGTCAGGACGACTCTTGTCCGGTCCACCCCATTCGCGCAACCGGAACGCGCTTCTCGCTGCCGTTTTTCACCTGGGTAGACCCGACAAACTATCCAATACACCCAAACTTCGCGGGCCGTGGGTGCCGGACGCCCGCCGGGACACGTCCGCGGGTACCGCCCAGGGGGCACCGTCCAGGACGCGACGGGGCGCGTCCTAGCATCGGCGCATGAGCTACCTGGGATCATTGGGTGAGGACCGGCCGAAGATCGACCCCGAGGCGTGGGTCGCGCCGGGCGCGGTCGTCGTCGGGCGGGTGACGCTGGGCCGCGCGACCAGCGTCTGGTACGGCTCGGTGCTGCGCGGGGACGACGAGGAGATCGTGGTCGGCGACGAGTGCAACATCCAGGACCTGTGCTGCATGCACTCCGACCCGGGGATGCCGGCCGTCCTGGAGGACCGGGTCAGCCTCGGCCACAAGGCGATGGTCCACGGCGCGCACGTCGAGACCGGCTCGCTCATCGGGATCGGCGCGATCGTCCTGAACGGCGCCCGGATCGGCTCCGGGACGCTGATCGCGGCCGGCGCGCTGGTGCCGCCCGGCAAGAAGATCCCCTCCGGTGTCCTCGTCGCCGGGACGCCGGGCAAGATCGTCCGGGAGTTGACCGACGATGACCGGCTCTCGCTGGAACACACGCCCGAGGTGTACGTGACCAAGGCGCGGCGGCACCGCACCGCCGAATGGCAGCCGGCGTCCGAATCACGAGCACCGGCAAGCTCCGATTGATAATGCTCTGACCTGCGATTATGCGGCGAATGGGCCGGTGGGGGGCACACTGATCGAATTCTGCTGACTACGATGACGGTCGTGGTGTGGGGACCGGGCTATGGCAGCGCTCCGCCGCCCAGCCCCCAGATGGGGCAGGATCCGTTCGCGGAGGCAGAGCGGGACACAAGGGCGATGGTGGCTGCCGCATGGTGGCCGTCGACGGCGCCGCAGCAGCGCCATCACGCCATCGGCGGACGCATGCTCGTCCTGCCGGACGGCACATGGTGGCTGTTCGGCGCGTGGGCCCGCTGGTACCGGCTGCATCCGTCCGACGGCCAGTGGTACCTGTGCCCGCCGCCCCGCACGCCCGCCGTCCGGATGGCGGCCCGGCCCGCGCAGCAGGTACCGGGACGGGCGCCCAACCTGCCGCCGCACGTGATCCCGGCGGGGCCCGACTTCTCCTACGACCCGCCGGCGGGGCTGCCGTTCGTCGGGCACGGGTTCGCGACCGACGTGTCCTCGCGCGTGCGGTCGACGGTCGAGTCGGCCGCGGCGCTGCCCACGCCCGAGTACCCGCACTGGTGGCCCGAGTTCTCCAGCGGCACTCCGTCCACGGTCGTCGCCGCCTACGGCGTGATGCTGTGGTGTGCGTGCGCGCCCGCGTTCGATTCGCGGCTCGACGCGCAGATGCTCGACCTCTGGAAGCCCTACCGCGCCAAGCCCCTGCCGGAGGTGGACGGCCCGCGCTGGCTCACCCCGCCCGCCCTGGAGACGCTGGCCGGTCTCTACGCGGAGCGGCTGCGGGCGAGCCGGGTGGACTCCGCGGTCGTCATCCTGCGCACGATGTGGGCCGTCGCCAGCGCGCTGCGCGAGGACGTCCGGTACCAGGCGCGTGCGGACGCCCTGCTCGCCATTCTCGGCCCCACACTCGCCAACCCGACCGTCGACTATGGGGCGCTGCCGTACGGCGACCAGGCGATCGTCCAGCAGTGGCTTACCCGCTGCCCACCGAACCTGGTTCCCGCGCTGAGGAACGAGAGCTCGCCAGGGGACAACTTCCGGCACGCCTTCTACACGCTCAGCGAGCTGATAGCCGACCTGTCCGGTGACCCGGCCGAACCGGCCTACGTCGAACCCCGTCTCGTGGCCGCCGCGTTGCTCGCCGCCGACCTGGACGTCGTCCGCAAGGACATGGTGGGCACCATCGTCCCCTGGCTGGACCCAGAGATCCGCTACACGGTGCAGGCCGTGTCGCAGCAACAAGGCCACCCGCTGCGCCGGCTGTGGCCGCAGGACATGCGACTCCCGGAGCCGTTGCGGTCCGCGGCCGGGTCGGGCTCGGGCGCGGAGTCGCTGCTGGCCTCGATGTACGAGGTGGACCTGGCCTGGTGCAGGCTCGGCGGAATGCCCGCGCGTCCCCGCGGCTTCCCCGTCCCGACCGCGATCATCGCCGGGATCATCGGCCGCAACCGCGCCCGCGCGACGACGGTCACCTCCACCAGCACGCCGCAGCCCGAACCGGCGCCCTCGCAGCCGTCTCCGTTCGGGATGCAGAGCCAGCCGGGGCTCGCCCCGGGCGCGCCGCCGCCGGCGCAGGGACAGCCGTCCGAGCCCGACCGCCCGTTCGTCCAGCCGCCCGCGCAGCAGGGATGGGAGAACGAGCAGCCCGGACCCGCGGGGGAGGCACCCGCGCAGGGGCCCGGCCAGGGGCCCGCTCAAGGGCCGGGACAGGGACAGGGACAGGGTCCGGGACAGGGGCAGCAGGCCGCGTTCGCCGCACCCGCGCCCCCGGCGGCCGGCCCTCCGGTCCCGGCATCGCCCGCCGAGGAGGACCAGGACGACGGGAACGTCGCGCCGCCCTACACCGAGCTCGGATTCCAGCGTCAGGGCGGTGCCCAGCCTGCCCCGATGCAGAACCCGGCGCCCATGCAGGGCGCTCCTCCTCCGCCGTCCCAGGCCCCGGCGCCCATGCAGAGCCCCGGGTACGTGCAGAGCCCCGGGTACGTGGAGAGCCCCGGGCACGTGGAGAGCCCTGCGCACATGCAGAGCCCGGCCCCCATGGAGAGCCCCGCGCCCATGCAGAGCGGGTCGCCTCCACAGCCCCCGCCGTCACAGCCCGCGCCTCCGTCGCCCGCGCCGGAGCAGCCGTCCGCGCCGTCCCCGCAGCTCGGCGGGTTCTCCCCGCCCGAGGAGGAGGAGCAGGACGACAACTTCGTGCCGCCGTACACGCAGCTCGGCTACCAGCCGGCGGGCGCGCCGCCTCCGGGCCACGGGTCTCCGCAGCACGGGTCTCCGCAGAGCCCGATGCAGCAAGGGCCGCCGAACCCCGTCCAGCCTCCGGAACCGCAACAGCCGCAGCAGCAGCAACAACCGCAGCAGCAGCAACAGGCCCAGCAGCAGCAGCCGCCGGCGCCCGCGGCGTTCGACCCGTACGCCACCCGCGTGGAGGACCAGGGCCCGTCCGGGCCGCCCCAGCGGCAACCGCCGTCCCCGGCTCAGCAGGGGCCGCCCGGAACACGCATCCTCGGCCCCGGCGACATCGAGGACGACCTCGCGGACGTCCCCGACGACGGCATGGCACAACCGCCGCCGGGCGGGGGCCCGGGGACGAAGGTCATGTCCAAGACCATGGTCGGCGACTTCGACTTCCTGGACGACACCCCCTCGCCGGAGCAGCCCGTCCACGAGATCCCGCCGCCACGGGACCGCAGCACGCGCCGCGTCCTGGAGCGGTTCGGCTTCGGCTTCGTGTACGGGGACCACGACGTGAACCCACTCCTGTCCGACCTGCGTGCGCAGGCGCAGGAATGGAACGCGCCCGCCGGCAGTGACATCGAGCAGACCAGGGTGGACGGCGCGCACAGCTCGATCGGTTCGGGGCTGCCCGGCGTCCTGCTGGTCGGCGGCCCGCACTCGGGGCAGCGCCGCCTGGCCCGGATGATCGCGCTGACGCTGGCGAACGCCGGCATCGGCGACGGGACGATCCGCGCGCACAACGCCGAGGACGTCCGTGACGCGCCCGTGGAGCGGATCGGGGAGATCCTCGCCCAGCCGGGCCCGGTGATCCTGTTCGAGCGGCTGGACGCGGCGATCGACGGCGCGCCCGAGCCCGCGGCGGTCGTCGGCGCGGTCCGCCGGGCCCGCCGCGACCCGGTGATCACGGCGCCGGTGATCGCGACCTGCGAGCCGCACGCCTACAAGCGGCTCCTGCAGGAGCATCCGAAGCTCGTCCAGGCGTTCCGCGTCCACCGGCTGCCCGACTTCAGCGACCTCGACAACCGGATGACGCTGCTGCACCTGCTGGCCCATGAGCGGCGCGTCACCGTCGGCGCGTCGGCGCTGGAGGTCGTCCGGGAGGACCTGAACCGGCTCCGCGGGCCGGGCGACCTGGTCAACGCGCGGCTCGTCGAGGCCTACCTGGACCAGGCGGCGCAGCGGAACATGGAGCGGGCCGGGGCGTCGCACGACCGGCTCGTGCTGACGCCGGACGACCTGGCGGGCGTCGCGGAGGGGATCGAGCCCGCGCTGCGCCCGCCCGGCGACATCGACGGCTACCTGCGGCAGCTCGACCAGCTCACCGGGCTGGACGACGTCAAGGCCGCCGTGCACGAGATGGCCGACGAGGCGGGGCTGGCGGCCGACCGCGCCCGGTACGGGGTCGGCGGCGGCGACACGCATCACCTGATCTTCGTGGGGCCGCCCGGCACCGGCAAGACGACCGTGGCGGGCCTCGTCGGCGGCATCTACGCGGCGCTCGGGCTGCTGAGCTCGGGGCATGTGGTGGCCTGCCGTCCCGTCCACCTGGCGGGACGTGACCGGCTGGACACCGAGCGCCGGGTCGCGGGCATGGTCGAGCAGGCGCTCGGCGGGGTCCTGCTCGTCCAGGAGGCGCACCTGCTCGACCGGAGCCCGGCCGTGGTGGGCGAGCTGCTCCGCAGCATGAACCAGGGTGGTGCCCGGTTCATGGTGGTCTGCTCCAGCCCGCAGGCCGAGATGGAGGGCTTCGTCGCGGGCAACCCCGCGTTCCGCGCCGAGTTCGGCCGGATCCTGGAGTTCACCGGGATGGGCGACCGCGACATGGTCCAGCTCTTCCAGAGCTACGCCGAGCGCGACCTGTACATGCTGGACGAGGAACTGCGCGTGGAACTGCTGAGCCGGTTCGAGCGGCTGCGCGGCGACCCGCAGTTCGCCTACGCCCGGACGGTCAGGGCGCTGTTCGAGCAGACGGTCGCGCGGCAGGCGGCCCGGCTCGCGGGCGCCGACGTCAATGCCGCGACCGTGGCCCGGCTTTCGGCCCGGGATCTGCCCGAAACGCCGCTGGAGCAGATGCTCGGCGACTTCCGTCCCGGCCGCTGAACCCGCCTCGTTCCGGACGCGCGGCCGTCCGATCGGCTACTCGGCTCATCTGATATACGGCGAACCGGACACAGGTATCAGACGGTCATCCCCCGGGAAGGCTAGGAGGGTGACCAGCGTGACCGAGCCTTTCTCACCTGGTCCGGCCCGGGAGGCGTGACCTGCGAGGGGGCTGCCGGGGACGAAAACGGTCACCGTGGGGGCCCCGGATTGACAGGGGTCGGGGTGGCCCTCGAATGGCCCGCTTGGGTCATGTGCCTGACGGGGCCGGACGCGTAGCCTCGATTCGGGTGTGGGGAACGAACGGAGGTGGACGCGGTGCGCCAGAACCTTGATTTGCGCGTCCACGACCGTGTTGCGCTGGACGAGATCGAACTCTATGCCGAGATGCTCAGCGCGGTGGCGGCGGCGGAGCGGCCGCTCACCATCGCGGAGATCGACATGGTGCTCGGGATCCAGTCCGGCGAAGCCGGTCGTCGCGAGCTGACGCCACAGGATTAGGCGGTCCGGGGATCATCCCCGGACCGGCCGCGAGACGCAGCCCGCAGTGCACCGGGGACGCCGATCGAGGCGTCCCCGGTTCGACTTTTCCGGCCTGCCTCTATCCGGCCCGCGCGTCTCCGGCCTGCGGCTTTCAGGTCCCTCGTCCTCCCGGTGGCTCGTCGTCCCGGACCCACGGCAGCGGGCGTCCGTCACGGGCCGCTGTAACGAATCTCACGCCCGGTTTCCCGTCGCCGTCCAGGTGAACGCCGCATCGGGCCTCAGACCCTGCGATTCCGGTGGACACGCGCATCCACGGGAGGTATGCACCTGGTGATCTGGGGCAATCCTGTAGGTGAGAGGATGGCGGACACCAGCCAAAGCTGGGGCAAAGGTTCTTTTTACGGCTGGTTGCGCCTACGATCCTCTGCGGACTGTTCCGGCACTTCAGGAGAACGACGTGCGCTTGCGTCTCACGCCGCGTGAGGACAGCTTCTACGACATGTTCGCCGACTCGGCGAACAACCTGGTCACCGGGGCCAGACTGCTCGTGGAGCTCATCAGCGACGGCACCGATCGGGCAGCGATCGCAGAGAAGATGCGCGCCTGCGAGCACGCGGGTGACGAATGCACTCACGCGATCATGCGCCGGCTGAACGAAACCTTCATCACGCCCTTCGACCGCGAGGACATCTACCGGCTCGCCTCGACGATCGACGACGTGATGGACGAGATGGAAGAAGCAGCGGACCTCGTCGTCCTCTACGAGATCGACGAGTTCCCCAAAGGCGTCGTCGCCATGGTGGAGGTCCTGGAACGCGCCGCCGAACTGACCGCCGAGGCGATGCCGCGGCTACGCTCTATGAAGGAGCTCAACGAGTACTGGATCGAGATCAACCGGCTTGAGAACCAGGGCGACCAGGTCTACCGCAAGCTGCTGGCGAAGCTGTTCAGCGGCGAGTACGACACCCTGACGGTGCTGAAGCTGAAGGAGGTCATCGACCGGCTGGAGGGCGCGGCGGACGCGTTCGAGCACGTCGCCAACACGGTCGAGACGATCGCGGTCAAGGAATCATGAGCGTCCAGGACGATCCGCCGGAATCCGGCGGCCCCGCCGACCCGGCCAAGGGTGGGACGGTCGGGGCGGTACTCACCAAGGACGAACCTCCCGGCGCCGATCCGACGCTGTCGGAGCAGGTCCGCCGGGGCCCGGCCAGGTTCTGGCCCTTCCTGGTGCTGGGCCTGCTGGCCGTGGTGATCGCAGGGGCGGTGGGGCTCAACCAGGACCAGCAGACCGCCGTGCTGATCCTGGTCGTGATCATCGCCCTGGGCTTCGACTACACCAACGGCTTCCACGACGCCGCCAACGCCATCGCCACATCGGTGTCCACCCGGGCGTTGACCCCGCGGGCGGCGTTGATCATGGCGGCCGTGATGAACCTGATCGGCGCGCTGCTCGGCGTCGAGGTCGCCAAGACCGTCAGCGAGGTCATCACCCCGCCCACCGGGCTGCACGGCCTCACGGTGGTCGCCGCCGGCGTGCTCGGCGCGATCACCTGGAACATGATCACCTGGTACTTCGGGTTGCCCTCGTCGTCCTCGCACGCGCTGATCGGCGGCGTGGTCGGGGCCGGGGTCGCCTCCGCGTCCTCGGTGAGCTGGTCCACCGTCCTGGACAAGGTCGCCATCCCGATGGTGATCTCGCCGGTGGCGGGATTCGCGCTGGCCTACATGGTGATGGTCGCCATCCTGTGGATCTTCCGCAACGCCAACCCGGGACGGGTCGGCCGCCGGTTCCGGATCGCGCAGTCGCTGTCGGCGGCGTCGATGGCGCTCGGGCACGGCCTTCAGGACGCGCAGAAGACGATGGGCATCATCGTCCTGGCCCTGGTCACCACCGGCCATTCCGACGGCAATGACGTCCCCCTGTGGGTCATCATCTCGTGTGCGGGGGCCCTGGCCGCCGGCACCTACGCGGGCGGCTGGCGGATCATGCGGACGCTCGGCCGCAAGGTGATCGAACTGGACCCGCCGAAGGGGTTCGCCGCCGAATCGACGGCCTCGGCGATCCTGTACGCGACCGCCTACATCTGGCACGCTCCAATCTCCACCACGCACACGATCACGTCCTGCATCATGGGCGTCGGCGCGACCAAGCGGCTCTCCGCGGTCCGCTGGGGCGTCGCGGGCAACATCGTCACCGCCTGGGTCCTCACGATGCCGATGGCCGCGGCGGTGGCCGCCCTCGTCTACTTCATCGTCCACCTCTTCGGCGCATGATCATGCACGGTGCCTGATCATGCGCGGTGTCTGACCTTGCGCGGTGTCTGACCATGCGGAACGGCCCGTCGCCCCGGCTGGGGCGGCGGGCCGTTCGGTGCTGTGCTCTGGTGTGGGTTACCGGCCGGAGATGCGGTTCAGGGGCGGGGGCGAGATGGTGCCCTGGGCCTCGAAGTAGGCGACGAAGGCGTCCAGGTCGATCGGGCCGAGGACCTGGTCGGTGCCCTCGGTGAAGACCGTGAAGCCGTCGCCGCCGCCGAGGAGGAAGTTGTTCGCCGCGACCTTGTAGGTGGCCGCCGGGTCGATCGGAGTCCCGTCGACGGTGATGCCGGAGACGCGGTCGCCGACGGCCCTCGCGCGGTCGATGGTGAAGTTCAGGTTCGCCGACGGCTGGAGGATCTTCTCCCCGGCGTCCGTCCACTGCTGTTCGAGGAGCGCGTCGATCTGCGCGCCCGTCAGCGACACGACCCCCATCACGTTGCTGAACGGCTGGACGGCGAACGCCTCGCCGTAGGTGACGACGCCGTCGCCCTCGGAGCCGCTCGCCGCGTAGGCGAGGTCGGTGCGGACGCCTCCCGGGTTCATCAGCGCGACCTGCGCGCCGAGGTCCTGCGTCCCGGCCAGCTGGGCGTCGGCGATGACGTCGCCGAGCGCGGTCTCGCCCGAGGGGGACGGCGTGCGGGTGAGGTCGGCGGTGATCGAGCCGATGGGCGCGTCCGCGATCTCGGAGACGCGGTCCTGCCACGTCTGGACGAAACGCTCCGTCTTCGGGTCCGGCGGGACGTCGCGGGTCACGACGTGGTTGTCGCCGCGCAGGGACGGGCGGACGACGTCGCCGGTGCGCCGGTTCACCTTGAGGTTCACCTCGGTGATCACGCGGCCGTAGGACGAGCCGGACGAGAACAGCCGCGGTTCGCCCTCCGGGTCGTCGACCGAGCAGACGTACTGCTGGTGCGTGTGACCGGACAGCACGACGTCGATCTCGGGGTCGGCGTCCTTGGCGATGCGCGACCCGGCGCCCGGGACGACGCCGCACTCGTCCGGCCGCTGACCGGAGTTCACCTCGTCGCCCTCATGGACGAGAAGCACCATCGCGCGGACGTTGCGGCGCTTCAGCTCGCGGGCGGCCCGGTTCGCGGCCTCGACCTCGTCCTGGAACTCAAGGCCCTTGATGCCCTCCGCGGTGACGATGCTCGGGGTGGTCTTGGTGACGACGCCGATGAAGCCGACCCGGACGCCGTTGACGCGGCGGATCGTCCACGGCTTCATGGCCGGCCGCTTCCAGCGTCCGTGCTGCTTCAGCACGTTGGCGGCGAGGTAGTCGAACTTGGCGCCGCGCCATTTGCCCTCGGGGGAGCAGCCGTCCTCGGGGTGGCAGCCGCCGTGCTGGATGCGCAGCAGTTCCTCGTACCCCTCGTCGAACTCGTGGTTGCCGACCGCCGAGGCGGTGACGCCGATGTCGCCGAGGAACTGCACGGAGGGCTCGTCGTGGTAGGCGGCGGAGATCAGGGGCGTTGCCCCGATCAGGTCGCCCTGCGCGACCGTGAGGGTGTTGCGGTCGCGCAGCTTCTTCATGTGGGCGGCCACGTAGGCCGCGCCGCCGGCGAGGACGGTCTCTCCGTTCTCGTCGATGGCCCTGCCGGAGCTGCCGGACGGCGGCTCCAGGTTGCCGTGGAAGTCGTTGAGTGCGAGCAGCCGTACCGACGCTGTCGGTGCGGGCCGTGCGGCGGCGGGTTGCGCGGTCAGCCCGATGACCGTCAGCGCCGCCGCGGCGCACGCCAGGATGGTGCGTCGTCGAGTCATGCGCCGGACGCTAAGCGCGTCCGGCATACGGTTCCCGGCGACCTGGTGACGTTTCTGTGACAACTTGATCAGGCCCGGACGCGTTCGCTCGCGGTGCGGGGCCCTGATGGAACGCTCCATCGGGACGATTCGCCGCGACTCGACGCTAGGGTGGTGATCATGGGTGAGCTGCGGGGGCGCGGGGCGCCGGGCGACGGTGAGTGGGGGGACCACGAGGTCGCCGAGGTGCTCAAGCTGGCCGAGGCCGCGGAGGACGCCGACGGGGTCGGGCCGCTCTCCGAGCATTCGATGCTCGCCCTCCGCGGAGGCCACCCCGGACTCGCGCTCTCCGACAGCGGTGCCGGCGGCGGTTCCGCCAGTGGTTCCGGCGGCGGTTCCGGAGGGATCGTCGCGTACGCGCACCTCGACCCGGCGACCGCCGAGGAACCCGCTGCCGGGGAGTTGGTCGTCCACCCGGAACACCGCCGCCGCGGTCACGGGCGCGCCCTGCTGCGGGCACTCCGCGACGAGGCCGGCGGCCCCCTCCGGGTCTGGGCGCACGGCGACCTGCCCGCCGCCGCCGCGCTGGCCGCCTCCGAGGGCATGACCCGCGTCCGCGTCCTGCTCCAGATGCGCCGCCCGGCCGCCGCGCCGCTGCCGGAGATGACGGTCGCACCGGGCGTCACGCTGCGCACCTTCGAGCCCGGCCGGGACGAGCGGGCCTGGCTCGACGTGAACTCCCGCGCGTTCGCCGACCATCCCGAGCAGGGCGCCTGGACGATCGAGGACGTCCGCGACCGGGAGCGCGAGGACTGGTTCGACCCGTCCGGCTTCTTCCTCGCCGAACGCCCCGGTGAACGCCCCGGTGAACGCCCTGGTGAACGACAGGGTGAACGACGGGGCCGCCTCGCCGGCTTCCACTGGACCAAGATTCACCCGGGCGGCATCGGCGAGGTCTACGTGGTGGGCGTCGACCCGGACGCCCAAGGCTTGGGGCTGGGCCGCACCCTCACCCTGAAGGGCCTGCACCACCTGCGCGACGTCGGCGTCGACCAGATCATGCTCTACGTGGACGAGTCCAACACCGCTGCCGTCCGTCTATACGAGTCCCTGGGCTTCACCCGCCACGCCGTAGACGTCATGTACGCGACCCGCGCGTCCTAGCCGCGCCCCCGTCTAGCAGCCCCGTCCAGCCCGTCTGGCAGTGCCCGTCCGGCCCGTCCAGCGGTGCCCGTCCAGCCCGTCTGGCGGTGTTCGTCTGGCGGTGCCTCCGCTGGCCGCATGACCTGGTTTCGACCCGGTCATTGACGTTGTGAGCTGTGCTGTTAACCCGGTGTACATGGCAAATCGGGGCATTCTTCGCGGGCCCGGCCATCCTCGTTCATCCGCCGTTCACCTGGATCAGGGCGGCTGGTCACCTCGCCTGCTTAGCGTCGCATTCGACGGTGTCCCGGGGCCTGGCAGAGCGGGCCAGGACCGGCCCCAGGGGACCCGCACACGAACTAAGAGGAGACCCTCCGGTGAAGAACGGTTCCCGACTTGCCGCACTGAGCGGCGTGATCGTCGCGGGGGCGCTGGCCCTCTCCGCCTGCGGGAGTGACGACAACCCGACGGTGGGTGCGAGCAGCGCGCCGACGACTGACATCGACTGCGCCACGGGCAGCATCAACGCCGCCGGTTCCAGCGCCCAGAAGAACGCGGTCGAGGAGTGGATCAAGATCTACGCCAGCAAGTGTGCCGGCGCGAACCTCAACTACAACCCGACCGGCTCGGGGGCCGGTATCCAGGCCTTCAACGAGGGCCAGGTGGCGTTCGCGGGTTCGGACTCGGCGCTCGACGACGAGGAGAAGGCCGCGGCGCAGCAGCGGTGCCAGGGCGGCAGCGCGCTCAACCTGCCGATGGTGGTCGGCCCGGTCGCCGTGGTCTACAACGTCCCCGGCGTGGACGCGCTGAAGCTCGACCCAGAGACGATCGCGAACATCTTCTCCGGCAAGGTCAAGACCTGGAACGATCCGGCGATCGCCGAGCAGAACGAGGGCGCCGAACTGCCGTCCTCGCCGATCAAGCCGATCTACCGTGCCGACGAGTCCGGGACCACCGACAACTTCACGGAGTACCTGAACACGGTCGCGCCGGACGCCTGGCCGTCGGAGCCCGCCAAGAAGTGGCCGAACTCCACCGGCCAGGGCGCCAACAAGTCCGACGGCGTGACGACGCAGGTGAAGAACACCGAGGGCGCGATCTCCTACGTGGAGATGTCGTACGCCGAGAACAACCAGCTGCAGACCGCCCAGGTGAAGAACGGCGCCGGGGAGTACAGCGAGCTGTCGCCGGAGAGCGCCTCCAAGGCCGTCGCCGGGGCGAAGGTCGTCGGCACCGGCAACGACGTGGAGCTGGAGATCGACTACGCGACCAAGGAGGCGGGCGCCTACCCGATCGTCCTGGTCACCTACGAGATCGCCTGTGAGAAGGGGCTGCCGGAGGAGCAGGCCAAGTTCGTCAAGTCGTTCCTGACCTACGCCTCCAGCGCGGACGGGCAGAAGATCCTGACCGACGCCGGGTACGCGCCGATCCCGCAGACCGTGCTGACCAAGGTCCAGGCGTCCGTGAAGGCACTGTCCTGACGGCCGACAAGGACACCAGCAGCCCCGCCGCCGAGTACTTCGGCGGCGGGGCCGGCGTGGGTTCGGACGACGTGATCCAAGGGGGTCTCTCCATGACCAGCGACACCGGCGTCGAGGCGCGCGCCGGAACACGGGAAAGCGCCATCCGTGCGCCGGAGAGCACCGGGCGGACCGGAGACCGGCTCTTCGCCGGCGCGGCCCGGGGCTCCAGCCTCACGGTGCTGGCGATCGTGGCCGCGATCGCCGCCTTCCTCGTCTGGAAGGCGATCCCGGCCCTGCAGGACAACGAGGCGAACTTCCTCACCAGCGAGGAGTGGAACCCGAACGCGTCCCCGCCGCGGTTCGGCATCGCGCAGCTGGCGTTCGGCACGGTCATGTCGTCGCTGCTGGCGATGATCATCGCGACGCCCGTCGCGATCGGGATCGCGCTGTTCATCTCGTTCTACTCGCCCCGGCGGCTGGCGTCCGGCCTCGGCTACGTCGTCGACCTGCTCGCCGCGGTCCCCAGCATCGTGTACGGGCTCTGGGGCCTGATCTTCCTGTCCCAGCACATGGGCACGATCAGCGGTTTCCTCAACGCGGTGTTCGGCTGGATCCCGCTGTTGGGCGGCGACAGCCCCGGCAAGAACTCGATCTTCACCGCCGGGGTGGTGCTGGCCATCATGATCCTGCCGATCATCTCGTCCATCTCCCGGGAGGTGTTCCTGCAGGTCCCCCAGGCCAACGTGGAGGCCGCGCTGGCGCTCGGCGCGACCCGCTGGGAGATGATCCGGATGTCGGTGCTGCCGTACGGGCGGTCCGGAATGATCGGCGCTTCGATGCTCGGCCTCGGCCGCGCGATGGGCGAGACGATCGCCGTCGCCATGGTGCTGACCTTCGTCCCCGGCATCAACTGGCGCCTCCTGGAGAACGGCGGCGCGACGTTCGCCGCCAACATCGCCAACAGCTTCGCCGAGGCGACCGTCACCGGCCGCGGCGCCCTGATCGCGTCCGGCCTGGTCCTCTTCGTGATCACCCTGCTCGTCAACATGGCCGCCCGCGCGGTCGTCGCGCGCCGCAAGGAGTTCGTGTGACCACCCTCTCCACCGGCAAGAACACGAGCCTGACGTCGGTTTCGCTCGGCCGCAAGGTCAAGGACCGCGGCGTGCAGGTGCTGGTGTACCTGGCGTTCATACTGGCCCTGATTCCGCTGGTGTCGGTGCTGTGGACCGTCGTCGTGAACGGCATCGAGCGCCTCGACGCCTCGTTCTTCCAGTACTCGATGAACGCGGTCAGCGGCAGCGACGTGGGCGGCGGCGCCTACCACGCCATCATCGGGACCCTGCTGCAGGTCGCGATCTGCAGCGCGATCGCCGTCCCGCTGTCCATCCTGACCGCGATCTACCTGGTCGAGTACGCCGGCAACGGGCGGCTCGGCAAGATCATCAGCTTCACGGTGGACGTCATGATGGGCATCCCGTCCATCGTCGCGGGCCTGTTCATCCTGGCGCTGTGGCTGCTGACGTTCGGGTTCGACTACTCGGGGTTCGCCGGCGCGCTGGCGCTGACGATCCTGATGATCCCGACCGTGACGCGGTCGGCCGAGGAGATGCTCAAGCTCGTCCCGAACGACCTGCGCGAGGCGTCCTACGCGCTCGGTGTGCCGCGCTGGCGGACGATCTGCTTCGTCGTGCTGCCGACCGCGCTGACCGGGATGGTGACCGGCGTGATGCTGGCCGTCGCCCGCGTGATGGGGGAGACCGCGCCGCTGCTGCTCACGATCTTCTTCACCAAGGCGATCAACAACGACCCGTTCAACGGCCCGCAGGCGTCGCTGCCCACCTTCATCTGGGAGCAGGCCGCCGACCCCAGCCAGAACTCGATCGACCGCGCCTGGACGGGCGCCCTCGTCCTGATCGGGATCATCATGCTGCTCAACCTGGTCGCCCGGCTCGTCGCCCGGCGCGCCGCGACGAAGAGCCGCTGACCCCGTAGCCGACCAGAGAAAGGAATCCCCACCTCATGGCCAAGCGCATCGAGGTCTCCGGGCTGCACGCCTACTACGGCGGTGTCCACGCCATCGAGGACATCTCGATGACGGTCGAGCCCCGCTCGGTGACGGCGTTCATCGGGCCGTCCGGCTGCGGCAAGTCCACGTTCCTGCGCACGCTCAACCGGATGCACGAGGTCATCCCGGGCGCCCGCGTCGAAGGCAAGGTCATGCTGGACGACGAGGACCTGTACGACCCGTCCGTCGACCCGGTCGCGGTGCGGCGCGTCGTCGGCATGGTCTTCCAGCGGCCCAACCCGTTCCCCACGATGTCCATCTACGACAACGTGGCGGCCGGCCTGAAGCTGAACGGCGTGCGCCGCAAGAGCCAGCTGGACGACGTCGTCGAGGAGTCGCTGCAGAGCGCCAACCTGTGGAACGAGGTCAAGGACCGGCTGAGCAAGCCCGGCGCGGGCCTGTCCGGCGGGCAGCAGCAGCGGCTCTGCATCGCCCGCTGCATCGCCGTCCAGCCGCAGGTCCTGCTGATGGACGAGCCCTGCTCGGCGCTCGACCCGATCTCCACCCTCGCCATCGAGGACCTGATCGAGAAGCTGAAGACGCAGTACACGATCGTCATCGTGACGCACAACATGCAGCAGGCGGCCCGCGTCAGCGATCGCACCGCGTTCTTCACCATCGCCGGAACCGGCAAGCCCGGCAAGCTCATCGAGATCGACGACACCAGCAAGATCTTCACGAACCCGGAGGTGAAAGCCACCGAGGACTACATCACGGGCCGCTTCGGTTAGACGGCCGGTGCCAGGAACGTCGATGGGCGGTGCTGACGCCAGGCTCGCACCGTCTCGAGGCGGGCGGGGTGGCCGCTGAACGGGATACGGAGCGAGACGGCGATCCTCAGCCGGCCTTGACGTTTCCGAGACGACGGCCATGCCGGGCGCCTAACCCGCACTGCCAGATCCGCGGTGTGACCAGGGATCCCTCTCAGACTCGCGTCGTCGACCGCGTCCCCCGGAGAGTCAAGTACGCGCCGGGGTCTTCTCTTCGGTTTCGGTGCCGGGGCGGTGGTCGGGGACGAAGCGGTAGCCGACGTTGCGGACGGTTCCTATGAGGGACTCGTACTCGGCGCCCAGCTTGGCGCGCAGGCGGCGGACGTGGACGTCCACGGTGCGGGTGCCGCCGAAGTAGTCGTAGCCCCAGACCTCCTGGAGGAGCTGGGCGCGGGTGAAGACCCGGCCCGGGTGCTGGGCGAGGTACTTCAGCAGCTCGAACTCCTTGAAGGTCAGGTCCAGGACCCGTCCCCGGAGGCGGGCGGTGTAGGTGGCCTCGTCGATCGTGAGGTCGCCGCTGCGGATCTCGCCGGGGACCTCCTCGGCGTCGGTGACGGCGGCGCGCCCCACCGCGAGGCGCAGCCTGGCCTCGACCTCGGCGGGCCCGGCGACCTGGAGCAGCACGTCGTCCAGGCCCCATTCCGGGCTGAGCGCGGCGAGGCCGCCTTCGGTGACGATGGCGAGCAGCGGGCAGTCGAGGCCGGTCGTCCGCAGGAGCCGGCACAGGCTCTTGGCCTGCACCAGGTCGCGGCGCGCGTCGACCAGCAGGACGTCCGCCGGTGGCGCGTCGATGAGGGCGGACGCCTCGGCGGGGGCCACGCGCACGGAGTGCAGCAGCAGTCCGAGCGCGGGCAGGACCTCGTCGGAGGGCTCCAGCGCGTTGGTCAGCAAGAGCAGGTTGCTCAAGTGACGCCTCCCGTCCAGAAACACGTAGATCCAGGCGGCTCACCCTCAAACCCGCCCATGGCCGACGGCTTGAGGGCGAGGCGGCCACGGAGGGCTTTCAGATGAACTCCATGGCCTCGTCGCCCGGATCCCTCCCATGAGCATAACCGAGTGCGTCCGGGCGGCAATGGAGTGGCCAGGTCGGGACGGTAAGGCGGTGGGAATGAGAGTCTGGGCCCATGGCTAAGGGGACGATGCGGTACTGGGCGGCGGCGAAGGCCGCGGCGGGGGCGCATGAGGAGCCGTACGACGCGGGCACGCTGGCCGAGGCGATCGCCGCCGCCACCTCGCGGGACGGCCGTGGCACCGAGTTCCGGCGCGTCGTCGGACGCAGCTCGTTCCTCATCGACGGGGACCCGGTCGGGAGCCGTCCGCACGAGTCGGTGGAGTTGCCGGAGGGCGGCGTCGTGGAGGTGCTGCCGCCGTTCGCCGGTGGTTGATGTCACATTTGGGTGATTTATCGAACTTCGAGGTCATTCTCCGATGTGACGCGTTGTGCCGTGCCTGCGCATTAGTGTGTGGCGATCGCATGCCGACGCACAGAGGAGAGACATGCGGAAAGTACTCGTGGTGCTGTTGGTCCTCGCGATCGTGGGCGTGATCGCCGCGGACAGGATCGGCGTGCGGGTCGCCGAGGACAGGATCGCCAAGGAGGTCGCGGCGCAGACCGACCTCACGCGGCAGCCGGACGTCACCATCCACGGCATCCCCTTCCTCACCCAGGTGATCGGCGGCGAGTACGACCACATCGAGCTCGGCATCGGCGACTGGACGCAGCAGGGCGTGACCGTCACCGACGTGAAGGTCGACATGCGCGGGGTGGAGGCGCCGCTGTCGCAGGTCGCCGGGGGCAACACCGCGAACGTCACGGCGCGGACGGCGACCGTGTCCGCCGTCACCCCGTACGACCTGATCAAGAAGAACGCGCCCCGGGAGGTCCAGCGGATCCAGCCGAAGGGCGACGACCTGGCGGTGGACATCCAGACCAGCATCCTGGGCATCCAGGTGAACGGCACCGGCATCCTGGAGCTCAAGCCGACCGATCGCGGCATCGCGGTCAGTCCCGTCTCGATCGAGTCGGAGGGCGGGCCCCGGATCCCGCTGGCGGCGCTGAGGCAGCAGCTCACCTGGGTCGTGCGGGTCCCCGCGCTGCCGCTCGGAGCCAAGATCAGCCAGATCCAGCCGACGCCCGAGGGAGTGCGGGTCGGCGCCACCGCCCAGAACGTCAAGCTGAACGACCTGCAGCAGGTGCAGCAATGACCCGTGCACACAGGTGCGGCGATGACCCGTGCACAAAAGACCGGGTGCTTGTGAACCGGGCCGCCTAGGCGTACGTGTCAGTGGTGTGGGTCCCACCGCGGATGACAGATTGCTGCGTGCCCTGTACAGCGAGCATGGAGGTCCCCTATTCGGCTATGTCCTGCGGCTGACCGGTGGGGATCGAACCCAGGCCGAGGACGTCGTGCAGGAGACGCTGCTGCGTGCCTGGAAACACCCTGAGGCGCTTTCAGGACGGCCTGTCCGGCCGTGGCTGTTCACCGTCGCGCGCAACCTCGTGGTGGACGCGCATCGCGCCAAGCGTGCGCGGCCTCCGGAGACGGGCATCGACGAGCACGTCCTGATGACCGCGTCCGGCTCCGACGACATCGACCGTGCCCTGGAGTCCTGGACGGTCGCCGAGGCGCTGACGGGGTTGAGCCCGCCGCACCGGGCCGTCCTGGTGGAGACCTACTACAAGGGCCGGTCGGTGGCGGAGACGGCGAAGGCGCTGGGCATCCCGCCCGGCACGGTGAAGTCCCGCACCTATTACGCATTGCGGGCGCTCAAACTCGCATTGGAGGAGCGGGGGTTGGCGCCATGAACGACTGCACGGACGTCCGCACCTCACTCGGGGTGTACGTGCTCGGCTCGCTCGACCCCGCCGAGCGGTCCCAGGTGGAGGCACACCTGGCGGGCTGCCCGGCCTGCCGGGACGAGCTCGCCGGGCTGGCCGGCCTGCCCGCGATGCTCGGGCGGGTCGAGGAGCGGCAGCTGGACCAGATGGCCGGGCCGCCGCCCGAACTGCTGGACGGGCTGCTCGCGCGGGCGGCCGAACGGCGGAGGGGATGGCTCGGACCACTGCGCCGGCGGGCCGGCGGGCAGGCCGGCGGGCGGGGCGCCGGGTGGGCGCCGCTCGCCACCGCGGCGTGCCTGCTGCTGGTCGCCGGCGCCCTGTTCGGCGGCTTCCTGCTCCCGTTCGGGTCTCAGGACGCCGCGTCGCCGCCTCCGCCGTCCGCCTCGCCTTCCGCGTCCCCCACCGATGTCGAGAGGATCGCCGCCGAGAACCCCAGCACCGACATCAAGGGCTACGTGCTGCTGAAGAAGAAGCAGTGGGGGACAGAGGTCGAGCTGCATCTGGCGGGGGTCCCGAAGGGCTCGCACTGCAGGCTGCAGGTCATCGCGCGGGACGGCCGCCGCGACGCGCTCGGCAGCTGGTACGTGCCGTACGACGAGGGCTACGGTGAGTACCGCGGCTCCACGATGTTCCCGCGCGGGCAGCTGTACTCGTTCGAGATCGTCGGCCTGGACGGGCAGCCGCTCCTCACGATCCCGACCTGATCTCCATGACCTGAGCCCCATGACCTGATCCCCGTGACTTGATCTCCATGATGTGGTTGCAATGACCGGCCTGGCTGCGGTGGAAGAACTCGCGGCGCGGCGCGGTTGTCGTTGACGATGACCGGTGCATTGATCGCGGCGGCCGTGCTCGCCGCCGCCACGGTGTTCGGCCTGCTGAGGCGGCGCCGTGACGGCGTCCTGCGCGCACGCCGGGGGAGCGGGGGCAGCGCGGTGAACAGGAACCGCGTGGCGAACGGGGACGACGGGGCGAGCGACATCCTCCGGCCGGACGACCTGGGCGCGGAACTCGGCGAGAAGGCCACCCTGCTGCAGTTCTCCAGCGCGTTCTGCGCACCGTGCCGCACCACCCGCCGCGTCCTCGGCGAGGTCGCCGGGATGGTGGACGGCGTCGCGCACGTCGAACTCGACGCCGAGGCGAATCTGGACCTCGTCCGTCGCCTGAACGTGCTCCGCACTCCGACGGTGCTCGTCCTGGACGAGGCGGGCCGCATCGTGCGCCGCGCGGCGGGCGCTCCCCGCAAGCCCGACGTCATCGCGGCCCTGGGCGAGGCCATCTCGTGAACCGCACCGGGACGACCTGCGAGAAGACTGTCTCGGAAGGCGAGACGGATGTGACAGTACGTGGATTGTCGGATTACTATTGTGTTCGTGCGTGACCGGACAGAGCAGATGCTCACGAAGCGCCGCGCGGTCGACTTCTGCCGCGTGGCCGCCTCGCTCTGTCGTTAGGCCTGAGGCATCGAGCCCCGCCGCCCCCGAGCACTTCCACTTCCAGCTCGTACGCACGCTTCCTCCGCCAGGAGCACCCCGATGCAGGTTGATCCGCGTGGGCCGCGCTTCGGCGCGGCCGTCACGACAGTGGTCCTCATCGTGGTGCTGGTGACCGGAAGCTGGGCGCTGCTCGCCGCTCAGGCCGTCGTGTTCGCCATCGCGACGTTCTTCGGCCTCCGGTACGCCCCGTACGGTTCGGTGTTCAGAGTGCTGGTCCGTCCCCGGCTCGCGCCGCCCAGGGAACTCGAGGACGCGGCCGCGCCCCGCTTCGCGCAGGGTGTCGGCCTGGCGTTCGCCCTGGTGGGAACGGTCGGCTATGCGACGGGGAGCACCTGGCTCGGCATCGGTGCCACCGCCCTCGCCCTGGCGGCGGCGTTCCTGAACGCGGTGTTCGGGTTCTGCCTCGGGTGCGAGATGTATCTCATAATCCGGCGTATCACCACAAGAATCCGTTCCGATAGGGAGGTTCCCGCATGAGCCGCTCAGACGTCCTGGTGGACACCGACTGGGTTGAGTCCAACCTGGACGCCCCCGGTCTGGTTCTCGTCGAGGTCGACGAGGACGTGTCCGCCTACGACAAGGGCCACATCCGTGGCGCCGTGAAGATCGACTGGCAGACCGAGCTGCAGGACCCGGTCCGCCGCGACTTCGTGGACAAGACCGGGTTCGAGCAGCTGCTGTCCGCCAAGGGCATCGCCAACGACGACGTCGTGATCCTCTACGGCGGCAACAACAACTGGTTCGCCGCCTACGCGTACTGGTACTTCAAGCTGTACGGCCACGACAAGGTGAAGCTGCTCGACGGCGGCCGCAAGAAGTGGGAGCTGGAGTCGCGCGAGCTCGTCACCGACGTCCCGTCCCGTCCCGCGACCGAGTACAAGGCCAAGGACCAGGACCTGTCGATCCGGGCGTTCCGCGACGAGGTCGTGGAGGCGATCGGCAAGCAGAACCTCGTCGACGTCCGTTCCCCGGACGAGTTCAGCGGCAAGCTCCTCGCCCCGGCGCACCTGCCGCAGGAGCAGTCGCAGCGGGCCGGGCACGTGCCGACCGCGCGCAGCATCCCGTGGTCGAAGGCGGCCAACGACGACGGCACGTTCAAGTCCGACGAGGAGCTCCGGCAGATCTACACCGAGGCCGGCGTCGACCTGAACACCGACACCATCGCCTACTGCCGCATCGGCGAGCGTTCCTCGCACACCTGGTTCGCGCTGCGCGAGCTGCTCGGCGTGCAGAACGTGAAGAACTACGACGGTTCCTGGACCGAGTACGGCTCGCTCATCGGCGTCCCGATCGAGCTCGGCGCACCCAAGTAACCCACCGCCCATCGGACGAGTTTTCCGTGTGCACGCAGATGGAGGAGCAATGACCCAGGGATGCGCAGCTCCCGAGCAGACGGCGCACCTGCCGGCGACCGTCGACCTCACCAACGAGGCCGTCATCCAGGGCACCGTCACCCGTGACGGCACCCCGGTGTCCAGCGCCTACGCCCGCCTGCTCGACTCGACCGGCGAGTTCACCGCCGAGGTGGTCACCGGCGACGAGGGCGTGTTCCGGTTCTTCGCCGCCGACGGCGACTGGACCGTGCGCGTGCTGGCGGCCGGCGGCGTCAGCGTCGACAACGCCATCACCGCGAAGACCGGTGAGGTCGCCGGCCTCGAGGTCGCGATCTGACCCGGATCGCCGGCTGCCGTCGCGGGGGTCGCCCTCCGCGATGAAACGAGACACCGGACCCCGCCGCCCGCTCCATGCGGACGGCGGGGTCCGTCGTTGTCAGGGACATATGGGGATTTACCCGGCGAGGTGTGTGGGCTCGATACGATCAGCGCGATGTTGAGTCTGTCCGCCAGGTCGCCGCTGACACTCCCGTGGGCCACGCTGAAGCTCGCGGGACGTTTCGTGCTGCCGCTCACCCTGTGGTTCACGGTCGGCGAGCTGCTGCGCTACGGCGCGATGTACGGCGGGTACCGGCTCGGCTCGATGAAGGGGATGGCGGCGACGATCGCGCCGATCGTCACCGTCGGCCTGCTGGTCGTGATCACGCTGGCGGTCACGGTGCTGATGGTGCACAGCGTCCGAGAAGGCCTCGACGTGGTGCACGCCCGCGAGGCCGACGGCGAGCTGACACCGTGGGCGGTCGGCAACGAGGAGTCGGTGATCGGCGCCATGGGCCGCGCCGCGCTCCCGTTCGTGATCTTCTATCTGGCGTGGGGGAAGCAGAACGAGGACGCCCGCGAGTTCGCCGGCCAGGCGGCGAGCCGCGGCTTCACCGAGGGCGGCGTCCAGGGGCAGATCGACGCCCTCGGACTGCTCATCTCGATGGACAAGCACGTCGGGCTCGCGATCGGGCTCACCACCGGACTGTTCCTGATGAAGGTCGCGGCGGAGTGGAGCCTGGAGGAGCGGCTGCCCCGGGCCATCGGCGCGCTCGTCGCCTTCCTTGAGGTCCAGTTCGCCCTGTTCGGCATCTTCACCATCGACCAGCTGCGCAACAACGCGGCCGAGTGGATCACCGGGCGGCAGGTGTGGGAGTGGATGACCAGCACCGCGGGACCCGTCATCGACCTGTGGGGGCCGTTCAAGGACGCGGTGCTCGGCGCGCTGATCATGCTGGTGATCGCGGGGGTGATCCTCGGGCTCGACGCCGGGGACGAGCGGGTCGTGCTCGGGCGCAGCCGCGCGGCGCGGCGGCTGGCTAGGGCCGGCGGGGTCGAGCGGACGAACAGCCCCCGGGAGGTCCTCACCCGCGGTTTCCGGGAGATGTGGCTGCCCGCCTGGTACGGGCTGCGGCTCGTCCGCCGGTCGGGGATGATGCCGTTCGCGACGTTCTGCCTGCTGTTCGCCGGCCTGGACGTGGCCGAGGAGGCCTCCCGCCGCTTCGCCTACGAGGTGATAGGCCCGCAGGAGGTGACCTGGTGGATCCAGGCGCTGCCGTTCGTCGGTTACGGGACGGCGCTGGTCTTCGAGATCCTGCGCGTCTGCCTGCTGGCGGCGGCGTTCAACCTCGTCATGGCGAGGGTCAGTGCTCGAACCGCAGCGAAGCCAGTGGGTCCCCCTTCTTCCGCGACGTCTTCGGCGCCTCTATCTCAAGCTCCAGCGAGTCAGCCTTGGAGCGGGGCACCTTCGCCGTGATGGTGACCATCATCGCGACGCCCACCTGGGCCTTCCCGTCGGCCGTCCCGGTGGCGGACCACTCGCGGCCCTCGTCGTCGACGAGCCGGTAGGCGAACCCGGACCCGACCGCCTTCGCGGCGGCGGCGTTCTCGGGCCGGAAGCCGACCGAGAGGCGCAGTTCGGTCACGCCGCTCGAATCCTGCTGCCCGCCGATCGCCAGGGGCTGGGCCGCCGCACGCTTCATGATCTTCCACTTCGCGCCGGCGAGCTCGCCGATCGCTCCGGGCTGGACGGTGGTGACCTTCTCCGGAGGCTTCAGATTCTTCTCGACGCTGTTCGACTCGTCCACCCACTGCACGGACAGGAGCAGGGGCACGACGCACAGCACCGCGATGGCCTGGAGGATCCGCCTTTCCCGGGGACGCAGCCTGGGTTCGCGCGCCTCCTCGGACTCGGAGAACTCGGAGGGCTCGGGCTCGGGGGGGATCGCGGGGAGGTCCGGCTGGGTGTCCTCGGACGTCATGGGGTGTCCGCCCTGATGTCGTAGCGGTCGGGGGCGCCCTTGATCAGCTCGTCCGCCCGCTTCCCGGTGATGCCGAGGTCGATGTCCGCCTCCGCCGACAGCTGCGGCAGCAGCCCGCCCGCCCCGAGGACCAGGTGCGCCCCTTCCAGCCGCTTCTCCGGCAGCTCGAACACGAACGTGGCCGCCGACCAGATCATCGGCTGGAGGGTCGGCTGGGCCCTGGCGGACGCGGAGCCGCCCCGCGGGTCCTTCTCGAAGGTGTAGCCGCCCGGCGTCTCCAGGTCGGCCGTCCGCAGATCCACGGGCTCGCGGTGGCTCGTCGCCTTGACCCGCACGATGAGGTAGATCCCCTCGGTTCCGATCGGGGGCGGATCGCCGAGTGAGAGGTTCGGAGCCAGCGACCGCGCCGCCTCCACCTTCTCGACCCGCACGCTGAAGTCGCGGTTGCGGACCTCCTCGCCGATCGTGCCGCCGTTCCGGATGGGTTCCAGCGCCGTCGCCCTGACCTCGGGCAGGAAGGAGTGCAGCCACATCGCACCCGCGAGGAGCGCGGTCCCGCCGATCCCGGCGCCGCCCTTCAGGAGTACCTTGCGCACGTTCATCCGGCCGCCACCGGGAGGCTGAGGCGGCCGACGAGCTTGTCGTCCTCACGCTGGACGATCCAGTTGAAGGTGTCGTCGGTGAACCCGTGCTCGTACTTCCACATGCGCAGCCCCACGGTCAGTTTCGCCGGCGAGTCATCCGGGTGCAGCTTCCACATCGCCGACGCCTCGACCGGCAGCCCCGGCTGCGCCACGCCCGTTTCCGCGCCGGCGGCGACGCCGTCGACCCGGTCGGGTTTCACCCACTTGCCGTCCTTCGTCAGCGCGCCCACACCGTCCGCCAGGCCACCCGATTCGAGGGACTCGGTCTCCTTGCCCTTGTTGACCGCCCTCATCCGGACGATGAGGAACCGCTCCTGCTTGCTCCCGAAGTCGCCCTTCGCCGTCCCGATCCGCACGTCCCGGACGGTCACGTCGAACAGGCCGAGGTCCAGTGCCTTCCCCGCCTGCTTGGACGGCTGCTTCGGCGTCTCCTTGAGACCGCCCGTCACCCACAGCAGCGAAACCAGGACCGCGAGCACGCCCAGCACGCACAGGGGCACCACCCAGCGCCGCGCCGAACGCCGCCCTTGCTCTGCGTCCCCGGGAGGCGGGGGAACCGGTCCGTACGACTGCACCCGCCAGATGGTAACCGTTGCGGACCCCCAGGGTGCCTGGGATGGATGCCAATGGGTGGGTTCGAGGTCATCGTCGGGGACGTCCCCCTCCCCGGCGTCGATCATTTAGAGTCGTGGTCGTTCTAAGGTCGTGTTCAAGGTCGTGGGGTTCGCACACGTCAAGGGGAGACGAGGAATGCGCGGAGGGCGACTCGCGGCGGGGACCGGTGGCCTGGCCCTGACGTCGGTTCTGGTGTTCGCGCCGACCGCGGCGGCGGCACCGGCGGCGCCGGGGGACCGCCCCGTGGCGGCGCCGACCCCCAGCAAGAAGCCGGAGAAGCCGGCGAAGCCCAAGCCGGAGTGCAACAAGCCCGCCGGGCAGCCCGCCTCGGCCATCACGGTGGAGCCGTGGGCGCAGCGGCGCCTGGACTTCGAACAGGCGTGGCCGATCACCAGGGGCAAGGGCGTGACCGTCGCGGTCGTCGACAGCGGCGTCGACACCGGCCATCCGCAGCTGAAGAGCAAGGTCGCGGCGGACTTCGACGCGACGAAGACCGTGGCCGACGACTGCCTCGGCCACGGCACCCAGGTCGCCGGCATCATCGCCGCGAGCGACCTGCGCTCCCAGGACGTCCCGTTCGTGGGGGTCGCGCCGCAGGCCACGCTGCTGAACGCCAAGTGGTCCAGCGGGGAGAGCACGAACGACAGCACCCTGCTCCCCAAGGCCATCTCCTGGGCCGCCGGCAAGGGCGCCAAGGTGATCAACGTGTCGGCGGACGCCCCGGACACCCCGGCGCTGCGCGAGGCCGTCAAGAAGGCGCAGAAGAGCGACGCCCTGATCGTCGCGTCGGCGGGCAACGTCACCGAGAACCAGCGCGGCGAGGAGAGCGCGTCCTATCCGGCGAGCTACAAGGGCGTCCTGTCGGTCGCCGCGGTGGACGAGGCCGGGACGATCGCGAACTTCTCGAACCTCAAGACCCGGGTCGACGTGTCGGCGCCCGGCCAGAACGTCGTCTCGACCCTCGGCGACGGCTACGTGGGCGGCCTGCAGGGCACGAGCTTCGGCGCCCCCTACGCGTCGGGGGTGGCGGCACTGGTGCGCGCCCGGCATCCCAAGCTGACCTACCAGCAGGTCATCAACCGGATCCTGATCACCGCCGAGGGCGGCAACGGGCAGGGAAGCGGGCACGGCATGATCAGTCCGCTGCAGGCGGTGTCCGCGCTGATCGACCCGAACGCCAAGCCCGGCGCGGCCGGTGACCGGCCGATGGGCGGCGCCGTCCCGATCGCGAAGCCGGAACCCGTCGACCACCGGACCCGCGACATGGGCCTCGCCGTCGCGGGCGGCGGCCTCGCGCTCGCGATGCTCGTGGCGTTCGGCGGTGCGATCATCCCCCTCGGCCGCAAGCGCGGCTGGAAACCGGGACGCGCCGCCGTCCCCAACGACGAGCCGCGGAACGACTGAGCCTCCGCCCCTCCGTCACTGCTCGTGGCCCCGGTCGCTGTTCGTGGCCCGGGTCGCTGTTCGCGGCTCCGGTCACTGCTCGTAGTAGGCGGTCTGGACGAGGCGCTTGCCGGCGCGGCGGTCGGAATGGGTGCCGCGGCCGGTGGGCAGCGGGCTCGGCCGGACGTCGAACAGGTTGCCCTCGTCCTTGTTGCCGGACATGATCAGCGCCGGGCTGGCCATGTCCTTGAGCCGCTGCAGGACCGGGTCGAACATGGCGCGGCCCGCACCGCCCATCGTGCGCGAGATGATCAGGTGCATGCCGATGTCGCGGGCCTGCGGCAGCAGCTCGGCGAGCTGCGCGAGCGGGTTGCCGGACGGGGTGGCGACCAGGTCGTAGTCGTCCACGACCAGGAACAGCTCCGCCCCGCTCCACCACGACCTGTTGCGCAGCTGGTCGGGCGTCAGGTCGGACGGCGGGAGCCGGTTCACGAGGGCGCCGTTGGTGTCCTTCATCAGCCCGTTCGCGGCCGTCGAGGACGCGGCGAACCCGATGACGTGCTCGCTCTCCGCCGAGTCCAGCAGGGCGCGGCGGTAGTCGAGCATGATGATCCGGGCCTCGTCGGTCGTGTACCGGGCCTTGATCGACTCGACGATGAGCCGCAGCAGGTTGGACTTGCCGCACTCGTTGTCGCCGAGAACGACGAAGTGCGGGTCGTTGTCGAAGTCCAGCAGGACGGGCGACAGGGTGCCCTCGTCGATCCCGATCGGGACACGCTTGCCGGTCTCGGTGACGGCGGGCAGCCGCGTGTGCGGGAGCATGTCCGGGAGCATCCGGACGGGCGGCGCGGGCGGGCGGCCCTCCCAGCCGGTCTGGATCGTCCGCACCAGGTGCCGGACGCCGTCGGCGAGGTCGCCGGAGGTCTGCCGGCCGTCGACGCGGGGCAGCGCGCCGAGGAAGTGCAGGCCCTCCCGGGTGATCCCGCGTCCCGGACGCCCCTCGGGGACGTTCGCGGCGAGCTTGCGGTCCATCTCCGACTCGTAGGGGTCGCCGAGCTTCAGCTCCAGCCGCGTCTGGAACAGGTCGCGGATCGTCAGCCGGAACTCCGACCACTTGTTCGTCGCCGCGATGACGTGGATGCCGTAGCCGAGGCCGCGCGCGGCCAGGTCGGTGATCGTCCCCTCGATCGCCTCGAACTCCTGCCGGACGGTCAGCCAGTTGTCGACGACGAGGAACACGTCGCCGAAGCCGTCCCCGGCGATCTGCCCCTCGGCCCGCATCCGCCGGTAGGTGCCCATCGAGTCGATGCCGCGCTCGGTGAAGAACCGTTCCCGCGACTCCAGCAGCCCGGACACCTCGGCGACCGTCCGGCGGACGCGATCGGGGTCCAGGCGGCTCGCGACGCCGCCGATGTGCGGCAGGTCCGCCAGCGGCGCGAGCGCGCCGCCGCCGAAGTCCAGGCAGTAGAACTGCACCTCCTGCGGCGTGTGCATGAGCGCCAGCGAGGCGAGGATCGTCCGCAGCACGGTCGACTTGCCCGACTGCGGGTTGCCGGCGATGCCGATGTGCCCGGCGGCTCCGGACAGGTCCAGCCACATCGGGTCGCGGCGCTGGTCGAACGGCTTGTCGACGATGCCCGCGAAAGCGTGCAGCCGTCCCCGGCCGTCCCAGCCCGCCGTGGTGTATCCGAAGTCGGGCGTCTGCTGGAGCTGCGGCAGCACCTGGTCGAGGGTGGACGGTTCCGCCAGCGGCGGCAGCCAGATCGGGTGCGGCGGCGGCCCGTGCCCGGCGAGCTGCCGGACGACGAGGTCGAACAGGCTGATCTGCGGGCCCTCGTCCTCCTGGCCGCGCCGCCCCTGCTCCTGGTCCGGCTGCTCCTGCATGTGGGGCCGCACGTATGCGGGGGTGAACGGGACGATCTGCGCGAGCTGCCGCGGTCCCTGCCGCGACGACTCCCGCGCCAGGTCATCCTCCGGCTTGTACGTGCCGGAGACGTACGCGGCGCGGAACCGCGTCATCGACTCGGTCCCGATCTTGAGGTAGCCGTTGCCGGGCGCCTGGGGCAGCTCGTAGGCGTCGGGCACGCCGAGGACGACGCGCGACTCCGCCGACGAGAACGTGCGGAGGCCGATCCGGTAGGACAGGTGCGTGTCCAGGCCGCGCAGCTTGCCCTCCTCCAGCCGCTGCGACGCGAGCAGCAGGTGGACGCCGAGCGAGCGCCCGAGCCGCCCGATCATGACGAACAGCTCGGCGAAGTCGGGCTTGGCGGACAGCAGCTCGGAGAACTCGTCCAGCACGACGAACAGGGTCGGCATCGGCCTGAGCGGCGCGCCCTGCTCGCGGGCCTTCTCGTAGTCGCGCAGCGAGGCGTAGTTGCCGGCGGCGCGCAGCCACTCCTGCCGCCGCACCATCTCGCCGTGCAGCGCGTCGTACATGCGGTCGACGAGCGGCAGCTCGTCCTCGAGGTTCGTGATGATCGCCGAGACGTGCTGCAGGCCGTCCATGCCGAGGAACGTCGCGCCGCCCTTGAAGTCGACGAGGACGAAGTTCAGCACCTCGGACGAGTGCGTCATCGCCAGGCCGAGCACCAGGGTGCGCAGCAGTTCCGACTTGCCGGAGCCGGTCGCGCCGATGCACAGGCCGTGCGGTCCGTAGCCGCCCTGCGCGGCCTCCTTGATGTCCAGCTCGATGGGGCGGCCGTCGGAGTCCAGCCCGATCGGTACCCGCAGCCGGTTCCGCGGCGCCCGCGGCTGCCACACCTGCCGGGTGTCGACCTGGGCGGGGTCGGGGACGCCGAGCAGCGTCGTCAGCGTCGTGGCGGAGGACAGGGCGTCCATCTCCGGGCCGGTGGCGGTGCTGGCCCGCAGCGGGGCGAGCTGCCGGGCGAGCCCGTCCGCCTGGACGTAGCTGAAGTGGTCGGGCCGGCCGAGGGAGCTCGGCACGTCCTTGCCGGTGCGGTCGCGGCGCAGCATCGCCATCTTGTCGGGCGCGACCCGCAGCCGCAGCATCGTGCTGTCGGAGGTCGGCGCGACATGGCCGGTGAGGTCGATGACGCAGACGCCCTCGATGCCGTCCGAGCCGATCTGCGAGTCGGGCGTGACGGCGCCGCCGTCCATGATCACGACGTGGTAGGGCAGGTCGCTCTGCTGCAGGCCGGGGGTGAACCGCGCCCGGTCCTTCACCTCGTTCCCGAGCATCCGCTCGAGTTCGGACAGCGTGCCGGTCATCAGGCGGACGGGGCCGGCCGCGTCCGTCGCCGTCGGGTGCATCGCGTGCGGCAGCCACTTGACCCAGTCCCAGTGGGGCATCGCCTCGGGCGACGCGCACACGCTGACCCGCATGTCGTCGGGGGAGTGGAACGCTGTGAGCTGCGCCACCATGGCGCGGACCATCCCGCGCGCCGCGTCCAGGTCGCCCATCGGCAGGATCCGCGTGAACGACGGCAGCGACACCGCCACGGGCAGGTTGGGCACCGTCGAGTGCGCCCGCACGAAGCGCCGCAGCGCCCCGGCCGTCATCGGCTCCAGGTCCTCCACCGGGCGGGTCTCCGGCGGGATCAGCTGGACGGCGAGCTTCTGCGGCCCGGCGCCGATCCGCACGTTGCCGAAGTCGGAGTCGGACGGGCGGCGCTCCCAGATCCGGGCGCTCATCACCAGCGACCACAGCGAATCGGGGGCGGGGCTGTTCCATTCCAGCGACTCGCGCTGCTGCTCGGCCGCGCGGCGCACCTTGCGGCGCGCCTGGCTGAGGTAGCGGAAGTAGTCGCGCCGCGCGCCGTTCAGCTTGAACTTGCGGTCGCCGGAGCCGCGGCCGACCTGGCCGAGCATCATGGCGCCCATCGCCAGCGCCATGCCGCCGCTGCCGATCATCATGATCGGGCTCCGGGTGCCGCCGCCCAGCAGCATCAGGCCCATCATGAGCGGCATGATGGCCATCGGCGCGTACATGAGCACGTTCTGCAGGCCGCCGGTCTGCGTCTCCGGGATCTCCGGCGGAGACTCCAGCAGCAGCTCGCCTTTGGGGGCGGGGGGAGGTTTGCGGCGCTCCTTGCGCCGGACCAGGATCGTGCTCACCTCGGCGTTCCTCCGGGAGCCGTCCCGCGGGCGGCGGCGTGGGTCCGGGGAGCGGCCGGCCCGCGGGTGCTGATAGATGCTTGAGGTTGATTTACGGTAGCCCGGCGTCACATCCTAAGCTGCGCGTCGATCAGATCCGCCGCTGATCGGACATGAGCCGCTGATCGGACATGATCGGACATGGAGGTCGGGAGCTCCCGTGAATTCGCCCGCCACAACCGAACTCTGCAGGGTCACCCTCGTCGCCCCGAGGCGACGGGTCGACGTGAGCCTGCCCGCGGACGTCCCCCTGGCGCACATGCTTCCCACGCTGCTGCGCGCGGCGGGGGAGGACCTGGCGGACGCGGGCCTCGCCCACTCCGGCTGGGTCCTGCAGCGACTGGACTCGGAACCGTTCGACGCCGCCCAGACGATGAGCGCGCTCGGCGTCCGGGACGGCGAGATCCTGTACTTCCGGCCGCGGATGGAGCAGCTTCCGGAGATGTCGTTCGATGACGTCGCCGACGTGATCGCCTCCGGGATCCGGGAACGCACGGACCGCTGGCGTCCCACCACGACGCGCTCGTTCGGTCTCGGCGCCGGCGGCGTCGCGCTGCTCGTCGGCGCGATCGTGATCGCGCTGTCCGGGCCGCCGTGGATCGTGCCCGCCGTCGCCGCCGGGCTGCTCGCGCTGCTCATCCTGATCGTGGCGGCGGCGCTGTCGCGGGCGATCGCCGATTCCGGCGCGGGCGTCATCCTCGGCTACGCGGCGCTCCCGCACGCGTTCCTCGCCGGGCTGACCGCGCCCGCCCGCGAGGACCTGGAACTGCTCGGCTTCGGTGCGCCGCACCTGCTCGCCGCGTTCGGGGTGACCGCGCTCGCCGCGATCATCGCCGCGTTCGCCGTCGCGGACGGGCTGCCGGTCTTCCTCGGCATCGCGTTCGCCGCGCTGGTCGGCGCGATCGGGTCCGGCGTCGGGTTCGCGTTCGGCGACCTGCCGGCCGCGGGCATCGCCGCCGTCTCCGCGGTCGTCGTGATGATGTTCTTCGCGGCCGTGCCGTCGCTGTCGTTCAAGCTGGCGCGGATGCCGCTGCCTCCCGTGCCGAGCAGCGCGGAGGACCTGCGCCGCGACACCGAGACGGTGAACGGCCGGGAGGTGCTCACCCGGACCGCCGCCGCGGACCGGTTCTCCACCGGGCTGATCGCCGCGATCGCGCTCGTCGCGGGCGGGGCGATGCTGTTCCTGTTCGACACCGGCGGCTGGGCCGGTCCCACGATGACCGCGGTGATGTCGGTGTCGCTGCTGCTGCGAGCCCGGGTCTTCCGCGGCGTCGCGCAGCGCTCGTGGATGCTCGTGATCGGGCTGCTCGGCCTGGTGCTGACGGTGATCGGACTGGCGCTGCACGCCAGCCAGGTGATCGCGCTCGCCGCGGCGCTGGTCCCGCTGCTGGTGCTCACCGGCATCGTCATCGCGGTGACGCTGTGGCTGCCGGGCCACCGGCCCACGCCCGTCTGGGGCCGGTGGGGCGACATCCTGGACATGATCGTGATGATCGCGCTGATCCCGCTCGCGCTGGCGGTGCTCGACGTCTACGCCCGCGTCCGCGGGCTGGCCGGGTGACGCGCTGATGCAGAGCCGGCGGGATCTCTACCAGGCGCATCGCCTGATGACGCAGCGGGTCGGGCTCGCCCTGCTGCAGGGCGAGCCCGACGTCGCCGAATCGCCGATGCGGCGGCTTTCGGTGGGCGCGTTCATCGGGGTGCTGGTCGGCCTCCTGATCATCGCGGTATTCGGCATCTGGGGGCTGCTGTCCCCGGGCGGCGCCAAGGGCCTGGACGAGCCCGGCAAGCTGATCATCGAGAAGGAGACCGGGACCAAGTACATCTACGACGCCAACACCAAGAAGATGTTCCCCGTCGCGAACTACGCGTCGGCGCTGCTCGCCCTCGACTCCGACGGCGAGCCCGAGCGGCGCAGCGTGTCGCGCAAGTCGCTGGACGGGTTCGAGCGCGGCGCGATGATCGGCATCCCGGGCGCGCCGGACTCGCTGCCGGACGACGAGCAGCTGGTCCGCGGCCCCTGGTCGGTGTGCACGCGGGAGGCGGCCGGGCCCACCGGCGTGAAACGGCAGGTCACCGCACTCGCCGCGGGGCGGAAGGTCGGCGGGCGCGGGCTGGGCGGCGGTGAGGCCGTCGTGGTGCAGAGCGGCGGCACATCGTGGGTGGTCTGGCAGGACCACCGCATGCAGCTGACCGTCCCGGCGAACCAGGTCACGGCGCTGACCGGCGGGCCCGCGGCCGTCGAGGTCCCGGCGACGTGGCTGAACACGATCCCCGCCGCGGGCAACTTCGGCTCCCCGAACGTCCCGGAGCGGGGCAAGGAGGTGTCCGGTCCCCGCGGCGGGAAGGCCCGGGTCGGCCAGGTGTTCAAGGCCGAGACGGGCGCCGGCGGGCAGGCGCTCTGGTACGTGCTGCTCGCCGACGGGCTCTCGCAGATCAACGAGACGCAGGCGCAGCTGCTGCTGCGCGACGTGAAGACCGCCGACGCCTACCCGGGCGAGCAGGCCAGGCCGCTGCCGACCGACGTCCCGTCGGCGCAGCGGATGGCGTCGGCGACGCGGCTGCTGGACAACAACCTTCCTCCGACGCTACCGAAGTTCGTCTCCTGGGATACCGCGACGCCGCTCTGCGCGGTGTTCCCGGTCGGTTCGCCGAAGGCGCGGCTGACCGTCGGCGGGTCGCTCCCGGCGCCGTCCACCGGCGCGCTCGGTTCCGGCAGCGCCGGGGGGACCGGGACGGTCGACCAGATGGTGCTGCCGCCGGGCGGCGCGGCGTTGATGAGCCTCGTGCCCGCGGGCGGGGACACCACCACCGTCGGGGGCGGCGGCTCGGGGTCGCTGTCCCTGGTCAACGACCAGGGGGTCCGGTTCGCGCTGCCGTCGGCGGACGTCGCCAAGAAGATCGGATACGACCCCGGGAAGGCCGCGCCCGTCCCCTCCAGCGTCATCCACCTGATCCCGCAGGGGCCGGCGCTCGATCCGACCCTGGCGCGCAAGCCGGTGTCGACGTCGCGGGGAGGGTGAAGTGAAGGGGACGAACGTGCTGTAGGTCACATGAACCGGGAGATCATCAACCGCGTCGACCTAGATAGCGGCAAACACCTATGATCTCTAGATCTCGTGCCGTCAGGAGGGCTCCCGAGTCTGCCGGCGCAAGGCGGATGGCTCCCCCGTCTCCTGCGGCCCGCGACCAAAAATCGCTACGGAGGTGACACTGTGACTGACCAGTCCGCAGTCGACAGAGCAGCCATGCAGCAGGCCGCAACGCGGATCGAGGACTCCGCGGGCATCGTCAAGGGCCTGCAGACCAGGCTGGACGGGCACAAGGGCCAGCTGATGGCCGGGTGGTCCGGTAACGCCGCGGTGTCGTTCGACCGGGTCTTCAACGAGTTCCAGAGCGAGATGACCAAGGTCCGGACCGCTCTCGAGGGCATGCACCAGAAGCTGGTGCAGACCAAGATCACGTATGAGAGCGCGGAGCAGGAGCAGCAGGACGCGGTCAACAAGATCAACTTGCTGCTCAACGGCGGCACCTGACCGGTCCCGTCAGCAGACTTCCCTCCGATCGAAGGACTCCATCGTGAGCGACAGCTACACCAAGGCAAATTTCGGTCAGATGCAGCAGGCCCAGGCGGACTTCACGCTGGCCTACCGCGCGCTGGTCGACGAGCTCGACGACCTCGAGAAGGTCCTCGAGAACAGCCTCAGCCAGTGGGAGGGCGGCGCGCGAAGCGCCTACTGGGACGCCAAGCGCCAGTGGGACACCGCCGCCGCCCAGATCGGCCAGATCCTCAGCCAGCTCGGTGTCACCATCGGCGACGCCCACAGCAACTACAGCGGCGCGGAGCGCGCGAACCTCAACACGTGGTCGGGCTGACGCACGACCCGAGAGGCCCGGCGCCGAAAGGCCCGGTCCTGTGAGGTTCGGCTACGTCGTGCGTGCCCGGCGCGGGCCCGCACGACGTAGTCGTGCCGGGACAGACGTGAATCGCCGGGAGGGTGAGCGGTGAGCGATTACTACCTGACAGACGCGGAACTCGCGACGATCGAGCACCAGAGGTACGCGGGCTCCGCCGGGAGGGACGAAAGCGGCGAGATTCCGGAGTACGAGTCCGTCGTCGGAATGACCCGTGACGAGTGGAACAACCTCTCTGAGGCGAGGCAGCGCGAACTGTACTTCGAGTACAGCGCTGGAGCCGACGCCGGCAATTGGGACGATCCGGACAACGCCCTTCCGCGCGGCACCGAGCCACAGCGCGGCGAATGGGACGCGAAGGCCGGAGACGGCTACGACGTGGATCCGGCGGAGCTCCGGTCGCTGGCCGGTGACATGCAGTACAAGCTGGACATCTGGAAGCGCAAGCTCGACAAGGTCGGCACCACCTCGGTGACGCAGGGCGACCTCGGCAACATCCAGGGCTCCGAGCAGTTCATCGGCGTGGTGAACGCGAGCAAGTCCGGCTTCCAGCAGTACATCGGCGCCATCGAAACCGCCTACAAGAGTGTGATCCAGAAGCTCAGGACGACGGCGGACCAGTACGAGACCGCTCACGGCAACACCCAGTCGACCGTGAACGGCGTCGACCCGAGCGGCAACCCGAACCTCAGCTGATCACCGACCCCGGAAGGAGGATCGATGGGAGAGAACGCCGAGCAGTACCCGATCAGAGACGGGCTGAGCTTCGGGACCCACGACGCCGGCGAGATGAGCCATGAAGACGTCAAGAACAAGCTGAAGAGCCTGAATCCGGGCAAGGTCGGTGACGCCTCGACCGCCTACAAGGACGCGGCGGAAGCCCTGGCCGAGATGACCGACGAACTCCGCAACAACTTCGCCAACAAGATCGTCACGCACTGGAAGGGCGAGGCCGCGCAGAAGGCCCTCGACCAGCTCGGGCAGGTGTACAACACCGCAGGGACCCTCTCCGACGACAGCCACCGGAACGCCTCGCTCTACGCCTGGTACAAGCACGACGTCCTCGACTGGTACAAGACCCAGGGCGAGACCATGACCGACGGCTGGGTCCACACCGGCGGGGACGACGACAACGCCCGCGAGCTGATGAACAGGTTCATCGGGCGCATGAAGGAGGCGTTCGACGGTCACCCGCTCAAGATCGAGAAGGACCTCCCGTCCGGTGTCGGCAACGGAGGCGAGGACGGGCCGCCCTACGGCGGTCCGGGCCCCGGTTCGGGCGGCCCCGGCCCGTTCGGAGGCGGCGGCCCCGGCGGGTCATTCGGCGGCTCCGGTCTCCCGGCCTCCGACGGTGCCTCACCGTTCTCCGGCGGTCCGGGGAGCGGTCCGGGCTCGTGGAACCCGGGCGGTGACGGCGGCCCGTTCGCGCCGGGCGGCGGCGGTGGACCGCACCTGTCCGGTGTACCCGGTGGCAGCGGCCTGCCGGGTGGCGGCGGATCGCTCAGCGGGGCCCCCAGCTCCGATCTGGCGGGCATGCCCGGTGGCGGCGGTGGAATGCCCGGCGGTGGCGGTGGAATGCCCGGCGGCGGTATGCCCGGCGGCGGCTTCGGCGCCGACCCGGGCGGTTTCGGCGGCCCCGGCGCGGGCGCGGGCGGTACGGGTCCAGGCGGCGGCGCGATGGGCGCGGCCGGACGCGGTGCCGGCATGCGCGGCGGCATGCCCATGGGCGGCATGCCGATGGGCGCGGGCGGCGGCCAGGGCGGTCAGGGCGAGGAGCGCGACCGCCAGACCTGGCTGTCCGAGGACGAGGACGTCTGGGGCGGTGACGACGACACCGCGCCCCCGGTGATCGGCTGAACCCGGGTGAACGCGTGGCGCACGGGCGGCCGGCGGCTTCGGTCTCCGGACGCCCGGACCTGTGTGACGGGCCGGCCCGTGGGACGGACTGGCCTGTGTGACCGGCTGGCCTGTGTGACCGGTCGGCCTGTGTGACCGGTCGGCCTGCGTGACCGGTCGGCCTGTGTGACCGGCTGGCCTGCGTGACGGACTAGGGAGTGTGCGACGGATGCGATGGCTGCTTCGGACGGCGGCGTCGGCGGTGGCGATCGGCTTGGCGGCGACCCCGGTGCTGCCCGCACACGCCGTTCCGGGTCCTGACCCGCAGCAGTGGTGGTTCGACTCCTGGAGCATCCAGAAGGAAGTGTGGCCCGTCACCAAGGGCAAGGGTGTGACGGTCGCCGTCATCGACACCGGGGTCAACGCCCAGCTGCCCGACCTGAAGCCCGCCGTCCTGCCCGGCGGCGACATGACAGGCAAGGGCGGCGACGGCCGGAAGGACTACGACACCCGCCAGGACGGCCACGGCACCGGGATGGCGAGCCTGATCGCCTCGCAGGGCACCGAGACGGGGTTCGTCGGGGTCGCCCCGGAGGCCAAGATCCTGCCGATCGCCGCTCCCTCGCTGAGCGGCCCGACGACGGGCAAGGCGGTCCGCTTCGCCGCCGACCACGGCGCGAAGGTGATCAACATTTCGCAGGCCAGCCCGTCCGCCGGCGTGTACCCGAACCAGTGCCCGCCGCAACTGCTCGAAGCGATCAAGTACGCGGCGGGCAAGGACGCCGTGATCGTCGCCGGCGCGGGCAACTCCGGCGACTTCGACAACAAGCCCGCCTATCCGGCGTCGTGCCCGGGTGTCGTCGCCGTCGGGGCGTTGGCCCACAACGGAAAGCCCTGGAAGTCGACGCAGCGGCAGGACTACGTCACGGTGGGCGCGCCCGGACAGGACGTGGGCTGGATCAACAAGGAGGGCCACGTGTTCACCGCCGGCGAGGGGACCAGCCAGGCGTCCGCGCTGACCTCCGGTGCCGTCGCCCTGCTGCGCAGCCGCTACCCGGACATGCCGGCCCGCCAGATCGTGCAGCGCCTCACCGCCACCGCCAAGGACTTCGGCCCGCGCGGCAAGGACGACATGCTGGGGTACGGCGTCATCAGCATCCCGCGCGCCCTCAAGCAGGACGTCCCGGCGACCGCGCCCAACCCGGTGTACGCGCGGCTCGACAAGGTCGGCGGCGCCAAGGCCGGAGCCGGCGCCACGCAGCCGGCCGCCGCGGAGGAGGAGGACTCCGGCGGCTTCCCGGTGCTGATCGCGGGCGGTGCCGTGGTCGTCCTGCTCGTCCTGGGCGGCGGCGCGTTCCTGCTCCTGCGGCGTCGCCGTGGGCCCGCGGCGCCGCCCGGTCCCGGGGGGACGGTGCCGCCCCCGCCGCAGCCTTTCGGAGCGCCGCAGCCGGGTCCTGCACAGCCGGGTCCTGCACAGCCGGGTCCTGCGCAGCCGGGATCTGCGCAGCCGGGATCTGCGCAGCCGGGTCCTGCGCAGCCGCCGTACCAGCCTGGCCCGCAGGACCAGCCTCCCGGCCGCTGACGGCTCAGGGGCCGACGCAGTCCGCGCAGGTCGCGAGCGTGTCCGTGACGCTCTTCGCGATCGTCTCTGCGTCCGCCCGGGTGGCCTCCTCGTCCGGGGCCTTCGACGCACCGGCCTTGGGGGAGCCGTCCTTGCCGAGTTCCGACGTCGTTCCCCGGTACCGCACCGAGATGACGGCGTTGTCCAGGCGGACGGTCACCGTCGCGGTGCCGGACCGTCCCAGCGGCCCCTTGAGCGTCGAGTAGTGGGTGAACGCCCGGTCTCCGATCCCGATGACGCTGGGGGCCTCGGCGTGCAGCGATCCGCCCGCGCCCTGCGACTTGCCCGCCATGGACCGGGCGCCGTTCCATGCCGCGTCGAACTCGGACTCCGCCTGCGTCGCCCCGCCCAGGTGGAGCCGTACCGCGACGTTCAGCCGATGGGCGGTGAGCGTCTTCGCGCCCGGCGGCCCTAGCGAAGGCTCCGCCCACTCGCATGCCCCGTACCGCTCGGTCGCGGAGGTGGCGGCCTTGGCGGGGACGGGCGCGTCGGAGTTCGGCACGTGCCGTTCGAGCGTGTACCCCGGGACGAGGAGGCACGGCTCCGGGATCGAGGTGAACCGGGCAGGCGCGGACCCGCCGTCGTGGCCGCCCAAGGCCCAGGCGGCCCCGGACGCGGCGGCCAGCGCGACCGCACCGGAGACCAGCGCCCAGCGCCTCCTCGTGATCCGCGGCCACCGGGACTTCGCGGTCTCCGTGACGGGCACCGGCAGATCGGCGGGCTCCGGTGGGTCGGCGGGCGGCTCCCCGGCGGTCCGGTCCGCACCGTCCAGCCGCTGGTCCGGAGGCTCGAACGTCGGGCGCGACTCATCGGACACCGTGCGTGCCCCGCCGCCTAATTGTCGCCGGACGGCTGCTTCTCCCGCAGCCAGACCGGGACGTTCTCGGGTGCGCGCGGGTAGAGCTCAAGGTCCTCGGCGTAGGCCTCCGGCGGCGGCGCGGTGGCCCACTTGGGCTCCTCGTCCCGCCCGTACTCGATCTGGTACGTGAACGGGAACGTGAGCCGCAGCTTGGCGGAGAACCAGGTGCCGAGCCCGTCGGCGTACATGCCGGAGCGGAGGCGTCCGAACAGACCGCCGAGCGCGGGCGGCGGCGTCCACAGGCTGGGCAGGCCCGGCCCGGAGACCTTGCGCACCTGCCCCAGCGTCTCGCCGTGGGAGCCGACCGCCCGGTGGACGACCACGCACTCCTGCCACGCGGCCGGGAGCGCGTGCACCAGCACGAGCGTCATCTCTTCGAGAAGCTCGTTCTGCTCGGCGGGATCCAGCCGCTCGCTCACCGTGCCTCCTGCAGCCTGCCGCGCAGCCATTCCGGGATGTGCTCGTCGTCGCGCGGGAACGCGGCCAGGTCCTGAGCCCATTCGGCGGCCGTGATGTCCGGGTCCCAGAGCGGGTCGTAGTCGTTGTTGAAGCTGGTGTAGTACGCGCCGGGCGGGTCCATCATCAGCCGCATGCTCAGCCAGGTGCCCGCCCCGGGCCGGTACATCATCGAACGCAGTTCCCCGAGCATGCCGATCACGTCGCGCGGCAGCTCGGCCGGCGGCGACGAGCCGTCCCGCAAGACGACGGTGAGCGCGATGTCGGACACCGCGACGGTCATGAGGGCCTTCATGTCGATGCGCTTCCAGCCGGCCGGCGCCGCCTGGGCCAGGAGCGTCGCGACGCCCTTGGTGAGCTCGTCGTAGCGCTGCGGGTCGTAGGGCGTCGGCCCTCGGCCTGGAGCGTCGGTCATGGCTGTCCCTCCTGTTCCGCGAGTTTAGTGTCCGGCCCGGTCAGCGGTGATCTCCACCAGATGGCCGGACGCCACGAGGTCGGCGATGGAGTCGACGAGGTAGAAGCCGATCCCGGTGTCGGGCGGCTGAGGGTCGCTGCCCATGGGGCCTGGGGCGAAGAGGCCGGTGTAGGCGCGGATCGGCTTCGCCACGCGGTAGAGGTGGTAGCTGTAGTCGCTCGGCGATCCCCACAGGCCGCGTCGCAGGAACGGGGTTCCGACGGTGTAGACGAAGGAGCCTGCTGAGTCGCCGTAGGCGTCCACTTCCATGCCCGCTTCCAGAACCTCGCTGGGGGGTTCCGGTGCGGCCTGCGGTTCCGGGGCCGGTTTGGGGAGGACGTTCTCCGCGAGCATCATGAACACGTCGTGGACGGAGACGTACGCGCTTTCCTCTGGGGCGGGGCCAGGGAAGCAGACGAAGTGACCGTCGGGGCGGTTGTGGAGCGAATCGAGAGATATATATGGGCCGTCACCGTGCGGCCGTGGTGAGTCGGCCGTGCGTACGTTCAGCTCCCTGCCGGTGTCGCCGAACAGCCAAGCCTGCTGGCCCTTCTTGGGTTTGCGCTGCAGGCTGAGGATCCGCACGTCCATCAGTACCGTGCTGTTGACCTCCATCCCGGCATCGGTCATCACGCCCGCCATCGCGTGCGCGACCGCCCGGTGCGGTTCGGCGTAGGGGAAGACGTCACCGCCGGGCCCGACGGCCAGCCAGGCGCCGTCGGCGTGGGCGACCGTCCAGCTGTTCTCGGCTGGAACCCCGAAGCGCAGCGGGCTGGCGCCGGGCACGAAGTCGGCCAGCTTCATGCGGGCCCGCATGAACAACCGTTCGCTGCCCGCAGGCAGCAGCGCGACCAGGTCGTTCTCCCGTTGTGGGGCGGCGGCGAAGTTCTGGGCCGCGTCGTGGAGGTCCAGGAGCGTGCGCATCCACGGGGGGATACTGCCGTCCGGGCGGGGGAACCGCTGGAGGTCGGCGGCGCAGTCGGCGGGGGCGATCTCGTCCGTCCAGGCGACCTCGGCGGGGGACCGGGCGGATACTCCCCAGTCGGTCACCCCGTCCTTCTTCCAGAGGTTGTAGGTGAACGCCGCCCAGGGCCCCTCGTCCGGGTCGTAGGTGATCTCCCGGTGGCGGCGCAGGAGGTCAGGGACGCCGGTCCGCGGAAGGCGCCGTCCGGCGGCGTGGATGCCGGAGGGGTAGCGGCGTCCCGTTTCGGAACCGGTCAGCTGGACGACCTCGTGATCGCCTATCGCGCGGTAGGTCAGCGTGGCCTTCTCCCAGGTGTCGGGAAGCAGGCCGGCGACTTCGTCGATCAGCCGCTGGAGCAGCGTCGTTTCCGGATCGTCGGTCATGGGGCCCCGGTGGTCTCGCTCAGCGTCCCGGACGCGAGCAGCGCGGCGATCGTGTCGACGAGGTAGTAACCGCGGCCCTCCTCGGCGGGGTTCTCGACGGAGATCGTCGCCTTCTCGACGGGGAAGGACGGGTAGACGTGCAGCGGCTCGCGGACCCGGTAGGCGCGGTACGGGTGCCGTTCGGGCTCGCCCCACAGGCCGCGCCGGTTGAACGGCGTCCCCGGCTCGAAGAGGAACACCTCGCCGGTGTCGCCGTAACCGTCGAGGATCGTGTCCTCCGGCAGGATCTCGCCGGGCTCGCCCGCGGAGTCGGGGAGCAGGTTGAAGGCCGCCATGGAGAAGACCGTGTGGACGTTCATGAACGGGCCCTCGGAAGGCGCGGGGCCGGGCCGGTGGACGAAGTATCCGGCGCGTCCGGCGAGCCCTTCCAGTGCGATGCACGATGTGCCGGACGGTCGCGCCGCGTCCTCGGACTCGGCCCAGATCCGCTGGCCCGTTTCGGTGAGGGCCCAGGCGTTGGTGTCCCGGTCGACCGTGATCAGGCCTGCGATCTTCAGGATCGTGCTGTTCAGGCTCACGCCCTCGTCGGCGAGGAGGCCGCCGACCGCGTGTGCCGTGGCCTCCCTCGCCGTCGCATGGCCGGATGCCCGGCCCTGTGGCTCGTCGGATGCCCGGCCGTGTGGCTGGCCGGATGTCGCGTCGGTGGAAGCGGCCGGCCGATGAACGGACTGCCAGCCGTTCTCGCCGTGCAGGACCGACCGGCACCCCTGCTCCACGGCACCGACGCGGAATCGGGCGGCGCCGTCCCGTGTCATGTCACGCAGAACGTGACGGGCCCGCGCGAACAGGATCGGGCTCTCGGGGGCGAGCCGGGCGACCAGTTCGCGCTCGTGCTGTGCCTGCGGGGGAGCCATTTCAGGGCGTGTCCGCCGGCCGCTGGATGGTCGCCACGGCTTCGCGGCGCGCGTCCTCGTCCACCTCGGGAACCGCGAACCCGTTCCCGCGTGCGAAACCGACCAGGTCGGGCTCGGGCGGGACGCCGTGGACGCGCAGGTAGTAGGCGACCGCGCCGGGCCAGATCCACGTGCCGTCGGTGTGGTAGCTCATCGGTACCTCCGCGCGGCGGCCGGGATCGAGGACATCGGTGTCGTAGCCGCGAGCCGCGAGGACGATCGGGGCGCGCTCCAGATACCGCAGCAGCCCCTCACGCTCTCCCTCGGGGACCGAAGGGCGCTCGACGACCGGTGTGCCCGACGGGCCGGCGGAGTCGAAGAGGCGGGCGATCCGCATCCCCGCGGGCGCCGGCTGCGGGGTGCCCGCCAGCCCCCGCTCACGCAGCGACTCGTCGAACAGCGGATTCGTCCGCTTGCTCAGGGAACGGATCAGTGCCTGTTCCTCCGGAGTCAGCCGCCTGCCACCGCCCTCCTGGGCGGTCTCCTCAAGCCCGCGCATCGTCTCGTAGAGGGCCATGACGGTGCCTTCGCCCAGCCCCTTCCGGGCCCGGAACATCTCCACGGCGGCGACGAACTCCTCGAACGGCAGCTCGTCGATGTCGGCGTCACGGTTGAAGTCCAGCTCGCCGATGTAGCGCATGGCGCGCACGAAGGCCCCGCTGCGGGGGTCGGCGGCCAGGCAGTCCAGCCCCCCGCCCGGCGTCTCCAGGAGGACGACCGGCCTTTCGTCGTACACGAAGTACCGCGGATAGGTCTTCCTCACCAGCTTCACAACGACTCCCGTGATGATCCGTGACGGCGGCGACCGCACCCGGCGTCACGCCCCGTGCCCGGTGTCATGCCCGTGCCCGGTGTCATGCCCGTGCCAGGCGGTCCAGTTCGTCCAGCGTGGACGCCCGGCCCTCCTGCGCGTCGGCGGCGATACCGCCGGCGAGCCGGTCCTCGGGGGTTCCGCGCATGCGGCGTACCGCCTCCGCGGCCGGGACGCCCTCCCCGAAGGCGTGCGCCAGCCGGGCCTCCCACAGCCCCGCCGCGATCTCTCCGTCCCGGCCCGCGGCCGTCCGCCGGAGATAGGACGCGGCCTCGCCCGCCCCCTCCTGCGGCCCTTCTTGCGGCCCGTCTTCCGGCAGGGACGCCCACACGTACCCGAGGACCGCCCCATCGCGCGTCACCGGGAAGAACAGCACCGGCCCGGTCGTCCGTTGCGCGTACGACGGCGGCCGGACGCTCACGAGCGGGCCCCAGTCCTGCGAGCGGTCCGCCGGCGTCCCGTCCGGGTACAGGCCGTCCTGGACGAGGGGGCCGGGCGTCACCGGCGCGCCGGGGTTGGTCAGCTCGTGGAGGGCGGCGAGGTTCGCGGCCCGGTGCTCCCGCGCGTCCGCCGGGATCGCGCCGCCGACCGGGTCCTCGGCCGCGCCCGCCCAGCGCCGGATCGCGTCCGGGGCGGCGACGCCGCGGCCGTGCGCGTCGTCCAGGCGGCGCCCCCAGACATCGGCGGCTTCCGCGCCCGCCGCCTGAGCGGCGATCCGCCGGATGAAACCGGCGGCCTTCGGGTTGGACTCCGCCGCCCACAGATGCCCGAGCAGCTCACCGCGCCGGACGACGGGCAGGTAGAGCACGGCCTGCCGCGTGAACCGCTCGTATGCGGCCGCCGGCGGCCGTGGCCCGCCGTCGATGGGCGGGGCCTGCGGAAGATCCGGAAACCCGTCACTCATGACGTGCGCGCCTTTCCCTCGTCATTGTCGCACCCGCCCTTATCG